>JBOFCR010000092.1:0-21034 GCA_051646165.1 Pseudomonas sp. | reverse complement strand
GCCTGAAGGTTTTTGCTCTTTCTTGTCCCGCATCGATGAACCACCAGGCAGCACCCATTTCCCCTTCAGTAGGGTGAACGGAATCGTCGTGAAACGAAGCGAAGCGGAGTAACAGCCGCAGGCTGGCCCGAAGGGCGAGCAAAGCGAGTCAAGGGGTTGAGCGGCATGGATGCCGCGAGAGCCGCGATGGGCCAGGGATGGCCCTTCGCGGCGGGCCCCTGGAGCGATGATGGAGTGAACGAACCCCGGCGTAGCCGGGGCCGGATGTAGGGGTGGCCTTCTTTTTGGTTACTTTTTCTTGGCCAGACAAGAAAAAGTGACTCGCCCGGGAGGGCGAAACCAGAAGCCTAGAAGCACTCCGTAATCAGCTTGAAGCCCGAGCGCACCACACCACGTGTTTCAGTCCAGCCGCTTGCTAACCCTCGTCACCGCCAGCGCCAGCAGAACAATGGCAAACACCAGCAGCACCACCATCTCCAGCCACAAATCGAGCAACCCCGCCTCACGCAGCATGATGCCGCGCGCCAGGCGCAGGTAGTGGGTGAGCGGCATCAGCTCGGCGAACCACTGCGCCACCTTGGGCATCCCGGCAAAGGGAAACATGAACCCCGACAGCAGGATCTGCGGCAGAAAGGTGAAGAAGGCGATCTGCATGGCCTGGAACTGGGTGGTGGTCAGCGTCGAGATGTACACCCCCAGCGCCAGGCTGGCGACGATGAACAGCAGTGACGCGCCGTACAGCTCCAATAGCGAGCCGCGCACCGGCACACCGAACAGCCAGTAGCCGACCACCAGGATCACCGTGACCTGGATCAGGCCGATGCCGACGAAGGGCAGCACCTTGCCGAGGGTCAGCTCCCAGGGCGACACCGGCGTGGCGATCAGCATCTCCAGGTTGCCGTGCTCGCGCTCGCGCACCAGGGCCACGGCGGTGAACAGTACCATGGTCATGGTCACGATCACCCCGATCAGTCCGGGTACCGTGTTCAGCGGCGCCAGGCGCTCCGGGTTGTAGAAATTGACTACCTCGACGCCCTGCTCATTGCTCCAGCCGGGCAACGGATAGGCCGCCAGCTGGCGCGCCGAGGCCTGCACGCTCTGGTCGGAGCCATCCACCACCAGTTGCAGCGGCGCGCGGTCATGGCGCTGCAAACGTGCCTCGAAATCGCTGGGGATCACCAGCGCGGCGCTGATCTTGCCTTCGCGCAGCAGGCGGTCGATTTCCTGCGGGGTGTTGAGGTGGTAGCGCAGGTCGAGCACCTGGCTGGAGGCGATCTCGGCGATCACCTCGCGCGAGTTGGCGGTATTGGCCTGGTCCAGCACGGCCGCTTCCATGCCGCGGATGTCGGTGTTGATGGCGTAGCCGAACAGCACCAGTTGCAGCAGCGGCACGCCGGCGATCATGACGAAGGTCAGCTTGTCGCGGCGCAGCTGGCGCAGTTCCTTGATCACGATGGCGAACAGGCGGCGCAGGTTCATGGCGTGGCCTGCAAGGGTTTGCGGGTGACGCTGACGAACACGTCTTCCAGGTTGGCTGGGGCGTCTTCCAGTTCGGCGCTGATGCCCTGCTCGCGCAGGCGGGCTTCAATGGCCGCGCGTGAGTCGGGGCTGGCGCAGAGTACGCGCAGGGTCGCGCCGATCTGGGCCATGGCCAGCACCTGCAGGCTGCCTTCCAGGGCGCGCTGGGCTTGGCGTGGCTGCGCGCAGTGGATCAGCAGCGGGTGGCCGGGCAGGGCGTCCATCAGTTCCTGTGGGCTGCCGTCGGCGACCAGGCGGCCGGCGTCGAGGATGCCCAGGCGCGTACAGCGCTCGGCCTCGTCCATGTAGTGGGTGGATACCAGCAGGGTGGTACCGGCGTCGGCCAGTTCGAACAGCGAGTCCCAGAACTCCCGGCGTGACTGTGGGTCGACCGCGCTGGTCGGTTCGTCGAGCAGCAGCAGGTCGGGCTTGTGCAGCACCGCGCCGGCCAGGGCCAGACGCTGTTTCTGCCCGCCGCTGAGGGTGCCGGCCATCTGCTTGCGGCGGTCGGCCAGCCAGTAGCGCTCCATGACTTCCTCAATGCGCTGGCGCGCTTCGCGGCGGCTCAGGCCCTGCACGGTGGCGAGGAATTCCAGGTTCTCGTAGACGCTGAGGTCTTCGTAGAGGGAGAACTTCTGGGTCATGTAGCCGATGCGTCGCTTCAGCTCTTCCGCGTCCCGCGGGATCTGGCAGCCGAGCACGTCGATCTCGCCTTCGCTGGGCAGCAGCAGGCCGCAGAGCATGCGGATGGTGGTGGACTTGCCGCAGCCGTTGGGGCCGAGGAAGCCAAACACTTCGGCGCGGGGCACGCTGAGGTCGAGGTGATCGACCGCGGTGAGGGCGCCGAAGCGCTTGCTCAGGCCGCGTGCGCGGATGACCAGTTCGTTGTCACTCATCGCGCACCCGCTCGGCATGCAGCGGCAGGCCGGCGGGCAGCTGGCGCGCCGCGTCACCGTCGAGCAGCAGTTCGGCGCGGTACACCAGGCGGCTGGCGTCGTCGCCGGTCAGGGCGTAGTAGGGGGTGAAGCTGGCTTCGCTGTGGATGCTGCGCACGTGGGCCAGGAAGGGTTGCTCGATGCCTTCGACAAACACGCGCATCGGGTCGCCGATCTTCACCTCAGCGCGCACGCTGGCCGGGATGAACACCCGTGCATAGGGCGCGTCACCAACCAGCAGGCTGACCAGTTCGGCGCCAGCTGGCGGTTGGTCGCCGACCTTGAAGGGCAGGGCATCCACGCGCCCGGCCCGTGGCGCGCGCAGGCTCAGGTGCTCGCGGTCGACGCGCAGTTGCGCCAGGTTGCCACGGGCGGCGTCGAGGGCCGCAGCGGCCTGTTCCAGCTGTTCCGGGCGGGTGCCGTTGGTCAGCTCGCGCAGTTGTGCTTCGGCATTGCGCGTGGCGGCGTTGGCCTGGTCGCGGGCGGCGCGCGAGCGGTCCAGCTCGGCGATGGCTACCTGCTTGCGCTGGTAGAGGGCGGCGATGCGCTGGAAGTTGCGTTCGCTGTCGACCAGTTCGGCGCGGTTGCGTGCCAGGGTGGCGCGGGCGGCGTCGATGGTTTCCGTGCGTGCGCCGTTGCTCAGCTCGGCCAGGCGTGCGGCGTTTTGTGCCACATCGGCTTCGGCCTGGGCCAGGCGGGCATCCTGGCGACGCGGGTCGAGTTCCAGCAGCAGCTGGCCGGCCTTGACCTGGTCACCTTCGGCCACCTGCCAGCTGAGGATGGTTTCCGAGGCTTCGGCGGGCAGTGCGACACGGTCCCACTCCAGGCTGCCGAGCAGTTCCTCGGCGCTGCCCTGGCAGCCGCTCAGGGCCGCGAGCAGGAGTGGCAGGGCGAACAGGGGCAGGCGCGACATTCAAGGCTCCATGCCCTGGCGCAACAGGGCCAGGGTGTGTTCGATCAGCGCGTCGTCGCCGATCTGCGGGTTGGCGAAGATGCCGCGCCAGAGCGGCGCGGCGGCGTAGGGCAGGATGCTCAGGCCCATCAGCGAAACCACCAGCAGGCGTGGGTCGAGCGCCGGATTGAGGGCGCCACGGGCCTGGGCGGCGGCGAAGCGCTGGGCCAGCAGCAGCGGCACCATGGGCGCCACGCGGCTCATCAGTTGCTCGCGCAGCTGGCCGCCGTCGCAGAGGATCTCGCGCACCCACAGCTGAGATACCCAGGGGTGTTCGGCCATTGTGCGGCTGAGGTCGCGGATAAATACGGCGACCAGCGCCTGAGGATCGTCGCCGGCCTGCTGCAGGCCTTCGGAGGCGCGCTGGATCAGGGGCAGGAACCGTTCCTCGACCATCGCCTCGACCAGCTTTTGCTTGTTGCCGAAGTAGTAGTTGAGCAGAGCCGGGGTGACGCCGGCGCGCTCGGCGATGGTGCGCAGACTGGTGGCCTGGATGCCGTTGTAGGCGAAGGCCTCGGTGGCAATCGCGAGCAGCTGCTGGCGCTGTGCCTGGCTGTCGCCGCTAGGGCGGCCAGGCTGGCGTGGGGGCTTGGCGGAGCTTGGTCTGGTCATGTCTGTATAATTAAATAATCAGTTAATTAATTGCAACTACCGGTTGTCCATTTGCGGCTGGACGAAAATACTTAGCTGGCTAATAATTAGCCTTGCTTGTAAATCTTCCTCCAGAACCCGCTATTTTCAGATAGAACCTTTATTCGGTAGCTGCCGTGCGCGATTCCTTGTCGGTGTTTTTCTCGCCCAGTCGCAATGCTCTGCAATTCGCCTGCAAGACCCTGCTGGGTGGCGGGTTGGCGCTGTGGTGCGCCTTCCGTTTCGATCTGGAGCAGCCGCAGTGGGCGCTGATGACGGCCTTCATCGTGGCCCAGCCGCTGTCTGGCATGGTGGTGCAGAAGGGGTTGGCGCGGCTGCTTGGCACCCTGGTCGGCACCTGCATGGCGGTACTGTTCATGGGACTGTTCGCCCAGGCGCCGTTGCTGTTTCTGCTGGTGATGGCGCTGTGGCTGGGCCTGTGCACGGCCGCTTCGACCCTGCTGCGCAGTGCCTGGGCCTACACTTTCGTGCTGGCCGGCTACACGGTGGCGATCATCTGCTTGCCCCTGGTTGGCAAGCCGCTGCTGGTGTTCGACCAGGCTGTGGCGCGCTGCACGGAAATCTGCCTGGGCATTCTCTGCGCCACGGCCAGTAGCGCCTTGCTCTGGCCGCAGCGCGTCGAGCTGCAGCTGGCGCAGCAGGCCCGCCAGACCTGGCAGGCCGGTATGCAGGCGGTGACCACCGCGCTGAGCGGTGCGCCGCACATGCGCCAGGGCTTGCTCGAAGTGCTCGGCAAGATAGTCGCGGTGGATGCCCAGCGTGAACACGCCTGGTTTGAGGGCGAGCGCGGTCGCCAGCGTGGCCGTGCCCTGCGCGTGCTGACCCGCGACCTGCTCAGCCTGCTGCGCCTGGCCCGTGGCGTGGCGCGCCAGTGGCGCCAGCTGTCGGCGGAGGAGGCGCGGGGCCTGGTGCCCTGGTTGAGCGCAGTGCAGGACGTGCTGACCGACCCGCAACCCACGGCGGTACAGACACTGCGCGAGCGCCTGCAGCAGGAGGCGCAGGACGAGCGCCATGCGCCGGCCCGGCAGTTCTGCCTGGTGCGCCTGGCCGTGTTGCTGCGTCAGTTTCTCCTTGCCCACCAGGCGCTGCAGGCGGTGGAGCAGGGTGTGGCACCGGCGGATGCGCCCGAAGCTCTTTCCTGGCACCGCGACTTGCAGACTGCCGCCGCTTACGGCCTGCGCAGCGCGCTGACCTTCATCGTGCTGGCGGCGTTCTGGCTGCTCACCGCCTGGCCCGCCGCCAGTGGTGCGATGCTACTGGCAGCGGTGGTGTGCAGCCTGTTTGCCAGCCGCGAGAATGCCGAGCTGATTGGTATGTCTTTCCTGCGTGGCATTCTCTACGCGTTGCTGCCGGCCTTCGTGGTCGGCCAGTTGCTGCTGCCGCAATGGAGCGGCTTCCCACTACTTTGCCTGGCGCTCGGCGTGCCGCTGCTGTTCGGCGTGCTGGGCATGACCAGGCCGGCAATGGCCGGCACCGCGACCTCTTTCTGCCTGCATTTCATCGTGCTCTGCGCGCCGCAGAACAACATGGTCTACGACGTCGCCTCCTTTCTTAACCAGGCCATCGCCATGCTGATCGGCGTCGGTTGCGCGGTGCTGGCGTTCCGCCTGATTACCCTGCAGAACCCGGTCTGGCATGGCCGTCGGCTGCTGCGCGCGACCCTAGACGACCTGCTGCGCCTGACGTCGCGCAGCCTGCCCGGTGCCGACAACTGGTTCGGCGGGCGCATCGCCGACCGCCTGTTGCAGCTGGCCCGGCATTATCCGGTGCTGCCCAGCGAAACCCGCAGCCGCTGGGACGATGGCGTGGCCTGCCTCGACCTCGGTGACGAATTGCTGCATTTGCGCGCCTGCCTGGCTGCGGCGCAGGTGACGCTGGGCGAGGCCGAGCAGGGCTTCTGGCGCCAGTTGCAGCAGGTGCTGCGGGCTGGCCCGCAACTGGCGCAGCGCGACAGCCTGGAACAGCCGGCCGAACAGCTGCGCCAGGCATTGCAGGCTCTGCCGGCATCCGCCGAACTGCGCCTGGCCGAGGCCGCGTTGCTGCAGCTGCAGGGCAGCTGGCGGCAGTGGTGCGAACGACAAGGGGAAGCCTATGGATTTGCATGAGTGGGCCTGGGGCGGCGTGTTGCTCAGCCCGATGCTGATTTATGCGCTGCTGGCGCTGCTGCTGACCGGCGTGCTGCGTCTGGGTCTGCAGCGCGCTGGTGTGGCGCGCTGGATATGGCACGAGGCGTTGTTCGACGTGGCCCTCTATGTGTGTGTTCTGGCGGCGCTGGTGGCGCTGCTTTCCGTCTGATCGAGGAGTCTGTTTATGCGTGCGGTATTGCCCAAGCTGGTCACCCTGGCCCTGCTGGTAGTCGCCTTGATCGCCGGTTACTGGCTGTGGAACTACTACATGCTGTCACCCTGGACGCGCGATGCGCGGGTGCGCGCCGACGTGGTGATCGTGGCGCCGGATGTGTCCGGCTGGGTGGTCGGACTCAAGGTTATCGACAACCAGCAGGTCAAGGCCGGCGACCTGCTACTGAGCATCGACCGCGAGCGTTACCAGACCGCCCTGGAAAAGGCCCGCGCCATGGCCGAAACCCGACGCCAGCAATTGCGCCTGCGTGAGCACGAGGCCAGCCGCCGGGTGCACCTGGGACCGCAGGCGATCAGCGCCGAGCTGCGCGAGAACGCACAGATCACCGCCGAGATCGCCCGTGCCGAATACCAGGAGGCCCTGGCCGACGTGAAGGTGGCCGAACTCAACCTGGCGCGCAGCGAGGTGCGCGCACCGCGCGACGGGCAGATCACCAACCTGCACCTGGCCCAGGGCAACTACGTGCAGGCCGGCCAGGCGCTGATGGCACTGGTGGTCGATGACTCCTTCTACGTGCAGGCCTATTTCGAGGAAACCAAGCTGCCGCAGATTCAGGTCGGCGCGCCGGCACGAGTGCGCCTGATGGGTGGCGGGGTGGTGCTGGAAGGCGAGGTGCAGAGCATCAGTCGCGGCATCACCGACCGCAACGCCATTGCCGACAGCCAGCTGCTGGCCAATGTTGAGCCGACCTTCAACTGGGTGCGCCTGGCCCAGCGCATTCCGGTGCGGATCCGGCTCAAGGAGCTGCCGCAGAAGCTGCAGTTGAGTGCGGGGATGACCGCCAGCGTGAATGTGCAGGACGCGGCGGAGCCGGCAGAGAAGCAGTAGGAGGGGAGAGCCAGGCCGCGCAAGGCGGCCCTGGCTCTAGGGGCATCAGGCGATGCTGACCTGCGGCATGGCCGGCATGGTCACAGTCTGCTCGGCGCGCGGCGCCAGCACTTCGGCTTCGCCATCGACCACTTGCTCGTCGTTCTGGTTGAACACGCGGGTGGCCAGTTTGACCCGGCCTTTCGGCAGCTTTTCCAGCACTTCCAGCTTCACCGTCAGGGTGTCGCCGAGCTTCACCGGGCGGGTGAACTTCAGGCTCTGGCCGAGGTAGATGGTGCCCGGGCCGGGCAGGCGGCAGGCGATGGCCGCGCTGATCAGGGCGCCGCTGAACATGCCGTGGGCGATGCGCTCCTTGAACATCGTCTCGGCGGCAAAGGCGGCGTCCAGGTGCACCGGGTTGTTGTCGCCGGAAACGGCGGCGAACAGCTGGATGTCGCGCTCTTCAACGGTCTTGTCGAAGCTGGCCTGCTGGCCGACTTCGAGGGCGTCGTAGGGGATGTTGGTGACCTGGGTCATGCGGGCTCCTGGGCAGGTGTGGGGTGCTGACGGCTGTGGGTGAGGGTCGCGTCCAGCCAGTCGAGCAGGTAGGTGGTGACCTCGTCGCGGTTGCTCTCGTTGAGCAGCTCGTGGCGGGCGTCGGGATAAATCTTCAGTTGCACGTCCTTGATGCCGGCGGCGCGCAGTGCACCGGCCAGATCAGCAAGACGCTTGCCCTCGCTGACCGGGTCACGGTCGCCGCCGATTACCAGCAGCGGCAGGTCGCTGTCGATCTGCGCCAGGTTGCGCACCGGGGTGATCTGCTGGAAGCCCTGTATCAGGTCGATCCACAGCTGGTTGCAGCAGGGAAAACCGCACAGCGGGTCGTTGACGTACTTGTCGACTTCCGCCGGGTCGCGGCTGAGCCAGTCGAAGGCCGTGCGGTTGGGCTTGCAGGCCTTGTTGAACGAGCCGAAGGAGAGGAAGTCGATCAGCTTGCTGTGCCCGTTCGGGCCCTGGCGCCAGCGCTCGAAGCGGGCGATCAGGCTGGCCGCGCGGTACAGCGCTAGCGGCTGGTAGTTGGAGCCGGACAGGATGGCGCCCTGCAGGCTGCAGCTGTGCTGCATCAGGTAGGCCTGGCCGATGTAGCTGCCCATGCTGTGGCCGAACAGGATGATCGGCGCCTGCGGATGCTGCTGGCGGATATGGTGGTTGAGCACGGCGAGGTCGTCGACCACCTTGCTCCAGCCGTCCTGCTCGGCATACAGGCCGAGCACGCCATGTTCGGCGGTGCGGCCATGGCCGCGCTGGTCGTGGGCGTAGACCTGGTAACCGGCTGCCACCAGGCTTTCGGCCAGGCGCGCGTAGCGGGCGCTGTGCTCGGCCATGCCGTGGGCGATCATCACCACGGCTCTGGGCTCGGCATCGGCGAACCAGCGGTTGAGATAGAGCTGGGTCCCGTCTTTGGCGGCGAGCCAGTAGGCGTTGTGCTGCATGGAGGGTCCTTGTTCCGTAGGAGCGGGCATTGTGCATGGCCGGCTCAGCCAGGCAAAGCGTTACTGACGCGGGGCGTAGCGCTGCAGGATGCGCATGTATTCGCCGCTGGCGTGCAGCTCGTGCAGGCCGCGGGCGAACACCGCGGCCCAGTCCGGCTGGCCCGGCAGCGGCGGGCGGAAACCGACGAACAAGGGGATGCGCTCCAGCGCCGGTTCCTGCCAGACCAGCTTGCCGCGCAGCTCGGCATCGCCCTCGATCAGGTACTCGCCGACCGTGCGTTCCAGCAGCACCAGGTCGAAGCGCCGCGCCTCTAGCTTGCGCAGGTTGCTGATGTCGTCCACCGCTTCCTCCAGCACGATGCCCGAGTGCAGCAGGTGCGGCGGATAGCCGTAGCCGCGCACGATGCCGACCTTGCGCCCAAGCAGATCGCCAGCCTGCTGGAACTGCACCGGCTTGCTGCGCCGCACGAAGAGCCCCAGCTGGCTGTAGAACAGCGGGCGCGAGGCAATCAGGTTTTCCTCGCGGATCTCCTGTGGCCACAGGGCCAGGGCGCCCTGGTACAGACCGCTGCGCAGGTCGGCGCGAACCCGGGCCCAGGGCAGGAAGTCGATGCGCACCGTTTGTCCCTGGGTGGCGAAGGCGCGCACGGTCAGCTCGACTATGCTGCCGCCGCCGGCGATCTGTTCCGAGCAGTAGGGCGGGTATTCCAGGGTGGCCAGGCGCAGTTCCGCGGCGCCGGCAGGCAGCAGCAGAACGAGCGGCAAGAGGAAGGCGAGCAGACGAAGAGGCATGGGGCGCTGCGGTTCGAACTGGCTGAGCAATAGCTATAGCGCAAAGGCCGGCACTGCGTCATGTCTTCGGCAAGATTCACACGATCAATGACGGCCGCCAGCTATTTGCCTTACCTGACAGAGCTGTTAAGTTCCGGCGATACCTTTCCGCATGCGGCAGGTACCGACACATTCAGGTCAAGGGGAATAAAAACAATGCAACCTGACTTCTGGGACGACAAGCGCCCGGCCGGCGTAGCCAACCAGCTCGATCTCACCACCTACCGTTCGGTGGTCGAAGTGTTCGAGCGCTCCTGCAAGAAGTTCGCCGATCGCCCGGCCTTCAGCAACCTCGGGGTGACGCTGAGCTACGCCGAGCTGGAGCGCTATTCCTCGGCCTTCGCCGCCTGGCTGCAGAAGAACACCGACCTCAAGCCCGGCGACCGCATCGCCGTGCAGATGCCCAACATCCTGCAATACCCGATTGCCGTGTTCGGTGCTATGCGTGCCGGCCTGATCGTGGTCAACACCAACCCGCTGTACACCGTGCGCGAGATGCGCCACCAGTTCAAGGACGCCGGCGTGCGTGCGCTGGTGTACCTCAATACCTTCGGCAAATCGGTGCAGGAAGTGCTGCCCGACAGCGACATCGAATACCTGATCGAAGCCCGCCTGGGCGACATGCTGCCGAGTCTCAAGGGCTGGCTGATCAACAGCGTGGTCAAGCACGTGAAGAAGATGGTGCCGGACTACCACCTGCCGCAGGCATTGTCCTTCAAGGACGTGCTGCGGGCCGGGCGTGGTCATGCGCTGAAGCCGGTCAAGGTTGGCCTGGATGACGTGGCCGTGTTGCAGTACACCGGCGGCACCACCGGCGTGGCCAAGGGCGCCATGCTCACCCATGGCAACCTGGTGGCCAACATGCAGCAGGTGCACAACTGCCTGCAGCAGCTTGGCGACGACGGCATGCCACTGATGAAGGAGGGCGGCGAGATCATGATTGCGCCGCTGCCGCTGTACCACATCTATGCCTTCACCGCGAACTGCATGTGCATGATGGTCAGCGGCAACCACAACGTGCTGATCACCAACCCGCGCGATATCCCGGGCTTCGTCAAGGAACTGGGCAAGTGGAAGTTCTCCGCGCTGCTGGGGCTCAACACCCTGTTCGTCGCGCTGATGGACAACCCGGAGTTCAAGAACCTCGACTTCTCCAACTTCAAGCTGACCAACTCCGGCGGTACTGCCCTGGTCAAGGCCACGGCCGAGCGCTGGGAGACGATTACCGGTTGCTCCATCGTCGAAGGCTATGGCCTCACCGAGACCTCGCCGGTGGCCACCACCAACTGCTACGGCGCGTTGTCGCGCCTGGGCACCGTGGGCATCCCGGTGGCTGGCACCGCACTCAAGGTGATCGATGACGAAGGCGTCGAGCAGCCGATCGGCGAGCGTGGCGAACTGTGCATCAAGGGCCCGCAGGTAATGAAGGGCTACTGGCAGCGCGAGGAAGCCACCGCCGAGGTGCTGGACGCCGAGGGCTGGTTCAAGACCGGCGACATCGCGGTGATCGACCCGGACGGCTACGTGCGCATCGTCGACCGCAAGAAGGACATGATCATCGTCTCCGGCTTCAACGTGTACCCCAACGAGATCGAGGATGTGGTCATGGCCCACCCGAAAGTCGCCAGCTGCGCGGCCATCGGCGTGCCCGACGAAAAGTCTGGCGAAGCGGTCAAGTTGTTCGTCGTGCCGCGCGAGGGCGGGGTCAGCGTCGACGAGCTCAAGGCTTACTGCCGCGAGAACTTCACCGGTTACAAGGTGCCCAAGCACATCGTCCTCAAGGATGCCCTGCCGATGACCCCGGTCGGCAAGATTCTCCGCCGTGAGCTGCGCGATATCGCCTGAAAGCCTTGCCTGGCCTAAGCTAGGCAGGCATTTCCGGCTGGCCTGAATTAATGACCGATCAGCGATGATCGGTCATTTTTTTGACTGGCAAGGGCAGGTTTGGTGCTAGGCGACCCCTGGCAAAGCTGCTACTCTCGGCGCGCTTTTTTGCCGCACTGGTGCACAAAAAAAGCACACTCATCACAACAAATCGCCGCCATACGCGCGGTGAACACAGCTGTAGCTCAGGAGTAGGCTTCCATGACCGAAAACTTCTGGAAGGACAAGTACCCTGTCGGGATCGCTGCCGAGATCGATGCCGACCAGTACGCCAATATTCAGACCGTACTGAAACAGTCCTGCCAACGCTTCGCCGACAAGCCTGCGTTCAGCAATCTGGGCAAGACACTTACCTATGGTGAGATGTACGAGCTGTCCGGCGCGTTTGCCGCCTATCTGCAGAACCATACCGATCTCAAGCCCGGCGACCGCATCGCCGTGCAGCTGCCGAACATCCTGCAATACCCGGTAGTGGTATTCGGCGCCATGCGTGCTGGCCTGATCGTGGTCAACACCAACCCGCTGTACACCGCGCGGGAGATGGAACACCAGTTCAACGACTCCGGCGCCAAGGCCCTGGTGTGCCTGGCCAACATGGCCCACCTGGCCGAGGAAGTGCTGCCCAAGACTGGCGTCAAGCACGTCATCGTCACCGAGGTAGCCGACCTGCTGTCGCCGCTCAAGCGCCTGCTGGTCAACGCCGTGGTCAAGTACGTGAAGAAGATGGTGCCGGCCTACAACCTGCCGCAAGCCGTCAAGTTCAACGCCGCCCTGGCCCTGGGCCGTGGCAAGAACGTCACCGAGGCCAGCCCGAGCAACGGCGATGTGGCCGTGCTGCAATACACCGGTGGCACCACCGGCGTGGCCAAGGGCGCGATGCTGACGCACCGCAACCTGATCGCCAACATGCTGCAATCCAAGGCGCTGATGGGCTCCAACCTCAATGAAGGTTGCGAGATCGTCATCTGCCCGCTGCCGCTGTACCACATCTACGCCTTCACCTTCCATTGCATGGCGATGATGCTCACCGGCAACCACAACATCCTGGTGACCAACCCGCGCGACCTGCCGGGCACCGTGAAGGAACTGGGCAACTGGAAGTTCACCGCCTTCGTCGGCCTCAACACCCTGTTCGTTGCCCTGTGCAACAACGAGGCGTTCCGCGCCCTGGACTTCTCCGCGCTGAAACTGACCCTGTCCGGCGGCATGGCCCTGCAACTGGCCAGCGCCGAGCGCTGGAAAGATGTCACCGGCTGCGCCATCTGCGAAGGTTACGGCATGACCGAAACCAGCCCGGTGGTCTCGGTGAACCCGTTCCAGAACATCCAGATCGGCACCATCGGCATCCCGGTTCCGTCGACCCTGTGCAAGGTCATCGACGACGCGGGTGTCGAGCAGCCGCTGGGCGAGCGTGGCGAGCTGTGCGTCAAGGGCCCGCAAGTGATGAAGGGCTACTGGCAGCGCCAGGACGCCACCGATGAAATGCTCGATGCCGACGGCTGGCTGAAGACTGGCGACATCGCCATCATCCAGGACGACGGCTTCATGCGCATCGTCGACCGCAAGAAGGACATGATCCTGGTGTCCGGCTTCAACGTGTACCCGAACGAGCTGGAAGACGTGCTCGCCACCCTGCCGGGCGTGCTGCAGTGCGCCGCCATCGGCATCCCGGACGAGCGTTCGGGCGAGGCGATCAAGGTCTTCGTGGTGGTCAAACCGGGCGAAAGCCTGAGCAAGGACCAGGTGATGGAGCACATGCGTGGCAACCTCACCGGTTACAAGGTGCCGCGTTCGGTCGAGTTCCGCGACAGCCTGCCGACCACCAACGTCGGCAAGATCCTGCGCCGCGAGCTGCGTGACCAGGAGCTGAAGAAACTGGCCACCCCGGCCTGATCTTCACCCTGAGTTGAAAAAGCCCCGTCTTGGCGGGGCTTTTTTATGGCTGAATTTTAAGGCTGGCAGGAGCCAGCTTGCTGGCGATCTGCGGTCAGCCGGGTAGGGCGGGTGAAACCCGCGTTGCCGGTGTTCGCGGGTTGCACCCGCCCTACGCAGCGCCAGCCTGCAGGGCTGTCGTCAGCCAATCGCAGAAGCTCTGGGTCAGTGGATCGCTCTCGCTGTCGCGGTGTACCAGCCAGGTCCAGCGCGGGCCGCGCACCCGTTGCCCGTTTAAGGGTTGCAGCAGCTTCTGCGCGCAGGCGGTGGAGGCCAGCAGCTCGCTGACCAGGGCGATTCCCAGGCCTTGGCAGGCGGCATCCAGCAGCAGGCCAGGGTCGGAGAAGTTCAGCCCCTGGCTGTGCTGGCCGATATCCGCGCCGCCCTGCACCTGCCAGTGGCTCCAGTCCATCTCGCGCTCGCCATGCAGGGTGGTGCGCTGGCCTGCGGGCGTGGCCAGCAGGTTGGGGTGGCAGGCCGGATAGAGGCGGTCCTCCAACAGCACGCGGAAGCTGCATTCGGCCTGGGCGCTGAGGTCGTCGCGCACGGCCAGGTCGATGGTCTGGCTGGCCATGTCCGGCACCTCGTCGCTGGTGAACAGCCACAGGTCGACCTCCGGGTGCAGGCGGTGGAACTCGCCCAGGCGCGGCACCAGCCAGTGGCGGGCGAAGGCCGGGGTGGTGTTGACCACCAGCTGGTTGGGCTTGCGGTACTGTTCCAGGCGGCGGATGCCCACGGCCAGTTGCTGCAGCAGCGATTGCGTGGTGCTGAGCAGGTCATGCCCGGCATCGGTCAGGCTGACGCTGCGTCCACTGCGAAAGAACAGCGGCTGTTCGAGGAAGCCTTCCAGGCTGCGGATCTGCTGGCTGATCGCCGACTGGGTGAGGTGCAGCTCCTCGGCGGCCTTGTGGAAGCTACCCAGGCGGGCGGCGGCTTCGAAGCCGCGCAGGGCGTTCAGTGGGGGCCAGTGTTTGAGCATGACTGATAAGCCTGTCTAATCAGGATTGTGGAAAATCTATCGTTTGTTGCGCCGTTTTCACAGGCCTAGCATGCAAGCCATCACCGCATTCGCGGTTTTCAGTGATAACAAAGACTTAACTGAAGGCACTTGTATGCAGCATAACGCAGTCGCAGAAAACGCTTGGTTCATGCCCGCCGAATGGGCTCCGCACGCCGCCACCTGGATGGTCTGGCCGCACAACCAGCCGCTGTGGGAATCCGGCTGGGGCGTGACCCTGGCCGAGGTGCAGGTCGACTTCGCCCGCGTGGCCAATGCCATCGCCCGCTTCGAGCCGGTGAAGATGGTGGTCGACCGCTCGGCGGCGTTCCGTGCCCGCGAACTGTGCGGCGCCAACATCGAACTGATCGAGCTGCCGGTCAACGACAGCTGGTGCCGCGACTCCGGCCCGAGCTTCATCTGCCACCCGCAGCGCGGCGTGGCCGGGGTCAGCTGGCGCTTCAACTCCTGGGGCGGCAAGTCCGACCACGACCTCGACGAGGGCCTGGCCCGGCGTATCCTCAACGGCCTCGGTCTGGAGTGCTTCGGCACCCCGCTGAGCAACGAAGGCGGCGCCATTCACGTCGACGGCGACGGAACCCTGATCACCACCGAGTCGGTGCTGCTCAACGCCAACCGCAACCCGGGCATGAGCAAGGCCGAGATCGAGGAAATCTTCACTCGCTTGCTCGGCGTGAAGAAGACCATCTGGCTGCCGGGCGACCCGGACCACGTCACTGGTGACATGACCGACGGCCACATCGACGGCGTGTGCGCCTTCGCCCGTCCTGGCGCGCTGCTGGTCGACGCCACCCGCGACCAGTCCTCGGTGTACGCCGAAGTGGTGCGCGAGAACCGCCGTGCCCTGGAACTGGCCACCGATGCCCGCGGGCGCAAGTTCGAGATGCTCGAACTGTTCGAGGCCAGCGAAGCGGTGGATACCGAGGCCGAAGTGTTCTGCGCCTCCTACACCAACTTCTACATCGCCAACGGCGCCATCATCATGCCGGCCTACGGCATCGCCGCCGACGAGGAGGCTGCGGCCACCCTGCGCATGGCCTTCCCGGGCCGCGAAGTGGTGCCGGTGCAGATCAACAATCTGGCCCACGGTGGCGGCGGGGTGCACTGCATCACCCAGCAGCAGCCAGCCTGGCCGGTGTGGAGCTGATGAGCATGCTCAAGGTCGCCACCACCCAGTTCGCCTGCAGCTGGAACCTCGACGATAACCTCGACCAGGCCGAGCGCCTGGTGCGCCAAGCTGCGGCCCAGGGCGCTCAGGTCATCCTGTTGCAGGAGCTGTTCGCCACCCCGTACTTCTGCATCGAGCAGAATCACCAGCACCTGGCGCTGGCCGAGGAGTTCGCCGACAGCCGCGTGCTCAAACGCTTCTCCGCTCTGGCCCGAGAACTTGGCGTGGTTCTGCCGCTGTCCTGGTTCGAGAAGGCCGGCAATGCCTGCTTCAACTCCCTGGCGCTGGCCGATGCCGATGGCCGCCTGCTCGGCGTGTACCGCAAGACCCACATTCCCAACGCCATCGGCTACCAGGAGAAGGAGTACTTCAGTCCCGGTGACAGCGGTTTCCGTGTATGGGACAGCGCTTACGGCCGCCTCGGCGTGGCCATCTGCTGGGACCAGTGGTTCCCGGAAACCGCGCGTTGCCTGGCCCTGCAAGGTGCCGAAGTCCTGCTGTTCCCCACTGCCATCGGCTCCGAACCGGGCGCCGCGGCGCTCGACTCGCGTGACCACTGGCAGCTGACCCAGCGTGGCCATGCTGCTGCCAACATCATCCCGGTGGTGGCCGCCAACCGCGTCGGCCGCGAAGTGGCGACCAGCGACCCGGCGCTGCAGATGAGCTTCTACGGCTCGTCCTTCATCACCGACCACAAGGGCAAGCTGCTCGCCGAAGCCGACCGCGACACCAGCGGCGTGCTGGTGCGCGAGCTGGACCTGGCCGCCATGGGCTCAGAGCGCCTGACGTGGGGCATCTACCGCGACCGCCGCCCGGAAATGTACGGCCCGCTGCTGGGCCTGGACGGTCGGCAAACCCACGTGCGCTGGAATCACCAAGGAGTCTGAGCATGAATGCCAAGAACACACTGTTGATCGCTGCACTGGCGCTGTACGGCGCCCAGGCCTCGGCTGCCGTCGAGGAAAAGACCCTGCGTTTGTACAACTGGGCCGACTATTTCGCCGCCGACACCATCGCCAACTTCACCAAGGAAACCGGCATCCGGGTGATCTACGACGTGATGGACAGTAGCGAAACCCTGGAAGCCAAGATGATGTCCGGCAACAGCGGCTACGACCTGATCTTCCCCGGTGACACCGTGGCTGAACGCCTGATGCGCGCTGGTGCATTGCAGAAGCTCGAGCCGGAAAAGCTCAAGCACCTCGGCGAGATCGAGCCCGGCCTGCAGCGCCTGCAGACCAAGTATCCCTACTCGCGGCATGCCACCGTGCCCTACACCTGGGGCAGCATCGGCATCACCTACAACGCCGAGGCAATTGCCAAGCGCCTGCCCAATGCGCCGGTGAACAGCCTCGACCTGCTGTTCAAGCCGGAGAATGCGGCCAAGTTCGCCGACTGCGGCATCTCCATGATCGACTCGCCGGACGAAGTGCTGGCCGTGGTCCTCAACTACCTCGGCCGACCGCCGCGCAGTGCCGAGCCGGAAGACCTCAAGGCCGCCGGCGACCTGCTGGTGTCGATCAAGCCGTATATCCGCAAGTTCCAGTCGCAGCCGGTGACCGACCTGGTCAACGGCGACCTGTGCCTGTCGCTCGGCTACAGCGGTGACGTCACCCAGGCCCAGCGCACGGTCAAGGAGGCCGGCAAGAAAGTGGACTTCCAGTTCCACATCCCGCGTGAGGGTACGACGATCTGGATGGACACCATGGCCATCCCGGTGGACGCCAGGCAGCCGGAATACGCCTACGCCTTCATCAACTTCATCATGCGCCCGGAAAACATGGCGGCGATCAGCAACGCCACCGGCTATCCGACCTCCAGCGCCACGGCGCGGCCGCTGGTGGATGCCGACATGCGCAATAACCCGGATATCTACGCCGACGACGCCACCTACGAGCGCCTGATTGCCGGCAAGGACATCCCGCAGCGCTCGATGCGTGCACGCATGCGCACCTGGACCACCTTCAAGACCACCGCCCACTGACCCATGCACCCGCCGGTGTCCCGCCAGCTCTGAGCTGCCGGGCACTGCGGCGTAGCCATGCCCGCGAATCCGAAAACAACAAGAAAGGAACCACCCATGAAGTACCTGCCCACGGCCGCCCTGGCCACCGTATTGCTCGCCCCCTGGGGGCTCAGCCAGGCCATCGAGCTGAACGAAGACTTCAGCCTGTACCTGGATGCCGGCGTCTACAGCGACTACCGCACCCGCGGCATCTCGCAGACGCAGAACGACCCGGCCCTGCAGGGCTCGGCCACGCTCAGCCACAGCAGCGGCCTGTATGCCGGGGTGTGGAGCTCCAACGTCGACTTCGGCCTGGGCAGCAAGACCCGTCAGGAGATTGATTACTACGCCGGCTACAACTGGCAGATCAACGACGATATCAGCCTCGACACCGCCTACTACCAGTACGAATACCCACGCCAGAGCGCGCTCAACTATGGCGAGTACTTCAGCCAGCTGACGGTCTACGGCGCCAAGGTCGGTGCCTATTACTCCGACAACCTCGGCGGCGACCAGAGCTACCTGTACAGCTACGTCGGCTACGGCACCACGCTGCCGGCCGAAGTGGCGTTGGACCTGCGCTACGGCAAGGTCGACCTCAAGGACCCGCTGCTGGTCGACAACTCCGGCGACGATCGCGATAGCTACAACGAGTGGCAGATCAAGCTGAGCAAGGAGCTGCTGGGCCTGAACTGGTCGGCCAGCTACGTCGACACCGACCTCGCCGACAGCGAGTGCGCCAACTACATGGGCTTCGACGACGTCTGCGCGGCGACCCTGGTTTTGGGCGTCAACAAGACCTTTTGAGCCGGCGCCGGGCCGCCGGCCTGTGCGTTGTGCCAGGGAGCAGCAAGCCATTGATGGCGGGCCGTCCGGCTGCGGGCGGCATCACAACTCCACCAGAAGAGGGACACTCCATGTCTACGCGTCGCGATTTCATGAAACACCTGACGATGGCCGCCGGTATTGGCGCCGTCGCTTCCCTGGGCCTGGGCATCAGCGCGCCGCGGGTGCGTGCCGCCCTGGCCGGCAGCTGGTATATGCCGGATGAAGGCGAGGCGCAGGAGCGGGTGTTCCTCGCTTTCGCCGCCTCGGCATCGATCTGGGACGACTGGGCCACGGCGGTGAACAACACCGTGGCCACCCTGGCCAAGGCCATCGCCAAGTACCAGCCGGTGACCGTGCTGTGCCGCGCCAACCAGCTGAGCCAGGCCAAGAGCAAGTGCGGCACCAGCAACATCAAGTTTTTGACTATGCCGCTGGACGACATCTGGGTACGTGACTACGGCGGCTGCTTCGTGCTCGACGGGCAGGGTGGACGCGGCCTGGTCGACTTCAACTTCAACGGCTGGGGCAACAAGCAGACCGCCAGCAACGACACCCAGGTCGCCGATGCCCTGAGCTACGAGATGGACGCCAGCTACATCGGCAGCCAGCTGACCGGCGAGGGTGGTGGCATCGAGGTCGACGGCCACGGCACGGCGATCATGACCGAGAGCTGCTGGATCAACAGCAACCGCAACCCGGGCATGAGCAAGGCGCAGATCGAGGCCGAGCTGAAGGCCAACCTCGGCCTGCGCAAAATCATCTGGCTGCCGGGCATCAAGGGCAAGGACATCACCGACGCCCACGTGGATTTCTACGCGCGCTTCGTCAAACCCGGGGTGGTCATCGCCAACCTAGACAACGACCCCAAGTCCTACGACTACGCGGTGACGCGCACCCACCTCAATATCCTCAAGGCTGCCACCGACGCCGACGGCCGCAAGCTGACCGTGCACACCCTGCCGCCACCCCTGAAGCCGCGCCAGAACGTGTACAGCCAGAACAATCCGGACTTCGCCCCGGGCTACATCAACTACCTGCCGATCAACGGCGCGGTGATCGTTCCGCAGTTCGGCGACGCGGCGGCGGACAAGTACTGCAAGGACCTGCTCACCCAGCTCTATCCGGGGCGCGCCATCGTTCAGGTCAACATCGACCCGATCGCCGGCGGCGGTGGCGGTATCCACTGTGTAACTAAGAACATGCCACGGCTGGTCTAGCCGCGACTGGTCTTTACTTGCTCCATTGAGGGAGCTGACCAACCTCCCTTTTATGCCATGCCTTGCCACCCGGCCCGGCATGGCTTTTTTGCTTTGAGGATTACCCCATGTTTCGCTGCCTGCCGCTCTGCACGGCCCTCCTGGTACCCCTGGCCGGGGCCGCCGAACCGGTCGCCAGCCTGGTGCTGCACAACGCCCGCATCTACACGGTGAACAGTGCCCAGCCCTGGGCTGAAGCGCTGGCCATAGACGAGGAGGGCGAGATCCTCGCGGTCGGTGGCGAGGACGATATGGAGGAGCATGCCGGCGACCACACCGAGTACGTCGACCTGGGCGGGCGCCTGGTGCTGCCGGGCTTTCAGGACAGCCATGCGCATGTGCTGGATGCGTCCTCCGAGGCCCAGGGCGATTGCCAGCTGGATACCGAGAACGGGGTTGACCAGTGGCTGGATGCCATCGGCGAATGCGCCGGGGCGGCACCGGGCGAATGGCTGCTGGGCAGCGGCTTCGCCCTGCATACCTTGCTGGAGGCCGGCGGCAGCCCGCGCGCGCTGCTCGACGAGGTGGCGGCGGATCGCCCGATCGCCATCATGGAAGAGACCTCGCACTCTTACTGGCTCAACAGCAAGGCGCTGCAACTGGCCGGCATCGAGGCGGCCGCAGGCAACCCCGAGGGCGGGGTGATCCTGCGCGATGCACAAGGCAAACCGACCGGCATCGTGCTCGACAATGCCGGCGACCTGGTGATGGACAAGGCCCTGCCGCCCTCGAAGGCGCTGCAGGAGGTGTACTACCAGGCCGTGCTCTACGGCCAGGACGAGCTGGCGCGCAACGGCATCACCTCGGTGGCCGACGCCCGGGTGTTCTGGCGCCGTGGCCACCTCGAAGCCTGGCAGCGCGCCGCCCGCGGGGACCAGCTCAAGGCCCGTACCACCCTCGGTCTGTGGGCCTACCCGCAGCTGGATGACGACGAGCAGCTGGCCGCCCTCAAGGCCCTGTACGCCCCCGGCGACGCCGACAGCCTGCTGCATGTCAGCCAGATCAAGCTGTATGTCGACGGCATCGTGCACAACACCACGGCGCGCCTGCGCCAGCCCTATCAGCACAGCCTGGTCGGCGTCGAGCCGCGTGGTCTCTACTACTTCACCCCCGAACGCCTGCAGCGCTACGCCCGTGAGCTGTCGGCGGCCGGCTTCGACCTGCATATCCACACCATCGGCGACCAGGCGGTACGCGATGCCCTGGATGCCATCGCCCAGGCCACGCCGGGGCGCCACCGCCTGACCCATGTCGAGCTGGTCGACCAGACCGACCTGCCGCGCTTTCGCCAGCTGGACGTGATCGCCGACTTCCAGCCCAGCCGCTACTTCACCCCGTCCTTCCTCAAGGACAACCAGCCGCTGATCGGCCCGCGCGCCTACCAGATGCTGCCCA
>JBOFCR010000201.1:0-2733 GCA_051646165.1 Pseudomonas sp. | reverse complement strand
CATCATTGATCAGGCGGTGTAAGCCCCCGAGTGATTCCCTGGTGTTGGCGCTGATGGA
This sequence comes from Pseudomonas sp., assembly GCA_051646165.1. Classification (GTDB taxonomy): domain Bacteria; phylum Pseudomonadota; class Gammaproteobacteria; order Pseudomonadales; family Pseudomonadaceae; genus Aquipseudomonas. The sequence goes on along the minus strand of JBOFCR010000201.1, from coordinate 2,675 downwards.
AAATTGACCCACCCTGCCGATTGAAATTTGACCCAGGGCGGATTGCTGATTTTGTTACCAGCAACTGTGGATAAGTCTACCAGCGCAGCTGCTGTTGCCCCCACTCCTTCGCTAGCCCAGTTCAGTTGTTTAAGACCTGCCACACGCAGCCATGTAGCAGGCCGTCGTCGCCATGAAATCAGAACGGCTCATCGTCCTCCGGTTCCTGGCCGCCCTTACGCTTTCGCTCCCGTGATTTGATCTTGGCCTGGGCCGCCAAGCTACTGTGTTGCAGGCGATAGGACTCGTTACCGGTTTCGACGATGTGGCAGTGGTGGGTCAGCCGATCCAGCAGGGCGGTGGTCATCTTGGCGTCGCCGAACACGCTCGACCATTCGGCGAAGCTCAGGTTGGTGGTGATCACCACGCTGGTGTGTTCGTACAGCTTGGACAGCAGGTGAAACAGCAACGCACCGCCAGCCTGGCTGAACGGCAGATAACCCAGTTCGTCGAGGATGACCAGATCCATGCGCAGCAGTGCCTGGGCGATCCGCCCGGCTTTGCCGTCGTGTTTTTCGCGCTCCAGCAGATTGACCAGATCGACCGTGGAGTAGAAGCGCACGCGCTTGCCATGCCGGGTGATGCCGGACACGGCCAGTGCGGTGGCCAGGTGGGTTTTGCCGGTGCCTGGGCCGCCGATCAGCACCACGTTCTGCGCGTTGTCGGTAAAGCTCAGATTGGCCAGCTCGCTGATCAAGCGAGCGTCGGCGCTGGAGGCGCTGAAGTCGAAGCTGGCCAGATCGCGGTGCATCGGCAGCTTGGCCATGTTCATCTGGTGGCTCACCGAGCGCATGGCGCGATCTGTGTGCTCTTGTTCCAGCAGGTGTTCGAGCAGCCACTTGGACGAGGCTGTGTTCGACTCACCCTGTGCAGTTAACTCCGCCCAGGCCGTGGCCATGCCGTGCAGGCGCAGCTCCTTGAGTTCCGCCATCAAATCACGCATGACCGACCTCCTCGGCCTGGCCACGCAGGCGGTCGTAGCGCGCCGTGTTAGCGACGGGGGCTTCCTTGCGCGACAAGTGGGTTTCGACGCTGGGTGGTGGTTCGGTCGCGGCCAGGCGCGCCACGACATTGAGGATGTGTTCGGCGCTCAGGCTGCCGCTTTCCAGTACCAGCTCAACAGCCACCAGCACCGCATCGAGCCCGGCGACCGGTACGGCAGCCAGAACTTGCGCCATGATCCGGTCACCGCCGGCATGACGCCCCAGACCGTGCTTAAGCTGACGCAGCGGCGCCGGCAGATCAGCAAAGGGCGCGCCGTTGCGCAGCGCACCGGGCTTGCGTTCGATCAGCGGGAGGTAGTGCTGCCAGTCATAGCTGACCTGGTCGCGATCCAGCAAGCGGACATGGCTGGCGATCAGCGCGTCGTCAGCCACCACCTCGATTCGCGTCGGATTCAAACGGCTGCTGACCCACTTACCCGCGTACTCACACGGCACCGAGTAGCGGTTGCGCCCGACGCTGACCAGGCAGGTGCTGGAGACCCGCGCAGGCCGCTCGACGTAACCGTCGAATGGCGCTGGCACAGGCATCAGTTCAGCGCGCTCCAACTCCAGCACTTCGGCCACACTCAGCCCGCTGTATTGAGGGTGCGTCAGCTCGTTCCAAAGCGCGCGGCAGCGCTGGCCCAGCCAGGCATTGAGTTCCTCGAAGGAGTGAAACTGGCAGTCCTGGGCGTCTAGCCAGATACGCCTGCGGCTGTCTTGCACGTTCTTTTCAACGATGCCCTTTTCCCAACCAGCGGCGACGTTGCAGAAGTCCGGATCGAACAGGTAATGCGCGCACATCACCGCAAAGCGCGCATTCACCGCCCGGCCTTTGCCCTTATTGACCTTGTCGACGGCGGTCTTCATGTTGTCGTAGATGCCCCGGCGCGGCACGCCGCCCAAGGAGCCGAACGAGCGTGTATGGGCGTCAAATAACATCTCATGGCCCTGGCTCGGATACGCCACAAGCCAGAACGCACGGCTGGCACACAGCTTCAGATGTGCCACCTGCATACGCCGGTAAATGCCGCCGACCAGCAAGCCTTCCTCGCTCCAGTCAAACTGAAACGCCTCGCCAAGAGCAAAGGTCAGCGGCACAAAGGCCTGCGACGCCTTGCCCTGTCCCCCTCGCCAGGCACGGATAAACGCGGTGAGCTGGCTGTAGCCACCGTCATAACCTTCGGCTTTGATTTGCGCCAACAGCGCCTTGGCACTGCGCCGCTGTTGCTTGGGCCGCAGCGAATCGGCCTTTAGCGCCTGCTCCAGCGTGGTGTGAAAAGGGCTGAGTTTGTTGAAGATCGCGCGGCGTTGGTAGACCGGCGGCTTGGCCTCAGGTGCTCTGACCCACTTGCGAATCGTGTTGCGCGCCAACCCGGTGCGCTTGGCTATCTCATGCAGCGACAGCTTGTCGCGGAAATACATCCGGCGAATTTTGCCCATCATTTCCATACTGATCACCCTGTGTTCTCCTGCTCAAAAATTGAGCAGAAGCAGTTGAACACCTGGGTCAGTTTTCAGTCGGCAGAACAGCCTCTACTGGGTCAGTTTTCGGTCAGCGGCAACACTATGGCATCTATGAGAATCGTGTCTTTGCGCGCTTGCTGGATAAGATTGAGCGCTATTTGCACGGACGCCTGGCGGAGTTGCATG
>JBOFCR010000192.1:0-2005 GCA_051646165.1 Pseudomonas sp. | reverse complement strand
CTACGGCGTTGACCAGTTGGGCCTCATAACCGAGCGTTCCGTTGACAAGGTGGGTTTTTTGCGCCACAGGGAAGGGGTTCATACCCCACTGCACCGCTTGCAAGCAGATGGCAAAGCAGTCGGCCTGATTGCCGCGCAGTGGTTGCGGCACGGTGGCCTTGCCGCTGGCCATCATGGCTGCCATCTTGTCGATGCTCGCCATGAAATCCATATTCATCATCAGGCTCAGCATGTTTGCCTGACCGCGCTCATTGGCCAACACAGGGGCCGCGCTCTGGGTTGCTACTGTATTTTCCATGTCGATGTTCCTTAGAAGAGGCTGTCTGGGAGTTCTTCGGCCACCGGCTCATGACTGATCACGGTGGGGGTGAATGGCTCTTCGTTGTTGATGCGGTGGCGTTCTGCTGCCGCCTGGTACTGCGGCACGTTGATTTCGCCCATGCCATCGTGGCCCGGGTAGTAATTAGCCTTGCGCCAGGTGACGATGTTGCGCACTGCCATATCGCGCAGCTCAAGGCCGCGGCGCCGATCCTCCTGCCCGTAGAAGTAGACGCCGACCATGATGGGCTTGTAGACGTCATGACCAAGGGGGCCGTCCTTCTCCACCGCGATAAACACGAAGCTGGCCGGGTGTCCGGTTACCGCTTCATAGCCGTCGGTGTAGTGGGCGTCCTGAATGTGGTAGTTGTGGGCCGAGCCATCGCGGGCAAATGCCGCTTCGCTGGCGTTGCGCACAAATTTCAGGTCAACCAGCACATGATCCGGGCGCTTCCAGTCAGGCCGGCATTTCAGCAGCTCCCCCGTTTCTGGGTGGTTCCAGTAGATACTGGTCTCTGCCTCGCCCTCATCCAGCAGCACGGCTGCCTCCGGATGATTCAGGACAGCTTCGCGGTAGCGCAGGGCGTGGATGTATTCGTTATTGGTCACGATCACCTTGTCGCCAGCTTGCTCGCGGAACTGCTCTTTCAGCTCGTCGAGGAATTTCGCGTCAGGATTGAAGGTGCGGATCCGCTCTGCCATTTCCGCTTTGGTGCCGCTGAGTGGGAGGGGATCCGGCAGCGTGGCAATGCGCTCTGCTCGCTCCAGCTCTTTGGCGCCAATCTTGGCGTAGTTCTCGAGCACGGCTTGATAGCTGCCCTTGCTCTTGAGTGGCTTGGTCAGCGTATCGTTGTAGGCTTTGACGCATGCCTTGAGCGCTGTAGCTGTGCGCTTGTCATCTTCGCCGATGGTCTGGAAGCTCTCTGGGAGCTGGCAGTATGCTGCCTCGGCATCGCCCACCGTGGATCCCAGCTCGATGGGTGGGGTCAACTTGGCGTTGTACGCCTCAATGGCATCAGCCAGCTCCTGCAGCTCTGGGCGCTTCTCGAGACCGGCGTTGTACTCTTCGATGGCCGCCTTCATCTGGTCTGCACCAACAAAGGCATCTTCCGGCCATACCGGCTCGATGGCGTATTCGCTTTCGAAGTCGTCAAACTCCAACACGATCTTGTGCAGGATCTTGCCTTCACGGAACGGCACAGTTTCTTTCTGCTGGTTGCCGTCAATCTTGTAGTAGCGGTAGTGCTGGCCGGATATCAGCGCCAGATCCAGGCTGCTTTTCGATTCGCCCGCGCTGCCGTGGTAAACATCGCTCGGGATGTCGCTATACATGCAGGGCGCGACAGGGATGAAGGTTTCAATCACCTGCTCGGCGATCTCGGTTTTTGCTGGTGCATTCATGGGGGTTGGTCCTCTGGTGGTCAATCTATGGCCCCTTACGCAAGGGGCGCGCTGGTATCTACTGCGGCGCTTATGCGGCACCGCCTTTGGCTTTGGCGATTGCGGCGCGCGCCATATCTTCGGATTTGCCACAAGCCTCAACTCTTTTCATGAAATCAGGCGCGATTGAGTGGTCTGCCTCCATGTCGAACCACTCAATAACCGCCGCCAGCGCCGCCAGCAGCTCGTCGCGCTGCTGCTCAACATCCAGTAACTGGGTGCCAACGGCAGCAACAATACCTTTCTG
>JBOFCR010000176.1:0-19612 GCA_051646165.1 Pseudomonas sp. | reverse complement strand
CCAAGACCCAATACCCGATCGTCCTCGCCCACGGCATGCTGGGCTGGGACAGCATGCTCGGCATCGACTACTGGTACGGCATCCCCTCCGCCCTCAGCTCGGATGGCGCCAGCGTGTACACCACCGAGGTCGTGCAGATGGGCACTTCGGAGGAGCGTGGCGAGGACCTGATCAAGGAGGTCGAGGAGATCGTGGCGATCTCCGGCAAAGCCAAGGTCAACCTGATCGGCCACAGCCATGGCGGGCCAACCGTGCGTTATGTCGCGGCGGTACGCCCGGATCTGGTCGCCTCGGTCACCAGCGTCGGCGCCCCGCACAAGGGTTCGGCGGTCGCCGACCTGATTCGCCAGATCCCCGAGGGTTCCAATGGCGAGGCCATCGTGGCCGGCCTGGTCAATGCCATTGGCAGTGTCATCCACTTCCTCTCCGGCAGCACCAGCCAGACGCCGCAGAACGCCCTCGGCGCCCTCGAGTCGCTCAACAGCGAAGGCGCGGCGGCGTTCAACGCCAAGTTCCCGCAGGGCATCCCCACCACCGCTTGCGGCGAAGGTGCCTACAAGGTCAATGGCATCAGCTACTACTCCTGGAGCGGCACCTCGCCGGTGACCAACGTACTGGATCCGATGGACCTGATCACCACCGCTGCCTCGCTGGCCTTCGCCTCCGGCGTCGCCAATGACGGTTTCGTCGAGCGCTGCAGCTCGCACATGGGCATGGTGATCCGCGACGACTACCGGATGAACCACCTGGACGAGGTCAACCAGTTCCTCGGCCTGAGCAGCCTGTTCGAAACCAGCCCGGTGACCGTGTACCGGCAACAGGCCAACCGCCTGAAACTGGCCGGCCTCTGAAGCCTCATGCGGGGCCCCATGCGGGCCCCGTTTCCACCTGCCCAAGTACTGGCCAATAGCCAGTCCAGACCACGCGAATCCGCCCGACCACAACCCACTCAAGCCCCCGCGTACCGGGCCGATCCGCCCCTTGCTGGCACGCCGCGACATTTCCTTATAAGATCGCGCCTCCCCCGTTTGTCGCCCCCGTGCGGCTCCAGCCGCTGTACGGACTGCTTTTCCCCGAAAAACCGCAGCGGCGATGGTTGTTGAAATTAAGGTAATGAATGATGAGCGCCAGGCACTTTCTCTCGTTGATGGATTGCACCCCTCAGGAACTGAGTGGGCTGATCCGTCGAGCCATCGAGCTGAAGGACCTGCGCCAGCGCAGCGTGCTGTTCGAGCCCCTCAAGGGCCGCGTGCTGGGGATGATCTTCGAGAAGGCCTCCACCCGTACCCGTCTGTCCTTCGAGGCCGGCATGATCCAGCTCGGCGGCCAGGCCATCTTCCTCTCGCCGCGTGACACCCAGCTGAACCGTGGCGAGCCGATCAGCGACACCGCCATCGTCATGTCCAGCATGCTCGATGGGGTGATGATCCGTACCTTCGCCCACAGCACCCTCACCGAGTTCGCCGCCCACTCCAAGGTCCCGGTGATCAACGGCCTGTCCGACGACCTGCACCCCTGCCAGCTGCTGGCCGACATGCAGACCTTCGTCGAGCAGCGCGGCAGCATCCAAGGCAAGGTCGTGGCCTGGGTCGGTGACGGCAACAACATGTGCAACACCTATATCGAGGCGGCGCAGCAGTTCGACTTCCAGCTGCGCGTAGCCTGCCCCGAAGGCTACGAGCCCAAGGCCGAATTCCTCAAAGCCGCCGGCGACCGCGTGCAGATCGTCCGCGACCCGCGCGAAGCCGTGCGTGGCGCGCACCTGGTGAGCACCGACGTGTGGACCTCGATGGGCCAGGAAGAAGAAACCGCCAAGCGCCTCAAGCTGTTCGCCCCCTACCAGGTCAACCGCGCCCTGCTGGACGCCGCCGATCCGTCGGTGATCTTCCTGCACTGCCTGCCGGCCCACCGTGGCGAGGAAATCAGCGAAGACCTGCTCGACGACCCGCGCGCCTTCGCCTGGGACCAGGCCGAGAACCGCCTGCACGCACAGAAGGCCCTGATGGAAATGCTGGTCGCACCGGGCCTCCAGCTGCCATGAGCCCTGCCCTGCTGCTGAGCCTGCGGGACCTTGCCTGCGGCTACCAGGAGCACCGTGTGGTGCAGACGCTCAACCTGCACCTCAACGCCGGCGACATCGGCTGCCTGCTCGGCCCTTCCGGCTGCGGCAAGACCACCACCCTGCGCGCCATCGCCGGCTTCGAGCCGATCCTGGAAGGCGAGATCGAGCTGGGTGGCGAAATCATCTCCCGCGCCGGCTTCACCCTGGCCCCGGAAAAACGCCGCATTGGCATGGTGTTCCAGGACTACGCGCTGTTCCCCCACCTGAGCGTGGCGGAGAACGTCGCTTTCGGCATCCGCAAGCATCCGCAGCGCGACACGATCACCGCCGAGCTGCTGGAACTGGTCAAACTGGCCCACCTGGGCAAGCGCTACCCGCACGAGCTGTCTGGCGGCCAGCAGCAACGGGTATCCCTGGCCCGCGCCCTGGCCCCAGAGCCGCAGCTGCTGCTGCTCGACGAGCCCTTCTCCAACCTCGACGGCGAGCTGCGCCGACGCCTCAGCCACGAGGTGCGTGACATCCTCAAGGCGCGCGGTACCAGCGCCATCCTGGTCACCCACGACCAGGAAGAAGCCTTCGCCGTCAGCGACCATGTCGGAGTCTTCCACGAAGGCCGGCTGCAGCAGTGGGACACGCCCTACAACCTCTACCACGAACCGCTGACGCCCTTCGTCGCCAGCTTCGTCGGCCAGGGCTATTTCATCCGCGGCCAGCTGCAGAGCCCGGACACGGTGCACACCGAGCTCGGCGTGATCCATGGCAACCGCGCCTACACCTGGGCCACCGGCAGCGCGGTGGATGTGCTGCTGCGCCCGGACGATATCGTCTACGCCCCGGACAGCGCCCTGCAGGCGCAGATAGTCGGCAAGACCTTCCTCGGCGCCGCCACCCTGTACCGCCTGCAACTGCCGACCGGCACCCAGCTGGAAGCGATCTTCCCCAGCCATGCCGACCACCAGCCCGGCCAGTCGGTCGGCATCCGCGTCGCCGCCGACCACCTGGTGCTGTTCTCCGCCCAGGGCAGCGTGGCCGCCCAGGTCAAGCTGCCGGAATCCGGCGTACGTCGCGTCAGCAGCAACTGATCGCGTAGGGCGGGTGCAACCCGCGTGCGATCTACGCGGCTTGCACCCGCCCTACTCATCTCACCGGTAGCCGTTGGGCGACTTTCTGCAGGAGCCCAGACTCGCCAGGCGGCTGCATGCCGGTAGGTTGTGGTTGAGCGCAGCGAAGCCCAACGAGGCCGCCGCGAGGTGATCCCGTTGGGCTTCGTCGCTGCGCGCCTCAACCCAACCTTCGCAGGCGCTTACAGAAATAACGTGCCTTTGCTGACCAGCACCGCCTGGCCGGCGATCTTCACCCGCTCGCCCTGCAGGCGGCAGTGCAGCTCGCCGCCACGCGCCGAGCACTGGAAGGCAGTCATCTCGGTCTTGTCCAGGCGCGCGGCCCAGTAGGGAATCAGCAGGCAATGGGTGGAGCCGGTGACCGGGTCCTCGTTGATACCGATGGAGGGCGCGAAGTAGCGCGAGACGAAGTCGTGCTGCACGCCCGGCGCGGTAATCAGCACGCCCAGGCCCGGCAATTTGGCCAGCGCCACCAGATCCGGCGTGCACTCGCGCACCGCCTGCTCGGACTCCAGCACCGCCATCAGCTCGTTGCTCTGCCGCGCCGCCAGCACCGGCACGCCCAGGGCGCGCTCCAGTTCGACGCTGACCGCTACCTCGGTGGCATGCACCACCGGGAAGTCCAGCACCAGCCGCCCCTGCTCGCGGGTCACGCTCAGCGCACCAGATTGGCAGGTGAAGTCCAGGCGCTCGCCCGCCTCGCCATAGCACTCGAACAGCACATGGGCGGTGGCCAGGGTGGCATGGCCACACAGCGGCACTTCGGCAGTCGGAGTGAACCAGCGGATATGCCACTGCGCACCCTCGCGCACCACGAAGGCAGTTTCCGCCTGGTTGTGCTCGGCGGCGATCTGCTGCATCAGGCTGTCGGCCAGCCAGGCATCCAGGCGATAGACCACGGCGGGGTTGCCGCTGAACGGCCGGGCGGCGAACGCATCGACCTGGTGGAACTCGAGCTGCATAGGGGTCACTCCTGTCCATGAAGGCCTACAGCATGCAGGGACGACCTGCGCGGCGCCCGATACAGACGCCACTTATTCCTGCACTACAGCTGCACTGTATCAATGCGCAACGAACAAGTGCAGTGCATAGATCAATCGCAAAAAGTTCTTAAAAAGTCATAATTTCTTAATAAATCAGTCACTTGTAAATTCTGGCATGCCGCCTGCTATGACCCACCCCGGTCAGCACAACGGCGTGTCTGCCAACTCAACCGACAACGACGTCACGGCATTCCCTCTCCATAGGAGCAGCGGGATCTGTGGCGTTTTTTTTTGCGTTCATTTGGCTTACAGGAAGACCGCTATGCGCATGATGAAACCCACCCTGCTGTCGCTGGCCATCGCCGGCATCACCCTCAGCCACGCCGCCCTCGCCGAAGAATCGCTGAGCAACCTGCTCAGCCAGGGCAAGCCGATCCTCGATGCGCGCTACCGCTTCGAGAACGTCGACCAGAACAACGCCCTGCGCGATGCCAACGCCCAGACCCTGCGCACCCGCGTCGGCTTCCAGAGCGGCAAGTGGTACGGCCTCTCGGCCCTGGTCGAGGCGGACAACGTCAGCCGCCTGGGCGATGCCGCCTACAACGACACCCGCAACGGGCAGAAGGAATACGCAGTGGTCGCCGACCCGGATGGCAGCGAAATCAACCAGGCCCTGCTGCGCTATGACCATAAATTCGGCAGCGCCGTGCTCGGCCGCCAGCGCATCAACCTGGACAACCAGCGCTTCATCGGCAGCGTGGGCTGGCGCCAGAACGAGCAGACCTACGACGGCGCCCTCGGCCAGTTCAAGCCCATCGACGGCCTGACCCTGAGCTACGCCTACATCGACAACATCAACAGCATCTTCGGCCCGGACAACGGCCGCTACGACAACGCCAGCAACCCGGCCAACATCGACGGCCACAGCCACCTGGTCAATGCCCAGTATGTGGTCATGCCGGAGCTGAGCGTGACCGCCTACAGCTACCTGCTCGACCTCGACAACCTCGCCGTGACGAGCACCGCCGCCGAAGGCACGCTGTCCAGCCAGACCAGTGGCCTGCGCCTGAATGGCGCCATTCAGGGCATCAGCTACGTGCTCGAATATGCCCAGCAGAGCGACTACGGCGACAACCCGACGGACCTCGACAGCGACTACTACCTGGCCGAACTGGGCTACACGATCAAGGGCGTGGCGCTGAAGGCCGGTTATGAAGTGCTGGGCGGCGACAGTGGCACGGGCAACCGCGCCTTCCAGACCCCGCTGGCGACCAAGCACGCCTTCCAGGGCTGGGCCGACCAGTTTCTCACCACTCCGGCCGACGGCATCGAGGACGCCTACCTGGGCGCCACCGCACCGCTGCTGGGCGGCACCCTGCAGGCGGTCTACCACGACTTCGATACCGAGCAGGGCAGCGACAGCTACGGCGACGAGATCGACCTGTCCTACGCCCACCCGATCCCGGGCGTCAAAGGCCTGGTCGGCCTGCTCAAGTACGCCAGCTACAACTCCGACGACCAGGCCCGTACCGTCGATACCGACAAGTTCTGGCTGCAGCTGCAATACACCTACTAAGCGGCTCTGCGGCGCCTAGGCCAGGCTGCGTTGCAACGCAGCCTGGCCCAGCCCGCGAGAGGCTCATTTCCAGCGCGCGGCCTGGCCGCGCGCCCCTGGAGGTATCCAATGAATAGTCGTATTGCCTTGCTGTTCAGCCTGGCCATCGCCCTGCTCTGCCCGCCCGTATCGGCGGCGCTCAGCGATGCCGAAGCGATGAACCTGTCCGGCATGCAGCGCATGCTCAGCCAGCGCATCGCCAAGGGTTACCTGATGATCGGCGCCGACGTGCGCAGCGATGTAGCGCTGCAGCAGCTCGACCAGAGCGTGGCGCGCTTCGAGAACAACTACCTGGCCCTGGTCGGCTATGCGCCCACGCCGCAGATCGCCAGCGCCCTGGAACAGACCGGCCAGACCTGGCAGGCCTACCGCGAACTGGCACTGTCCAGACCGCAGCGCGAACAGGCGGTGCAGGTTCTGCAGCTCAGCGACCAGCTGCTGGCGCAGAGCGAGCAAGTGGTGCAGCTGATCCAGAGCCATGTCGGCGGCAACAGCGCCGGCCTGGTCAACCGCAGCGGCCGCCAGCGCATGCTCAGCCAGCGCATCGCCAAGCTGTACCTGGCGCTCAGCTGGCAATTGCCGGTGGCCGGTTTGCAGGAACAACTGCAGCAGGCCACTGCGGAATTCGAGGCGGCCCAACAGGAACTGCTCGGCGCCGAACAGAACACCCCGCAAATCAGCGCAGCGCTGAAGAAGGTCGAGGCCCAGTGGCGCTTCGCCCGCGCCGGCTTCCAGCTGTCGGCCGACTCGCGCTATGTGCCGACGGTGATTGCCACCACCACGGAAACCCTGCTGTGGCAGATGAATGACCTGACCAGCGCCTATGAACAGGTCATGCAGCACGCCAGCGCCGGCTAGCGCTCGTCCACGCCATAGACCTTGAGCAGCGCCTGCAGGCGACCGTCGGCGCGGTAGCGCTGCAGACCCTGCTCGAACAGGTCGACATAACGGCGGCTTGCATTCCGGGCCGGAGAAAAGGCCAGGTAGATCGGCGCATCCGTGGCGCGACAGCCGGCCTCGCGCAGCTCGCTGCGGCTGTGCCCGAGAGCGGCCAGCCGGGCCTGGATCACCCAGCTGTTCTCGATCAGGGCATCCAGGCGACCATGCATCAGCTTGCTCAGATTGAGGTCCAGGGCCTGGTCGCCGGCAGCCTTCTGCACCCGATCGCCCTGACCATGACGCGCCTCGATATAGGCGTTGATCTGCGGGCCGTAGCTGTAGTCGTTGATCACCCCCAGGCGTACCGCCGGCAGCGACTCGACGCCCACATAGCGCCAGGTCGAATCCTGCAGGGTGTAGAAGCAGTTGCGCGACAGCGCCACCGGCTCCTTGGTAAACAGAAAGTCCGGCGCATCCTCGCGGCCGGCGCCGATGGCCGCGTCGATCTCGCCACGCCGCACTTCCTGCAGCACCCGCGCCCAGTTACGCGCCTCGTAGCGCACCTGGATACCGGACTCAGCGAAGATATCGCGCGCCAGCTCGACGAAGATGCCCGGCCTGGCCGAACCCGGCTCGCAGTTGATCGGGCACCAGATATCGCCAGCGATGGTCAGGGTTTCCCCCTGCGCGCTGGCGGCCAGGCAGACCAGCAGCAAAGCGGCGGAGCGGATCAGCGGGACTCGGCACAACCGCATGCAGCAACCTCAGGCAAAAAGCTGGCACATTTTTACCACCCTCAGCCTTCGCTGCGCACCCTTTTCACCGCATCCAGCCAGCCGTGATAGAGCTTGCTGCGGTGCGCGCTGGCCATGCGCGGCTCGAAGCGGCGCTGACGGTGCCAGTGGCTGGCGATCTCTTCCAGGTCACGGTACAGACCGGCCTGCAGCCCGGCCAGGTAGGCCACACCGAGCGCCGTGGTCTCGGTCACTTCGGGCCGCTCCACCGGCACACCGAGGATATCGGCGAGGAACTGCATGACCCAGTTGTTGACCACCATGCCGCCATCCACACGCAGCGCGCCGGGTTCGGCGGTGCCGTCCTGGCGCATGGCTTCGAGCAGGTCGCGGGTCTGGTAGCACACCGACTGCAGGCCGGCGGTGACGATCTCCTTGATCCCGGTATCGCGGGTCAGGCCGAAGATCGCCCCGCGTGCCTTCGGGTCCCAGTACGGCGCACCGAGGCCGGTGAAGGCCGGCACCAGGTACACGCCGCAGGCATCGCCGGTCTGCTCGGCCAGCGCCTCGCTGTCGCGCGCATCGCTGATCAGCTTGATGCCGTCACGCAGCCACTGCACGGCGGCGCCGGCAACGAAGATGCTGCCCTCCACCGCGTAAGTGACCTTGCCATTGAGGCGGTAGCCGACCGTGGTCAGCAGACGATGCTTGGAGGCCACCGGCGTGCTGCCGGTGTTCTGGATCATGAAGCAGCCGGTGCCATAGGTGCTCTTGACCATGCCGGGCTGGAAGCAGGTCTGGCCGATCAGCGCGGCCTGCTGGTCGCCGGCCATGCCCAGCACCGGGATGCCGGCGCCGAGCAACGCGGGCTCGGTGGTACCGAAGTCGGCGGCGCAATCCAGCACCTCCGGCAGCAGGCTGCGCGGGATGTCGAACAGTTTCAGCAACTGCTCGTCCCACTGCTGGCTGTGGATATTGAACAGCAGGGTGCGCGAGGCATTGCTGGCGTCGGTCTTGTGCGACTGGCCGTCGGTCAGGCGCCACAGCAGGAAGCAGTCCACCGTGCCGAAGCGCAACTCGCCACGCTCGGCACGCTCACGGGCACCGGGCACGTTGTCGAGAATCCAGCGCAGCTTGGTGGCGGAGAAATACGGGTCGATCAGCAGGCCGGTCTTTTCCGCCACCATGGCCTCGTGGCCGGCGGCCTTGAGCCCGGCGCAGTAGTCGGCGGTGCGCCGGTCCTGCCAGACGATGGCCGGGTGGATTGGCACGCCGCTGGCAGCATCCCAGACGATGGTGGTTTCGCGCTGGTTGGTGATGCCGATGGCGCGGATTTCCTCGGCCTTCAGCCCTTCCAGGGCCAGCGCCTCGCGACAGACCTTGAGGGTCGTCAGCCAGATTTCCTCCGCGTCGTGCTCGACCCAGCCGTCCTTGGGGAAGTACTGCTTGAACTCCTGCTGCGCGCGGGACAGCGGCAGGCCCTGGGCACTGAAAACGATGGCGCGGGAGCTGGTGGTGCCCTGGTCAATGGCAAGCAGGTAGTGGGACATGCAGATTTCCTTGTTGTTATTCGGTGCAGGCGAGGCGCCTGGTCATTCCCGGCCGATGGCGGCGAACTGGCCCTGGGTGTGTTCGGCCAGCACCGCGGCGCTCAGCTCCACTTCCAGGCCGCGCCGCCCGGCGCTGACATGGATGGTTGGCTGTGCACGGGCCGACTCGTCGATGAAGGTGCGCAGGCGTTTCTTCTGCCCCAGCGGGCTGATGCCGCCGACCAGGTAGCCGGTACTGCGCTGGGCCAGCTGCGGATCGGCCATATCGGCCTTCTTCGCCCCGGCAGCATGGGCCAGGGCCTTGAGGTCGAGGCAGCCGGCCACCGGCACCACCGCCACCAGCAGCTCGCCCTTCTCGGTGGCGGCAAGTAGCGTCTTGAACACGCGAGCCGGGTCGAGGCCGAGCTTTTCCGCAGCCTCCAGGCCATAGGAGGCGGCCTTGGGATCGTGGTGATAGCTGTGCACCCAGTGCTCGGCCTTGGCCTTTTTCAGCAGATCGATGGCAGGGGTCATGTTCGAATGTGAAAATTTCCTGACAGAATTCGCGTACCTTAGCTGAAAATGGCCGCTGCGAGCAGCCCTTAACGTCACCCAGCGACAGCCCGCACAGGAATGGCGGCGATAAAACTCGCCCTTCGGCAGCACCTGGCCTACAAGCGCTGAGAAAGCCGTCTATATAATGCGCGATCGATAAAAAGGACCGCCCATGAGCCTTCCGCCCCGCCAGCACAGCATTCTCGAACGCGCCCGCGAACGCGGCTACGTCAGCATCGACGAACTGGCCCAGGCCTTTGCCGTGACCCCGCAGACCATCCGCCGCGATATCAACCAGCTGGCCGAACAGGGCCTGCTGCGGCGCACCCACGGCGGCGCGGCCAGCGAAAGCTCGAGCATCCAGAATACCGCCTACGCCATGCGCGCCGGGCAGATGCGCGACGAGAAGCAGCGCATCGCCGAAGCCATCGCCGCGCAGATTCCCGACCATGCTTCGCTGTTCATCAACATCGGCACCACCACCGAAGCCCTGGCCCGCGCCCTGCTCGGCCACCGCGGCCTGAAGGTGATCACCAACAACCTGCACGTGGCCGCCCTGCTCAGCGGCAAGGCCGATTTCGAAGTGCTGGTGGCCGGTGGCACGGTACGCAGCGATGGCGGCGTGGTCGGCCAGGCGGCGGTGGATTTCATCCAGCAGTTCAAGGTGGATTTCGCCCTGGTCGGCATCAGCGGCATCGACGAGGACGGTAGCCTGCTCGACTTCGACTACCAGGAAGTGCGCGTCTCCCAGGCCATCATCGACAACGCGCGGCAGGTGTTCCTCGCCGTCGACTCGAGCAAGTTCGGGCGCAATGCGGTGGTACGCCTGGGCTCGCTGAACCTGATCGACCAGGTGTTCACCGACGCCCCACCGCCCATCACCATCGCCCGCCTGCTGCACGAGCAGAAGATCCAGCTGCATATCGCCTGAGCGCACAGGGCGGGTGCAACCGGCGATCCCGGCAGCGCGGGTTGCACCCGCCCTACCCCCGTCAAACCGTCAGCAATGGCTGCGAAACTCTGCCGCTCGGCATAAAACCGAGCCATGGGCTGGCGCAACCGATCTCGCTCGGCTAGCATATTTTCGGAAACGAACATCAAATTGTTCACTTTAAAACTTTCCGGTACTTCGCCATGCCCAACAGCCCGACGCCCCCCCTCGCCGAAATCTACGACCTGGCCGTGGTCGGCGGCGGCATCAATGGCGCCGGCATCGCTGCCGACGCGGCCGGGCGCGGCCTCTCGGTGTTCCTCTGCGAACGCGACGACCTGGCCCAGCACACCTCCTCGGCCAGCAGCAAACTGATCCACGGCGGCCTGCGCTATCTCGAACATTACGAGTTCCGCCTGGTGCGCGAGGCGCTGGCCGAGCGCGAAGTGCTGCTGGCCAAGGCGCCGCATATCGTCAAGCCGATGCGCTTCATCCTGCCGCACCGCCCGCACCTGCGCCCGGCGTGGATGATCCGCGCCGGCCTGTTCCTCTACGATCATCTGGGCAAGCGCGAGAAGCTGCCGGGCTCCAACGGCGTGCGCTTCGGCGCCGGCAGCCCGCTCAAGGCGGAGATTGGCCGCGGCTTCGAATATTCCGACTGCTGGGTGGACGATGCCCGTTTGGTCGTGCTTAACGCCATGGCCGCCCGCGAGCGCCATGCACACATCCACACCCGCACCCGCTGCGTCAGTGCGCGGCGCAGCAAGGGCCTGTGGCACCTGCACCTGGAGCGCGCCGATGGCAGCCTGTTCTCCATCCGCGCCCGCGCCCTGGTCAACGCCGCCGGCCCCTGGGTGGCGCGCTTCATCGAGGATGACCTGAAACAGCAGGCGCCCTACGGCATCCGCCTGATCCAGGGCAGCCACATCGTCGTGCCGCGCCTGCACGATGGCGAGCAGGCCTACATCCTGCAGAACGAGGACCAGCGCATCGTCTTCGTCATCCCCTGGCTGGAGCGCTTCAGCCTGATCGGCACCACCGACCGCGAATACCGGGGCGACCCGGCGCGGGTAGCGATCAGCGACGAAGAAACCGATTACCTGCTCACGGTGGTCAATGCCCACTTCAAGCAGCAGCTGCAGCGCAGCGACATCCTGCACACCTACTCCGGGGTGCGCCCACTGTGCGACGACGAATCCGACGAGCCTTCGGCGGTGACCCGCGACTACACCCTGTCGCTGTCCGGCGCACCGGGCGAAGCGCCGCTGCTGTCGGTGTTCGGCGGCAAGCTGACCACCTACCGCAAACTGGCCGAGGCGGCCCTGCAACACCTGGCGCCGACCTTCCCGCACCTGTGCCCGGCCTGGACCGCCAAAGCGCCGCTGCCCGGCGGCGAGAACATGGACAGCCGCGAAGCACTGGTGGACAAGCTGATCGCCCGCTTCGGCTGGCTCGACCGCGAGCTGACCCGGCGCTGGGTCAGCACCTATGGCAGCCGCACCTGGCGCCTGCTCGACGGCATCAAGCAACAGAGCGAGCTGGGCGAACACCTGGGTGCCGGCCTGTACAGCCGTGAAGTGGACTACCTGCGCCGCGAAGAATGGGCGCACAGCGCCGAGGACATCCTCTGGCGCCGTACCAAGCTCGGCCTGTTCATGACGCCCGGCCAGCAGGCCCGGCTGAAAAGCTACCTGCAAGGCCAGCCGCAGCTGCAGTCCGCCACTGGCTAAAACTCTGCTTCATGCAGAAGCCAGCTTGCTGGCGATCCGCTGCGATGTGCGGCCAAGGATCGCCAGCAAGCTGGCTCCTACAAAGAGCGGCCAGCGCGCGCCGCGCCGAGCTGTGCCACCCGCTCGCCATCCAGGCGGTGGTTGCGCAGGTACGGCAGCACCGCCGCCAGCAGCGGCGCCTTGAATGCCGCCTGGAAGCGATGGGCCAGCCCCGGAATCAGCTTCAGCTGGCTGCCCTGGATATGCGCCGCCACATGCACGCCATGCATCACCGGCAGTAGCGGATCGGCCGTGCCATGCACCACCAGGGTCGGCACCCGCAGGCGATTGAGCAGTTCGACCCGGCTCGGCTCGGCAAGGATCGCCAGGATCTGCCGCTGCACACCCTCGGGATTGAACGCCCGGTCATAGGAACGCTGCGCCTCGCGCAGCAGGCCCGGGCGGTTGACCGGCACCTGCGGACTGCCCAGTGCAGCCAGCAAGTCGGCCTGCTGCTCGATGGCCACTTCGCGGCTGGGCGCCTCGCGCCGCGCCAGCAGGCCGAGCAGGCTGGCGCTGGGCGCCGGCAGGCCGGGCGCACCGGAACTGGTCATCACCAGGGTCAGGCTTTCCACCCGCTGCGGCGCCATGTCCGCCAGGTACTGGGCGATCATCCCGCCCATGCTGGCGCCCAGCACATGGAAGCGCTGGATGCCCAGGGCATCCATCAGGCCCAGGGCATCGCCAGCCATATCGCGCAGGCTGTACGGCGCATTGACCGCCAGGCCCAGGCGGTAACGCAGCAGTTCGTAAGTCAGGTCGGCCGGCGGCGCCATGCCCTGCCAGGTCGACAGGCCGACATCGCGGTTGTCGAAGCGGATCACCCGGAAGCCCTGCGCGCACAGATCCGCCACCACATCGTCCGGCCAGTGGATCAGCTGCCCGCCCAGGCCCATCACCAGCAGCAGCGCCGGGTCGTCCTGGCGCCCGATGCTCTGGTAGGCCAGGCGCACCTCGCCCACCGCCGCCTGGGCGGGCGGCGCCTGCAGATCGCAACGAGAAGCCGCAAAGGACGGCAAGCCGCAGCACAGAGCGGCCAGCAACAGGAAAACACGCATCGACATTACCCAGAACGCAGAACCCCAGTGGAATGCGAGTCTGCGGATGTTTGTACGAGCGCGCTGCCACAGTTCAGTGACAGTTTGATGAAGGGCGCCGAACGGTAGTGACCCGGCCGGCTTCAGCTGCACGCGGGCTCGACGCTAGAGCGTCTTGTCGCTCGGCTGCACGCGCGGCCAGACCAGGCTGAACTGCGCGCCGCCGAGGCTGGCGCTGCGCCCGACATGGGCGCGGCCGGCGTGCCAGTAGATGATCCGCCGCACGATGGACAGGCCCAGGCCATGCCCGCCGGAGGCCCGCGTGCGGCTGTCGTCCAGGCGCAGGAACGGGGCAAACACCCGCTCCCAGGCATCTTCCGGCACGCCCGGGCCATCGTCTTCCACGTCGATCCGGCAGCGCTTGTGGCCAATCTGGTAGGACAGGCGCACCCGCGAGTCGGCATGGCGCATGGCATTGCTCAGCAGGTTCTGCAGGGCACGATGCAGATAGCGCGGCTCGGCCTCGACCAGCGCACCGCCGTCCGGCGCATCGCGTGACTGGCCGCGCTCGACGCGCACCGTGGCGCGCAGCGGCGCCAGCTCGCCGATCACCTGATCGATCAGCGCGCACAGATCGACGCGCTGGTAGTTCAGCTCCGGCGAGCCCTGCTCCAGGCGGGCGTAGACCAGCATCTCGTCGACCAGCTTGTCGAGTTCCTGGATGTCGCCGTCCATGCCGTCCATGTACTTGCGCCGGGCCTCGTCGCTGTGCGCGTCGCCGATCATCTCCAGGCCGAAGCGCAGGCGCGCCACCGGCGTGCGCAGCTCGTGGGACACCGCGCGGACCATCTCGCGCTGCACGTTGAGCAGGCGCTGCAGCTGTTCGGCCATGGCGTTGAAGGTGGACGCCAGGCGCCCCACCGAGTCGGCGCCCTGGGTCGGCGCGCGGGCATCCAGCTGGCCCAGCGCCAGACGCGAGGCCGCGCTTTCCAGGCCAAGCAGACGACGCTCCAGGCGGCGCACCAATAGATAGAGGATCAGCCCGGTCAGGCTCAGGCCGAGGGCGCCGATCAGCACCAGCAACTCGGTGGGATAGGGATTCATCTGGTACAACGGGCCGACTTCCAGCACCCAGGGCGTGCCGACCATGCCGGCGATCACGCGGATCGAGTCGCCACCCTTGCCCAGCGCCAGCACCGTATCGCCCTCGTCCACCCGCCGCCGCTGATCCTCGTCCAGGTCGACCTTCTCCAGCGTCACCAGACGCAGGTCGAAGCCGAACTGCTTGGCCTCCTTCAATAGCGCCAGGCGCTTGGGCTGCTCGACGATCGGGTAGCGCACCAGCTCGTCCATCAGCAGGTACACGGTGGCCCGCGCCAGCTGTTCGCTGATCTGCTCGACCTCGGCCGTCAGCACCAGTTGCTCTTGCTTGTCGGCCAGGCTGTAGACCCGCGCGGCATGCGGGCCAGTCTGCTCGACCAGCACCTGGCCACGCAGCAGGCGGGCACGGGCGCGGCCATCCAGCGGCTCGCTGTTGAGCGATTCCAGGGCCAGCGGCACGCCGAGCAGGCGACTCCAGGTCACCAGCGCGCGGCGGCGGTCGATCGGCTCCATGCGCTGCAGGGTATCGGCCATCAGGCGGAAGGTGCCGCGCGCCAGCTGCTCGCGGTACTGGTCGCTGCGCACATCGTTGGTCAGCTGCAGGGCGCCGACGCCGAGCAGCGCCACCAGCACCAGGGCGGCGATGATGCCGCCATAGATGCGCAGGAAGATCGAGTTCATTGCAGGGCTTGCGCCGCCTCGGCGACAAACAGGTAACCCTTGCTGCGTACGGTCTTGATCAGGCGCGGGTGTTCGGGGTCATCGCCGATCTTGGGGCGGATGCGCGAGATGCGCACGTCGATGGAGCGGTCCTGGCCGTCGTATTCGATGCCGCGCAGGGCGGTGAAGATTTCCTCGCGGGAGAGAATGCGCCCGGCGTTGGAGGCCAGCAGCCAGAGCAGGTCGAACTCGGCGCTGGTCAGCTCGATGCCCTGCTCGCGCAGCCAGGCCTCGCGCATGGCGCTGTCGATCACCAGAGCGCCGAACTGCAGGCGGCGCTGGCTTTCGGCAACCACCTCGGCAGCGCCCTCGCTGCGCCGTAACAGGGCGCGGATGCGCGCCAGCAGCACGCGCGGGCGCACCGGCTTGCAGACATAGTCGTCGGCGCCCATTTCCAGGCCAAGCACTTCATCCATGTCGTCGGTACGCGCGGTAAGCATCAGGATCGGGCCGTCGTAGCGACCGCGCACCTTGCGGCAGATGGACAGGCCATCCTCGCCGGGCAGCATCAGGTCGAGCACCACCAGGTCCGGCTGATCCTTGAGAATGCGCGCCGCAGCACTGGCCCCATCGGACTCGATGGCAACCTTCAGGCCGTTGCTCTCCAGGTATTCCCGGGTCAGTTCGGCCAGTCGCTGGTCATCTTCGACGATCAGGATTTGCCAGGCTTCTTGCTCCACACATCCCCCCACAGCGATTCAGCACAGCGAAACAGGCCGGCATTGTAGCAACGCAAACCGGGCAGCGGCGCTATTGCAAGTGGCTATCCCCATAGCCGCACCCACCCCGCCGACAGCGCGCCGCGCACCTGCAAGGAGCCGGCCAAAACGACCGACAAAAAATCTACATATTGTGTTTGTGTGATTGACTAAAAAGTCACGTTGAGGAACGGCAAAAAAGCTCGGTCAGGCTCGACGAACGGCATAGAGGGGGCGACCCCAGCAAGCGCGGGGCTTGGCGAAACTTACCCCAAAGTAACCCACAGATTTATCCACAGGCGATCACGTTTTCTCGGCTTGCCTTCGCCTGAGCACCGCACTATCTTGTATCCCCAGCGCGACAAACCCCTACATCTTGGGTTTTAGCACCGAACACGACACAAGCACATTTGCCCTGAAACAGTCCACACCCTGAACTGAAAAAGTGCAGATGGCAGCCTGGATAAACGCGTTAGCTCCATCGATTCAGAGCAGGACCCTGCACCGCCAGTAGAGCGAGGGCGTCCTGCTCGACGTACGCAGCCCCAGGCTGCGCACCACAACATCTAGTGGTGCCAGCTTTACCGCTGGCACAAGACTTGAAGAGCCAGGAAGGCGCTTTAGAACCTGTTTACGGTCTCGCGAGCTAGAGCGGGACCAGGCAGAAACAGCCGAGGAAGCGGAGTTTACGAACTGTAAATGAGCATTCCGAGGCGGTTTCTAACGCCGTCGCCACCGACGCGCAGCAGGCCGTAAACAGGTTCGTGGTCGTACCTTCCCTGCCCAGATTGCAAGTCCCGCGCGCCCGGCCTCCCTGCCGTGCGTACGGCGTTGTTGAAATGGAATGAAGGACGGTACGGCGCAGCAATCCACTGCTCAGCGCCCAACTAAAATTAAGAAAAACACGGAGACCTCCATGCACACCGACACAACTCGCGAGAACCCGCAGGCCGTGACGCCGCAGGCCGCCGATGCCTCCCAGGATCTGGCCGCCACCGCGCCGGGCCAGCTGCGCGTGATCAAGCGTAACGGCACCGTGGTGCCGTACACCGATGACAAGATCACCGTAGCCATCACCAAGGCGTTTCTCGCAGTTGAAGGCGGCACCGCTGCCGCCTCGTCGCGTATCCATGAGACCGTCGCGCGCCTGACCGAGCAGGTCACTGCCACCTTCAAGCGTCGCATGCCGTCCGGCGGCACCATCCATATCGAAGAGATCCAGGACCAGGTCGAACTGTCCCTGATGCGCGCCGGCGAGCAGAAAGTCGCCCGCGACTACGTGATCTACCGCGAATCCCAGGCCACCAAGCGCAAGAACGCCAGCGCCGCCGACGACGTCGCCCAGCCGCACCCGAGCATCCGCGTGACCAAGGCCGACGGCACTGTGCAGCCGCTGGACATGGGCCGCCTGCAGACCATCATCACCGAGGCCTGCGAAGGCCTGGCCGAAGTCGATGGCGAGCTGATCCAGAGCGAGACCCTGAAGAACCTGTACGACGGCGTGGCCGAGAAGGACGTCAACACCGCCCTGGTGATGACCGCCCGTACCCTGGTCGAGCGCGAGCCGAACTACTCCTACGTCACCGCCCGCCTGCTGATGGACAACATCCGCGCCGAGGCCCTGGGCTTCCTGGGTATCGCCAGCAGCGCCACCCATCACGAGATGGCCGACCTGTACGCCAAGGCCCTGCCGGCCTACGTGGAAAAAGGTGCCGAATACGAGCTGCTCGACGCCAAGCTGAAAGAATACGACCTGGAGAAACTGGGCCGCGCGATCAACCACGAGCGCGACCAGCAGTTCACCTACCTGGGCCTGCAGACCCTGTTCGACCGCTACTTCATCCACAAGGATGGCGTGCGCTTCGAACTGCCGCAGGTGTTCTTCATGCGCGTGGCCATGGGCCTGGCCATCGAAGAGCCGAACAACCGTGAAGACCGCGCCATCGAGTTCTACAACCTGCTGTCGTCCTTCGACTACATGGCCTCGACCCCGACCCTGTTCAACGCCGGCACCCTGCGCCCGCAGCTGTCCTCGTGCTACCTGACCACCGTGCCGGACGACCTGTCGGGCATCTACGGCGCCATCCACGACAACGCCATGCTGTCGAAATTCGCCGGCGGCCTGGGCAACGACTGGACCCCGGTGCGCGCGCTGGGCTCCTACATCAAGGGCACCAACGGCAAATCCCAGGGCGTCGTGCCCTTCCTGAAAGTGGTCAACGACACCGCCGTGGCCGTGAACCAGGGCGGCAAGCGCAAAGGCGCCGTGTGCGCCTACCTGGAAACCTGGCACCTGGACATCGAGGAATTCCTCGAGCTGCGCAAGAACACCGGTGACGACCGCCGCCGCACCCACGACATGAACACCGCCAACTGGATTCCGGACCTGTTCATGAAGCGCGTGTTCGACGACGGCCAGTGGACCCTGTTCAGCCCGTCCGAAGTACCGGATCTGCACGACCTGACCGGCAAGGCCTTCGAAGAGCGCTACGAGTACTACGAAGCCCTGACCCAGTACGGCAAGATCAAGGTGTTCAAGACCATCGCCGCCAAAGACCTGTGGCGCAAGATGCTCTCCATGCTGTTCGAAACCGGCCATCCGTGGCTGACCTTCAAGGACCCGTGCAACCTGCGCAGCCCGCAGCAGCACGTGGGCGTGGTACACAGCTCGAACCTGTGCACCGAGATCACCTTGAACACCAACAAGGACGAGATCGCAGTCTGCAACCTGGGCTCGATCAACATGGTCAACCACATCGTCGACGGCAAGCTGGATACCGAGAAACTCGGCCGCACCGTGAAGACAGCTGTGCGCATGCTCGATAACGTTATCGACATCAACTACTACAGCGTGCCGCAGGCGCGTAACTCCAACCTCAAGCACCGTCCGGTCGGCCTCGGCCTGATGGGCTTCCAGGACGCCCTGTACCTGCAGCACATCGCCTACGGTTCCGACGCGGCCATCGAGTTCGCCGACAAGTCGATGGAAGCCATCAGCTACTACGCCATCCAGGCTTCCTGTGACCTGGCCGACGAGCGCGGCAGCTACAGCACCTTCGAAGGCTCGCTGTGGTCCAAAGGCATCCTGCCGCTGGACTCCCAGCAGATCCTGATCGAGGCCCGCGGCCAGAAGTACATCGACGTCGACCTGAGCGAGTCGCTGGACTGGGCCCCGCTGCGTGCCCGTGTACAGAAAGGCATCCGCAACTCCAACATCATGGCCATCGCGCCGACCGCGACCATCTCCAACATCATTGGCGTGTCGCAGTCGATCGAACCGACCTACCAGAACCTGTACGTGAAATCGAACCTCTCCGGCGAATTCACCGTGATCAACCCCTACCTGGTACGCGACCTGAAAAACCGCGGCCTGTGGGACAGCGTCATGGTCAACGACCTGAAGTACTACGACGGCTCCGTGCAGCAGATCGAGCGCATCCCGCAGGACCTCAAAGACCTGTACGCCACCGCGTTCGAAGTGGAAACCAAGTGGATCGTCGACGCCGCCAGCCGTCGCCAGAAGTGGATCGACCAGGCCCAGTCGCTGAACCTGTACATCGCCAGCGCCTCGGGCAAGAAGCTCGACGTGACCTACCGCATGGCCTGGTTCCGTGGCCTGAAAACCACCTACTACCTCCGCGCCCTGGCCGCGACCAGCACCGAGAAATCCACCATCAACACCGGCAAGCTCAACGCCGTGTCCAGTGGTGCGATCGACGAGGGCAGCTTCGCCGCCCCGGCCGGTCCGGCGCCAGTACCAAAAGCCTGCGCCATCGACCAACCCGACTGCGAAGCTTGTCAGTAAGCAGGAGCGCACGAAGCTGAGCGGCGCCCGCGTCGTTGCCCGGCAGGTCGGCCCCCATCACGTACAGACGTAC
>JBOFCR010000168.1:0-11280 GCA_051646165.1 Pseudomonas sp. | reverse complement strand
GCGCAGCCTACGGGCTGACGCCGGGCCGCTATCAGCACCTGCTGCGCACCTGAGCAATCCGGTTCAAGTCAGGCGTCTGTCACTTGCGGATAATCCGCGCCATCGTCGATGGATTCGGAGTTCCAGGCATGTTGGCAATCTTCTGTGCGGCCATGCTGTTCGGCCTGGCCTTTTGCGCGTCGCCCGGTGCGGTGTTCAGCGAGACCCTGCGCCGCGGCCTCACCGGCGGCTTTCGCCCGGCGCTGCTGGTGCAGCTCGGCTCGCTGATTGGCGATGCGTTGTGGGCGCTGATCGGCTTGTCCAGTCTGGCCCTGCTGCTGGCCGAGGACAGTGTGCGCCTGCCACTGACAGTGGCCAGCGCTGCCTACCTGGCCTGGCTCGGCCTACAGGGCCTGCGCGATGCCTGGCAGCCGCCACAGGGCGAGGCGGATGGCGGCAATCAGGCGCGCAATGCTTTCGGCGCCGGGGCGCTGCTGTCGTTATCCAACCCGAAGAACATCGTGTTCTGGGGCGCTCTTGGCAGCGCTCTGGCGGGTATTGTCCAGGGCACGCCGAGTCAGGCGCAGCTGGGCGTGTTCTTCGCCGGCTTCATGTTCGCATCCTTGCTCTGGTGCTTTATCTGCGCGGCGCTGGTCGACTGGTTGCGCCGCCATACCTCGGCGCTGTGGCAGCGTATCAGCTACGCCGGCTGCGGCCTGTTGCTGCTGGGCTTGGCCGGGTTGGCGTTGCGCAGCCTGTAGCGTATTCGGTGGATTTGCAGGTTGGATTGAGGGGCGTAGCGACGAAGCCCAACGGGTACGCTCCGAGCGTTCGCCCTGTTGGGCTTCGCTGCGCTCAACCGCAACCTACGTGACGGTGTGGCCGCCAGTCTTTAGAAATCGCCCCACAGCTGCTGGGCCACGCTTAGTGCCACTACCGGCGCGGTCTCGGTGCGCAGCACCCGTGGGCCCAGGCGGGCGGCGTGGAAGCCGGCGGCCTTGGCCTGCTCCACTTCGCCTTCGCTGAGGCCGCCTTCCGGGCCGATCAGGAAGGCCAGGGTGCTGGGCTTGGCGTGGCTTTCCAGCG
This sequence comes from Pseudomonas sp., assembly GCA_051646165.1. GTDB lineage: Bacteria > Pseudomonadota > Gammaproteobacteria > Pseudomonadales > Pseudomonadaceae > Aquipseudomonas. The sequence continues at coordinate 10,215 of JBOFCR010000168.1, read as the reverse complement.
GTTCGGCGACCGGGTGCAGCACCAGCTTGAGTTCGGCCTCGGTCTGTTTCAGCCAGTCGGCCAGCTGCACCGGCGGGTGGATGACCGGCAGCACTGAGCGGCCGCACTGTTCGCAGGCGCTGATCGCCACCTGACGCCAGTGGGCCAGGCGCTTGTCGGCGCGCTCGTCCTTGAGGCGCACTTCGCAGCGCTCGGAGACGATCGGGCTGATCTCACTGGCGCCCAGCTCGGTGGCCTTCTGGATCGCCCAGTCCATCCGTTCGCCACGCGACAGGCCTTGGCCCAGGTGTACCTGCAGCGGCGATTCGGTTTGCCCGGCAAACTGCTCGCGCAGCTCGACGCGCACGTTCTTCTTGCCCACTTCGATCAGTTCGCCGAGGAACTCCTGGCCGCTGCCGTCGAACAGCTGCACGGCGTCGCCGACGGCATGCCGCAGCACGCGGCCGATGTAGTGCGCCTGGGTTTCCGGCAGCTCGTGCTGGCCGAGGGAGAGCGGGGCGTCGATAAAGAAGCGGGATAGGCGCATGGGGCGGGAACCTGGGGTTGAGGTGCGCATTCTAGCCGTCGGGGGCACACCGAGTCAGTCCGTAGGGCGGGTGAAACCTGGCCGTTGATGGTTCCCACGTTCCTGCGTGGGAACCCTTCTGGGGACGCTCCGTGTCCCACCGCCGCGGAGCAGAGGGGGCGGCATTCCCACGCGGAGCGTGGGAACGATCAGTGCTTAGCCCGGGTCGCGGTGGTTGGGATACAGATCGCTGGCCACGCTGACGCTGGTCGACTGGCGGGTGGCGATATCGATGCCTTCGCTGGCCACCTCGGCGAGGAAGTCGATCTGTTCCGGGGTGATCACGTACGGCGGCAGGAAGTACACCACGCTGCCCAGCGGGCGCAGCAGGGCGCCGCGTTCCAGCGCGTGCTGATACACCTGCAGGCCGCGGCGTTGCTGCCAGGGGTAGGCGGTCTTGCTGGCCTTGTCCTGGACCATCTCGATGGCCAGGGCCATGCCGGTCTGGCGCACTTCGGCCACATGGGGGTGATCGACCAGATGCGCGGTGGCGCTGGCCATGCGCGCGCTGAGCGCCTTGTTCTTCTCGATGACGTTGTCCTGCTCGAAGATATCCAGGGTCGCCAGGGCGGCGGCGCAGGCCAGCGGGTTGCCGGTGTAGGTGTGCGAGTGGAGGAAGGCGCGCAGGGTGGCATAGTCGTCGTAGAAGGCGCCGTACACCTTATTGGTGGTAAGCACGGCGGCCATCGGCAGGTAGCCGCCGGTGAGGGCCTTGGACAGCACCAGGAAGTCCGGGGTGATGCCGGCCTGCTCGCAGGCGAACATGGTGCCGGTGCGGCCGAAGCCGACGGCGATTTCATCGTGGATCAGGTGCACGCCGTAACGGTTGCAGGCCTCGCGCAGCAGCGTGAGATACACCGGGTGGTACATGCGCATGCCACCGGCGCCCTGGATCAGTGGCTCGACGATCACTGCCGCGACTTCATGGGCATGCTCGGCCAGGGTCTGCTCCATGGCGGCGAACATATTCCTCGAATGTTCTTCCCAGCCCATGCCCTCGGGACGCAGGTAGCAGTCCGGGCTCGGCACCTTGATGGTGTCGAGCAGCAGGGCCTTGTAGGTGTCGGTGAACAGTGCCACGTCGCCCACCGACATGGCTGCCACCGTCTCGCCGTGGTAGCTGTTGGTCAGGGTGATGAAGCGTTTCTTGCCGGGTTGGTCGCAGTTGAGCCAGTAGTGGTGGCTCATCTTCAGTGCCACTTCGATGCCCGAGGAGCCGTTGTCGGCGTAGAACACCTTGTCCAGGCCGGCGGGAGTGATCTTCACCAGGCGCTCGGACAGCTCGACCACCGGCTCATGGGTGAAGCCGGCGAGCATCACGTGTTCCAGGCTGTCGAGCTGGTCGCGGATGCGCTGGTTGATACGCGGGTTGCCGTGGCCGAATACGTTGACCCACCAGGAGCTGACCGCGTCGAGATAGCGCTTGCCGTCGAAGTCCTCCAGCCACACGCCGTCGCCGCGCTTGATCGGGATCAGCGGCAGGCGCTCGTGGTCCTTCATCTGCGTGCAGGGGTGCCACAGCACGGCCAGGTCGCGCTGCATCCACTGGGCATTCAGGCTCATCGGGAGGTCTCCTCAATCGGTGGAGGGCAAGCCTACCAGAAGCTGTTTGTCTGGCCTTCCTGATTGACCGATCAGTTCGGCGGATTCGCCTGGCCGCTGCCGTGGCCCTCACGTATCCTGCGCGCCAGTTTTTGTTTCCAGGGAATTTCCGTATGTCCGCAGTCTGGTTGCGCGCTGGTGCGCTGATGGTTTTGGCAGTCTTCAGCAGCCTGGCGCTGGGCAAGGACACACAGCCCACGGCGATCGTGGTGGGTGGCGGCCTGGCCGGCCTGACCGCCGCCGTCGAGCTGCAGGACAAGGGCTGGCAGGTCACCCTGCTGGAAGCCAAACCGAGCATCGGCGGGCGTTCCGGCCTGGCCACCAGCGAGTGGATCGGTAGCGCCAAGCTGCAGCCGACCCTGCATGCCTACCTCGAGCGCTTCAAGCTCAAGGCCCTGCCGGCGCCGGAGTATGTGCGCGTCCTCGGTTACCTGATCGACGGCCGCTACCAGACGGCCGCCGAGCTGGCCAAGTCCTCGCCGAGCACCGCCGAGGCCCTGGCGCGTTTCGACAAGAGCCTGGATGATCTGGCCGCCTCCATCGAGGACCCGCTCAACCCGCTGACCAGCCACACCCTGAAAAGCCTCGACGCGATGACCGCCGCACGCTGGCTGGACAAGCTGGCCCTGCCGCCGACGGCGCGCGCCCTGGTCGACCAGCGCATCCGTTCGCGCTACGACGAACCCTCGCGCCTGTCGCTGCTGTACCTGGCGCAGCAGGCGCGGGTCTATCGCGGCCTGCCGGACAGCGAGATGCGCGCTGCGCGCCTGCCCGGCGGTAGTCAGGTGCTGGCTCAGGCACTGGCCAAGCAGATCAAGCTGGTGAAAACCGGGGCCTGGGTCTCGGCCATCGTCCAGGAAAAGGACAAGGTCACCGTCAAGGTTGGCGCCACCGGCTACAGCGCCGACTACGTGGTGCTCGCCGTGCCGCTGCCGGCGCTGGGCAAGATCAACCTGACCCCGGCGCTGACCCCGCTGCAGAACAAGGCGCTGAAGGACATCAACTACGGTTGGCGCGACCAGATGCTGCTCAAGTTCAAGAAGCCGGTGTGGGGCAAGGCGCGTCTGACTGGTGAAGTGTTCAGCGACAAGGGCCTGGGCGTGCTGTGGGTCGAGCCGGCGCTGAAGGGTGGAGCCAACCTGCTGGTCAACCTGGCCGGCGACAACGCTCGCCTGATGAGCGCTTTCGGCGACCGCCAGCTGGTCGACCAGGTGCTGATCCGCTTCGACACCCTCTACCCAGGCGCCCGCGAGCAGTTCCAGGGTTACGAGCTGCGCCGCTTCGGCAAGGACCCGCTGGCCGGCGGCGCCTACCTGGCTTACGGCCCGGGCGAGATCAGCCAGTACTGGCGCCTGTGGGAGCAGCCGCTGGGCCGCGTGCTGTTCGCCGGCGAACACACCGACTCACTGTACCCGGGCACCCTCGAAGGCGCCCTGCGCAGCGGTCAGCGCGTGGCCAGGCAGGCCGATGCGCTGCGCGCCGGCAAGTCGCCCGTGCTGGAGGCGAAGGCCGAACAGCCGGCTACGGCGGACAAGGCGGCGGACAAGGAAGCCAAGCCCGGCTTCTTCTCCAAACTGTTCGACTGAGTGCATGGGTGCCGCTCGCGTTGATCGCGACGCGGGTTCGCCCGTTCATCCCGCGCAAAGTGCCGTCCAGGCGCCTCGCGCGGAACCTGCGCAGGTCTGCCCGGACTAATCGGAGCCGGGCGGCACCCTGCAGAACTATCTGTTTACTCGATATTTCGAAGCGAAATTTTCCGCTTTAATTCGATGCGTTTGCCGCTAGGCTTGGCCCATCGCTTTTTACGGAAGTCTCGCAATGCAGTGGCGCAACTCTAGCTCCCGTTACGGTCTGGTCAGCATCCTGTTGCACTGGATCGCTGCCCTGGCCGTGTTCGGCCTGTTCGGCCTCGGCCTGTGGATGCGCGGGCTGGACTACTACAGTAGCTGGTATCGCACGGCCCCCGACCTGCACAAAAGCATCGGCATCACCCTGTTCGCCCTGATGCTCGCGCGCCTGCTGTGGCGCTTCCTCAGTCCGCCACCGGGCGCCCCGGCCAACCATGGCCCGTTCACCCGCCTGGCCTCCAAGGCCGGCCACGCGCTGCTCTACCTTGGCCTGTTCGCCCTGATGCTCAGCGGCTACCTGATTTCCACCGCCGATGCCCGTGGCATCAGTGTGTTCGGCCTGTTCGAAGTGCCCGCGACCCTGACCAGCATTCCCGACCAGGCCGACGTGGCTGGCCTGGTCCACGAATACCTCGCCTGGGGGCTGGTGATCTTCGCCGGCCTGCATGCCCTGGCGGCCCTCAAACACCATTTCATCGACCGTGACGCCACCCTGGTGCGCATGTTCGGTCGCACCGGCAAGTAACCCACAAGGAGACTTCACATGCTCAAGAAAACCTTCGCTGCCCTGACCCTGGGCGCCGCACTCTTCGCTGGCCAGGCCATGGCGGCCGACTACGCCATCGACAAAGAGGGCCAGCACGCCTTCGTCAATTTCAAGATCAGCCACCTCGGCTACAGCTGGCTGTACGGCAGCTTCAAGGACTTCGACGGCAGCTTCAGCTTCGACGCCAAGGCGCCGGAAGCGAGCAAGGTCAACGTCACCATCAACACCGCCAGCGTTGACTCCAACCATGCCGAGCGTGACAAGCACCTGCGCAGCGGCGACTTCCTCAACGTGGCCAAGAACCCGACTGCGACCTTCGCTTCCACCTCGGTCAAGTCCACCGGCGAAGGCACTGCCGATATCACCGGTAACCTGACCCTGAACGGCGTGACCAAACCGGTGGTGATCGCCGCCAAGTTCCTCGGCGAAGGCAGCGACCCATGGGGCGGCTACCGTGCCGGCTTCGAAGGCAGCACCAAGCTGAAGCTGAAAGACTTCGACATCCAGAAAGACCTCGGCCCGGCTTCCCAGGAAGTGGAGCTGATCATTTCGGTTGAAGGCGTACGCCAATAATCGACAGGTCCTGAGCGTTTCGTTCAGGCACAAAAAAGCCGGCTGATCAGCCGGCTTTTTTGTGGGCGTAGGAAACGCCTCAGTCTTGCTTGCGGCTCAGCAGGGCCGGTTTTTCGCTGCGCGGGCGGCTGTTGGACAGGCTGTCCAGCTGCTCGGCAGTCGGCAGGCGCTCACCCTTGCGGATGATCAGCGGCTGCTTGCTGGCGCGCGAGTCCTGCACGGCCGGCTCCTGGCGCTCGCCACGCTGGGAGTCGTCGCGACGACCGCCACCGTTGCCACGACCCTGGCCGCCACCACTGCGACCCTGGCCGCCCTGGCGCTGACCACCGCCGCTACCGCCTTTCTTCGGGCCACCTTGGCCGCCACCGCTGCCTTGGCGTGCGCCTTGACCCTGGCTACGACCTTGGCCGCCCTGACCACCTTGTCCGCCTTGGCTCTGACCCTGGCCTTGGCCACCGCGGCGCTGGTTGCGACCTGGGGCTTTCGGTGGGTTGGGGCTGACGTAATCGGCGCGGTTGCCGAAGTTGTCGAAGTCGTCGTCGAGGAACGCTTCCGGATCACGCTCTGGCGGCGGGGTGGTCGCTTGCGGGCGGGCAGCGCGCTGCTCGCGGGGCTCACGCGGCTGGCGTGCTTGCTGCTCGCCAGTAGCGGCCTGGCCTTGGGCCTGACCTTCACCCTTGCCTTTGCCACGGCGGTTGCGCGAACGCTTGGCTTTGTCTTCGCCGCTGCCGCTGGCTTCGCTGTTGTTGCGCTCGCGCTGCGGACGGTCGGCACGTGGCTGGCGCTCGGGGCGCGGGCCGCGTACTTCGGGTTTCTCCGCTTCCACGGTGCTTGGGTCGAAGCCCATGGTGTCGCCGTCCGGTATCTTCTGCTTGGTCATCCGTTCGATGCCCTTGAGCAGCTTCTCCTCGTCCGGTGCCACCAGGGAGATCGCCTCACCGCTGCGCCCGGCACGGCCGGTACGGCCGATGCGATGTACGTAGTCTTCCTCGACGTTGGGCAGCTCGAAGTTGACCACGTGCGGCAGCTGGTCGATGTCCAGGCCGCGGGCGGCGATATCGGTAGCGACCAGGATGCGTACCTGGTTGGCCTTGAAGTCGGCCAGGGCCTTGGTGCGGGCGTTCTGGCTCTTGTTGCCATGAATCGCCACGGCCGGCAGGCCATGTTTGTCGAGGTACTCGGCCAGGCGGTTGGCGCCGTGCTTGGTGCGGGTGAACACCAGCACCTGCTCCCAGGCGCCCTGGGTGATCAGGTGGGCGAGCAGGGCGCGCTTGTGGCTGGCCGGCAGACGGAAGGCGCGTTGTTCGATGCGCTCGACCGTGGTGTTCGGCGGGGTGACTTCGATGCGTTCCGGGTTATGCAGCAGCTTGCCGGCGAGGTCGGTGATGTCCTTGGAGAAGGTCGCCGAGAACAGCAGGTTCTGCCGTTGCGCGGGGAGCTTGGCCAGCACCTTCTTGACGTCATGGATGAAGCCCATGTCGAGCATGCGGTCGGCTTCGTCGAGCACGAGGATTTCCACGTGGGACAGGTCGATGGCCTTCTGGTTGGCCAGGTCGAGCAGGCGACCCGGGCAGGCAACCAGGACGTCGACGCCCTTGGCCATGGCCTGGACCTGCGGGTTCATGCCGACGCCGCCGAAGATGCAGGCGCTGACCAGGGGCAGGTCGCGGGCATAGACCTTGAAACTGTCGTGAACTTGCGCAGCCAGTTCGCGGGTCGGCGTCAGAACCAGCACGCGTGGCTGGCGTGGGCCGTGGCGGTGCGACTTGTCCGGATGGCCGCCGGGGAACAGGCGTTCGAGAACCGGGAGGGCGAAACCGCCGGTTTTACCAGTACCCGTCTGGGCGGCAACCATCAGGTCGCGACCTTGCAACACGGCGGGGATGGCCCGCTGTTGCACCGGAGTGGGCTGGGTGTAGCCGGCAGCTTCTACGGCACTGGCTAGAGCCTCGGAGAGACCGAGGGAAACAAAGGACATGAGTCATCCTGTCTGTATGGGGCGAAAGCCCGATGGGGAAATTGCCTGGCTCGAATCACACTCAAGGGTGCGATCCCGTCCGGTCCTGCTGGGCGATGGGTTGCCGAGCATCCGGGCGTAAGCCTGGCGGGAGTCCCGAGTATAACAGAGCCGCACGGCTGCGCAGCTACCTGCCCGTCGGCTGGTTCAACGGCCCGTCGAGGCCAGCGAACCGTTGCTTGGGCGAGCGTAGCGGGTCTGCAGGCGGGCATAACCGGCTTCCTGCTTGAAGCGCTGCAGCTCGCGGGCGAAGTCCGTGGCCAGGCTCTGCAGGCGCGGCTCGCGGCGCAGGGCCAGGTACAGGCGGTCGCTGCCGAGCGGGGTGGGGTTGTAGCCGAGCTGCTGGCCGATGCCGAGCTGGCTGGCCAGGTACAGGCCGGCGCGGCGGTCGTTGACCACCAGATCGACGCGGTTGCGCAGCAGTTTGCCGAAGTTGGCCTCGTGGCTGGGCGCTTCCTCACGGCTGAACAGCTTGGAGTTGCGGAACGCCGTGTCGTTGTACCAGTAGCCGGGCGAAGTGCCGATCAGCAGGTCGCGCAGGTCTTCCAGCTTGCGGTAGGGATAGGGCCGGTTGCGGGCGAAGAACAGCACGAACTGCACGTCCGATAGCGGCTCCTCGACGAACAGCATCTGCGCTTCGCGCTCGGGAATGCGGAAGATATCGAGGATGGCGTCGGCCTGGCCCTGCTCGAACGCCAGCAGGCAGCGCTTCCAGGGCATGAACTGCCACTGCACTTCGACATCCAGGCGGCGCAGCACCTCGCGGGTGATCTCGTAGTCCAGGCCGGTCGGCTGGTCGTTCTCTTGATAGACGTAGGGCGCCCAGGCTTCGGTGACGATGCGCAGCGGTTCCGCCCGTGCCGCGAGGGCAAGGCTGCATAACAGCACGAAGGCGGTTATCTGGCGCTGGAATACTGGCATAAGGCCAGGTTACGGATTTCCCGCAGCGCTGCACAGTCATCTGTTGGTCGAACATTCATCGGTTGAATGACGGCCGTTCGTGCCAGCGCAGCTCTTTGTAGGAGCCAGCTTGCTGGCGATCCATGCCCGCGCGAAAGCATCGCCAGCAAGCTGGCTCCTACAGGGGCGGCAAGAAAAAGCCGGGCAGTGCCCGGCTCATTCCATCCATCTCGAAAACCTCAGCGGGGCAGCTTGAGGTTGTTCCAGATCGCCAGGCTCGGCTCGGCCTGGTTCAGCGTATAGAAGTGCAGGCCCGGCGCGCCGCCTTGCAGCAGGCGCTCGCACATCTCGCTCACCACTTGCTCGCCGTAGGCCTGGATGCTGTCCAGGTCGTCGCCGTAGGCTTCCAGCTGCTTGCGCACCCAGCGCGGGATCTCGGCGCCGCAGGCGTCGGAGAAGCGCGCCAGCTTGCTGTAGTTGGTGATCGGCATGATGCCCGGCACGATCGGCAGGTCTACGCCCAGCTTGCGTACGCGCTCGACGAAGTAGAAGTAGCAGTCGGCGCTGAAGAAGTACTGGGTGATGGCACTGTCGGCGCCGGCCTTGGCCTTGCGCACGAAGTTGGCCAGGTCGTCCTCGAAATTGCGCGCCTGCGGATGCACTTCCGGGTAGGCGGCGACTTCGATATGGAAGTGATCGCCGGTTTCGCTGCGGATGAACTCCACCAGCTCGTTGGCGTAGCGCATCTCGCCGCTGGCCATGCCCATGCCGGACGGCAGGTCGCCGCGTAGGGCGACGATGCGCTTGATGCCGGAGTTCTTGTACTGGTTGAGCAGGCTGCGCAGATCGTCCTTGCTGTCGCCGACGCAGGACAGGTGCGGTGCGGTCTGCACGCCCACCTCGCCATCCAGTTGCAGCACGGTGTTGAGGGTGCGATCGCGGGTGGAGCCACCGGCACCGTAGGTGCAGGAGAAGAAATCGGGGTTGTAGGTCGCCAGCTGACGGGCGACCGTCATCAGCTTTTCATGCCCGGCTTCGGTCTTGGTCGGGAAGAACTCGAAGCTGTAACGGCGTTCTTGAGACATGGAGGTTTTCCTTTGGCAGCAGGCTGCAGGCGCGCGGGGCGCCTGCAGCCTGTGGCTTGCAGCTGCGATTAGTAGCGGTAGGTTTCCGGCTTGAACGGACCGGCCACGCTCACGCCGATGTACTCGGCCTGCTTGCTGGTCAGCTGGGTGACCACGCCACCGAAGCCCTTGACCATTTCCAGGGCCACTTCTTCGTCGAGCTTCTTCGGCAGCACTTCCACGGTCAGGCGGGCAGCCTTGGCTTCGGCCGAGAGGGTGGCGAACTTCTGCTCGAACAGGAAGATCTGCGCCAGCACCTGGTTGGCGAAGGAGCCGTCCATGATCCGGCTCGGGTGGCCGGTGGCGTTGCCCAGGTTCACCAGGCGGCCTTCGGCCAGCAGGATCAGGTAGTCGTCGTTGCGCGGGTCGAAGCTGCCGGCGCCGGTGCGGTGGATCTTGTGCACCTGCGGCTTGACCTCTTCCCAGGCCCAGTTCTTGCGCATGAAGGCGGTGTCGATCTCGTTGTCGAAGTGACCGATGTTGCACACCACGGCGCGTTGTTTCAGGGCCTTGAGCATGCCGGCGTCACACACGTTGGCGTTGCCGGTGGTGGTGACGATCAGGTCGATCTTGCCCAGCAGGGCCTTGTCGATGCTGGCGTCGCTACCGTCGTTGATGCCGTTGTTGTACGGCGAAACGACTTCGAAGCCGTCCATGCAGGCCTGCATGGCGCAGATCGGGTCGATCTCGGAAACCTTGACGATCATGCCTTCCTGACGCAGCGACTGGGCCGAGCCCTTGCCCACGTCACCGTAGCCGATGACCAGCGCCTGCTTGCCCGACAGCAAGTGGTCGGTGCCGCGCTTGATGGCGTCGTTGAGGCTGTGACGGCAGCCGTACTTGTTGTCGTTCTTGCTCTTGGTGACCGCGTCGTTGACGTTGATCGCCGGGAAGAGCAGCTCGCCACGCTCCAGCATCTGGTAGAGACGGTGGACGCCGGTGGTGGTCTCCTCGGTCACTCCTCGGATGCCGGACGCTAGCTCGGTCCACTTCGTCGGCGTCTCTGCAACGGTGCGACCGAGCAGTCGCAGGACCACCTC
>JBOFCR010000156.1:0-38103 GCA_051646165.1 Pseudomonas sp. | reverse complement strand
TCGCCGTCACCATCCACCGCGTTCACGGTAAAGGTCGGCAGCGTCAGGCTGTTCTCGCCGCTGGCATTGGCATGAGTCATTTCATCCAGCAGGGTGAAGGCATAGGCACCGGTGGCCTTGGTGACTACCAGCTGCCAGTCGACTGTCGACAGCGTGATGGTGGCGCCGTTGTCGACCGACGCCGGGCTGCCGCCAGCCACGCTCACACTGGTCACGCCACCAAAACCATCGGCGCCCCAGTTGACGTTGTCGGCGATGGTGCCATTGATAACCAACGACTCCTTGCTGCTGTCGGTACCGGCCGGTAGATCGTCCTCGTCCACCGAGAAGTTCTCGTTGGCCGTGGTCACCGACGGGATGTCATCCACCACGCTGGCGTTGAGGGTGACACTGGCCGGGTCGCCATCGCCATCCACCGCAGTCACAGTAAAGGTCGGCAGCGTCAGGCTGTTTTCACCGCTGGCATTGGCATGGGTCATTTCATCCAGCAGGGTGAAGGCATAGGCACCGGTGGCCTTGGTGACCACCAACTGCCAGTCCGAGGTCGACAGGGTGATGGTGGTGGCCGTAGCGGTGGTGGTCGGACTACCACTGGCAGCCGTCACACCGGTCACGCCGCCAAAACCATCGGCACCCCAGTTGACGTTATCGAAGATGCTGCCATTGACGGTCAGCGATTCCTTACTTACATCGTTGCCCGCCGGTAGATCGTCTTCGTCCACCGAGAAGTTTTCGTTGGCCGTCAGCACCTGCGGGACATCATCGACAATACGGACATCCAGTGAAGCATTGCCCGAGTCCAGGTCTATATCCTGGGCCGTGACCGTGAAGCTCTCGGTGATGCTGTTCTCGCCACCGGCATCTGGGTGGGGCTCATTACCCGTGAGGGTATAGCTGTACGAAACCACACCAGTAGCCGGGTCGAAGGCGGTAATCGCCAGGGTATGACCGAACGGCGTCGTGATGGACTGCGGCACATTGGCCACACCGTTAGTGACAACATTGATGCTGCCCACGCTCAGGTTCAGCAGGCCATCCGGAGCGGTCACTGTGAAGGTGCCGGTCTGGGTCAATGGCTCCTTCGTGGAGTCGGTGCCTGCCGGTAGATCATCCTCATCCACCGTTTCGTCATTGCCGTTGAGGCCGAAGATGCTGACCTGGTCATCAACGCCATTGATGGTGATGGTCAGGGTCGCTGGCGAGGTATCGCCATCGCTATCGCTCAGGGTGTAGTTGAAGGTTTCCGTCAGCGACTGGCCAACACCAAGCCCCTGTACCACAGGGCTGGCATTGTTCAGGTCATACGTCCAACCGCCATTCGGGTTGTAGATCAGGCTGCCGTAGCTACCTGTGGTGCTGGCAAAGCTGACACTGCCCGGATCATCCGTACCGACGTTATCGTTAGTGATCACACTACCGCTCACCGTGTCGGTATCCTCGGTCATGCTTGCGCTGTCGTTCACCGCCAGCGGCACACCATCCGTGACAGTGATGGTCAGGGTGGCCGTATCCGGATCACCGTCTGCATCGACGATGGTGTAGGTAAAGACCTCCTGGGTGTCATCCGTCACGTTGTTAGGCGCAACGTAGCTCCAGTGCCCATCACTGGACATGACCAGGGTACCGCCTGCCGGAGTGTCAATCGGCACGCTGGAGCCACCGGCCGGGACCAGCACGGTAATGGTGGCGCCTGCGGCATTGACGAAGCTGACTTGGGTGACCCGCAGCGGGTGGTCTGCACCCGACTGATCGACATCGCCCACTCCAGCCGGTCCGGCATCGCTGATCACGTTACCTTGCAGCGGGTCGGGTACGGTTTCGCCCAGAGCCGTGGACAACTCGTTCGGATCCTGCACGATCAGCACGGTGTCGCCGGCGTTGCCCACTTCACCCAGCTCAGTCGCAGCAGCGCCAACTGCCGGCACCTGGATGCCGACTGCAATCACATCGATATTGTTGCTATCGACAAAAGTCTGCCATCCCGGAGGAGCATCATCCGATGCCGGGTTCGGCTGGCCATCGGAGAGGAAGTAGACACGATCGACGTAGCCATCGAGCGCGGGGTCGAGCAAGTCTTGTTCCAGCTCGTCGCGCGCCAGGTCGAGGGCATCGTCGTACTCGGTAATCCCGCCAGCGACCAGGGAAGCAATCGCATCCTTGGCATCGCTGGCATCGGTACCTTCGTAGACCTTGGCCGCATTGGTATCAAAATCGATGATCTTGAAGTTCAGTGGCACGCCCAAAGCGACATAACTATCGATCAGGTTGAACAGAGCCGCCTTGGCCACATCCAGGCGGGTAGTGCTTTCATCGACGCCGTCACCATCCAGGTCGGCCATTACCTCCGAACTCATGCTGCCAGAGGAGTCGATAATCAGCGTCAGGTTGAACGGTGGCAGGCTGCTTTCTGTCGTCGTGGCCTCGTTGTCGCGCGCCACGGGCACATCATCCTCGACATTGATGATCACGCTGTTGTTCAACACGACAGGGTCACTGTCACCATCCGTTGCCTGGACAATGCTGGAAAGATCAATCGGCAGGATGTCGGTATCGTCATTACCATCCTTGTCCGGATGATCCAGCTGTCCGGTCAAGGTGAAGGTGTAGTTGCCTGAGCTGTCGAGTGTGAAGGTGAAGACCGGGTAGCCATCGACCCCGGGGACAAAGGCACTCAAAGTATCGCCGTCGACATCGTACTCAACGGGTTGGCCATTGGAGGTCAGCGCAGGCAGACCGCTGGTATCGTCCAGCAGGCTGAACTCACCAGGACCATCGGCGCCGAAGCTGATCAGGCCACTCAGGGAGCCACTGGCCGAGGCATCCACACCATCAGCACCGTCGTCGATGCCATGGGGCACCAGGCTGTCTTCATCAACGCTGGTTTCACCCGTGATGGTTCCACCCTGTACCTGGACCGGCACGTCGTCCTCGACGTTGATCACGAACAGGCCTTCGGCTTGTGCCAGACCCGCCAGCGGATCGCCGTCGCCATCGGTGGCGGTCAGCAGCGCCGTGAAGTCGATACCTGCGCTGTCATCCGCTGCAGCCCAGTTCTCGTCATCGTTGTCGCTGTGTTCCGGATGATCGATCGGCCCTTGCAGGGTGAAACTGAAGTCACCGCCCGCCTCGACCACCAGGGTGAACACCGGGTAGCCACCAACGCTGGCAGCCGCAACGGCCGTCAGCGTCGAGTTCACCAAGTTGCCATCCAGGTCGAACGTCTGCGCAACCGTATAAACCAGTCCCTCACCGCCCGAGGTCAGACCCTGCGCGTTCAGCAGTGCAGTCGCAGCAGACGTGTCAACCAGGCCGAAGTCACCCGGGCCATCGGCACCAAAAGCCACCAGGCCGGACAAGCTGCCCGCCCCCGTGGACGTGCTAACAACCAGAGCCTGGCTGGCGTCGTCATTACCGTTATACGGGCTGCTCAGTGGGTCTTCGTTGACCTGGCCACCCACCGGGCGAGACTCCTCGCCGCGATCAGCCAACACCGGCACGTCGTCCTCGACGTTGATCACGAACAGGCCTTCGCTCTGCGCCAGCCCATCCACCGGATCGCCATCGCCATCGGTGGCCGTCAGCAGCGCCGTGAAGTCGATGCCCGCGCTGTCATCCGCCGCAACCCAGTTCTCGTCATCATTGTCGCTGTGTTCCGAATGATCGACCGGGCCTTGCAGGGTGAAGGTGAAATCACCATCCGCCTCGACCACCAGGGTGAACACCGGATAGCCGCCGACACTGGCGGCCGCAACAGCCGTCAGGGTCGAGCTCACCAGATTGCCATCCAGGTCGAACGTCTGCGCAACCGTATAAACCAGCTCTTCGCCACCCGACTCCAGGCCCTGCGCACTCAACAGCGCAGTTGCAGCAGCCGTGTCGACCAGACCAAAGTCGCCCGGGCCATCCGCACCAAAAGCCACCAGGCCGGACAAACTGCCCGCCCCCGTGGCCGTGCTAACAACCAGAGCCTGGCTGGCGTCGTCATTGCCATTATGCGGGCTGCTCAGTGGGTCTTCGTTGACCTGGCCGCCTACCGGGCGAGACTCCTCGCCGCGATCAGCCAACACCGGCACGTCATCCTCGACGTTGATCACGAACAGGCCTTCGGCTTGTGCCAGCCCCGCCACCGGATCGCCATCGCCATCGGTGGCGGTCAGCAGCGCCGTGAAGTCGATGCCCGCGCTGTCATCCGTCGCAACCCAGTTCTCGTCGTCATTGTCGCTGTGTTCCGAATGATCGACCGGGCCTTGCAGGGTGAAGGTGAAATCACCGTCCGCCTCGATCTCTAAGGTGAACACCGGATAGCCGCCAACACTGGCGGCCGCTACGGCCGTCAGGGTCGAGCTCACCAGGTTGCCATCCAGGTCGAACGTCTGCGCAACCGTATAAACCAGTCCCTCACCACCCGACTCCAGGCCCTGCGCGTTCAGCAGCGCAGTCGCAGCAGCCGTGTCGACCAGGCCGAAGTCACCCGGGCCATCGGCACCAAAAGCCACCAGGCCGGACAAACTGCCCGCCCCCGTGGCCGTGCTCACCACCAGGTTCTGGCTGGCGTCGTCATTGCCGTTATACGGGCTGCTCAGCGGGTCTTCGTTGACCTGGCCACCCACCGGACCGCTCTCAGGGTCACGCCCGGCCAGAGTCGGTACATCATCTTCCACATTGATGGTGAAGCTGCCACGCGGGAAGCCATCCGCCAGCGGGTCGCCGTCGCCATCGGTCGCGGTCAGTACACCCGAGAAGTCGACGCCCAGCCCGCCGAGGGTTTCGCTGTCATTACCGTCCTGAGCGGGATGATCCAGCGGACCTTTGAGGGTAAAGGTGTAGCTGCCGTCGGCATTCACTTGCAGGGTGAATACGTCGTAACCCGTCACGGAGGCGGTCAGCAAACCAGTAGTGGCATCGATGTTGTATTCCAGCGCCTCGCCAGCGGAGGTCAGCCCCAGGCCGTCCATCCAGTCATAGGCGCCGTCGCTGTCGCTCAGGCCGAAATCGCCGGGGCCATCGGCACCGAAGTTGACCAGCACATGCAGGGCGCTTTCGCCACCACTGGCCACCAGGGTCTGGGCCGGATCACTGTCCTGGCCGACCGGGTCGCTATCCTCGTTATTGCCCTCATGGGGCGCGCTGAACACCTCACCCTGGGTCAGGGCATCTTCGTGCACGGTGCCGCCAACCGATGGAGCGTATTTCACATAGTCTGTCTGGCTGCCACCCTCACCACCGTCATAAATGCCGGCCAGTTCGGGCACATCGTCTTCGATATCGATGGTAAAGCTGCCAGGCGGGAAGCCGCCAGGCAGTGGGTCGCCATCGCCATCGACTGCGGTTAGTACACCGGAGAAGTCGATGCCCAAGCCAGGCAGGGTCTCGTAGTCATTGCCGTCCTGGTCCGGATGATCGATCGGGCCTTTGAGCTCGAAGCTATAGCTGCCATCCGCATTAACGGTCAGGGCAAAAACCTCTGGCCCGCCTGATCCCGCAGTGGCTGTCAGGACTCCATCCTCAACGCTGTAGCTCAGGGGAACACCACCACTGCTCAACGCCTGCGCATCCATCGAACCCAGGTCGCTCGACAGACCGAAGCCGCCAGGGCCGTCTGCACCAAAGTTGACCAACGTCGACAAGGTTCCCGCCTCGCCAGTGGCGGTAGTGGTCTGCCCGCCTTCATCGTTGCCCTCGAAGGGCGCACCACTACCCAGGGTCAGCGCGTCTTCCTGCACCTGATCGAATACGCCGCCTTCGCGCTGTTCAACCAGCTGCGGCACGTCGTCCTCGACATTGATGACGAAGCTGCCCGGATTGAAGGCGCCCACCGAATCGCCGTCACCATCGGTAGCGGCCAGCACAGCGGAGAAGTCGATACCGCCGTTCAGGTATTCGTCGTCGTTACCATCCGGAGTCGGATGATCGAGCTGGCCGAGCAGGGTGAAGGTGTAGCTGCCGTCGCCGCCTACCTGCAGGGTGAAGATGGTTTCGCTACCGGCCGAAGCAGTCAGCACATTGCCGAGCACGCTATAGGTCAGTGCCGTTTCACCGGAACTCAGGCCTTGAGCCTCCAGCGAGGCAATGGCGGACGGGCTGCCAGTCAGGCCGAAGCTGCCGACACCGTCGGCACCGAAGTTGACCAGCGCAGTCAGGCTGCCGGCAGCACCGGTGGCAACATTGCTGATCGAGTCGCCATCCGTGTTGCCATCACTGGTTTCGTCCTCATCGACGACATTGAAAACCTGCGCGCCTTCACCGCCCTCCAGGATCGGACCGTCGTCGTTGACCAACACATTGAGCTGCACGGTCGGCGATACGTCGCCATCCAGGTCGAACACACGCACGCCGAAACTTTCGCCAACCTGGTCGGCGGCACCGGTAGCATTCGGGTTGCCGTGATTGAGTGTGTTGTCGGTCAGCACATAGGTCCAACCACCGGACGCATCCACGGTCAGAACGCCGTACTGGCCTTGCACCACGCCACCGTTGGTGACGTCGACCCAATTGCCGTTGAAGTCCTGGATCTGCAGGGAAGAAACCCCATCAGGGGAGTTGACCACCAGTTGGCCGGTGGCCTGCTCGGCATTGCTGCCTGGGTTGGTGCCGTCGCCGAGTCCCTCTTCATCAACTATCGCCGGACCGGTAACCACCTGACCCTGGGCATCTTCGTACTCCACATCCACATCGGGAGTGAAGTCCGGCGCCGCCGGATCAGGGGTCACAATGGGGTCGGGATCGGGGAATAGCGGGCCGGTATTCAGGCCGGCAGTTGGGAAGCCGATAGTCGGGTCTAGCGCCCCGCCGGTTTCACCCAGCAACACGAAGCTGTGGCCGCCACCAATGCCGCCAGCGCCACCAGCCCCGCCGCCACCGGCGCCCGGTCCCGCTGCGGTAGCCTCGGCATTGAGCGTAGGGTCAACGCCGGCCTCGATTGCAGCCTGCAGCTTCTCGACGTCGGTGAGTTCAGCATCCGAAGGCGCGTCTGGCTTCTGATCCTGCGGACTTTCCTGCTGCGTGTTGTCGGCGCCAGCAATCATCTGCTCGTTGAGCGTGATGCTGCTGTCCCGGCCAACCGTCAGTTCCTGCCCGTTAGTCAGAGCAATGGCTATGGAGCCACCGGCGCCGGTAACCAACTGTTCACCGGCATAAACACGATCGCCTTCGGCTAGGGGTCGACGCGCTCCATCGCCGGCTACCGCAAAGACTTCGCCGACAACCTGACTGACGACACCGATCAAAGTAGCCATGATCCTTCCTCCGCACTACAGCTGCCGACCACCGTCGACACGTTTCAAAAGGGCCAAATCGCCTTTCGAACCAGGGCATGCGCGAGAGAGAAACTGGAAGAAACAAGCGGTGCTTCGAAACTTATGCTCTTCACGCGACAAAAAAGTGTCGCTCCAACTGCACCGGCCTACTCCATCAGATACATCCCCGCCCCTTATGCTCCAAATAACGCCTGACCATCACCTGCAACCAAAAAATGACTTAAAAGGCCCGGTTTTCTTGGCTGTACGGAAAAAACAATGTGCTCGTTTTCACAGAGTGCATAAGACTTATTTCTCATAAATCTTGTGAAAAATTTTTCTTAGCTACGCTGAAGGATGTTCTTAGCTGTGATGTTACAGGCCTGAAACGCATCCTCAGGCATTAACGTCAGTTATTTGGCGACAGGAACCGAGCATATAAATAAGGAGAAAAACCTCATGCGCGTTCTTACCCCGCTCTGCAGCAGCATCCTGCTAGCCATTGCCTGCTCCCAGGCACAGGCCATGAATCTCTCAGAAGCGATCCAGAGCACCATCGACAATCACCCTGAGCTGCATGCCAGCATCAATGATCGCCTTGTGTCGGATGAGGAAGTGAAAGTGGCCAAGGGTGGCTATCTGCCGACGGTCGACCTGCTTGCCGGTTACGGTCGTGAACAAACCGACAGCCCCAGCACCCGGGCACTCGGTGATCACAACAAGGAAACCCTCAACTACCGTACTGCCGAACTGCGCCTGCGGCAGATGCTGTTCGATGGTTTCAACACCCCCAACGAGGTGGCCCGTACCAAGTCGGTGGTGAACTCGCGTGCTTATTACATCCTGGGTACTGCAGAAAGCCTGGCGCTGCGCAGCGTCGAGGTTTACCTGGATGTGCTCAAGCGGCGTGAAATGGTGACCCTGGCAGAAAACAACCTGCAGGCCCACCAGCGTATCAACGATCAGATCAGCCTGCGCAGCGAACGTGGTGTCGGCAGTACCGCCGACCTCGACCAGTCGGAAGCCCGCCTGGCCCTGGCAGAAAACAATCTCTACACCGAACAGGTCAATCTGGCGGATGCTGAGGCCAACTTCTTCAGCGCCATTGGCCGCCTGCCGGATGAGCTCGAGCAACCGGGCACTGTCCAGGGGGAAATGCCTGCCGACCTGCCGACCGCCCGACAAGGCGTGATCGACAACAACCCCTACCTGAAATCCGCCCAGGCTGATGTGCAATCAGCCGAGAAACAGTACGAAGTAGCCAAGGCCCCGTTCTACCCTCGCTTCGATGCGGAACTGGCAACCACGGCCGACGAAGACACCCAGGGCGACGAAGGCCACTACAACACCTGGCGTGCCGCCGTGGTGATGAACTACAACCTGTTCAACGGCATGCGCGACAAAGCCCGCTTGCAGGCTGCCGCCCACCAGATCAACCAGTCCATGGACATCCGCAACAATGCCCTGCGGGTTCTCAACGAAAACCTCGCGCTAGCCTGGGACGCCATGGAAAACGCCCGCAAGCAGACCCCCAAGGCCCGGGACTATGCGGACTACACCTCGCGGGTACGTGAGGCCTACCAGCAGCAGTTCAGCCTAGGCCAACGCACCCTGCTGGACTTGCTGGACAGCGAGAACGAACTCTTCACCGCCAACCGTCGTTACACCGAGGTGCGCTACACCGAAGAGTTCTCCATGTACCGCGTCATTTCTGCCATGGGCGATCTGTTGCACAAACAGAACGTCGGTCCCCCGGCCGAAGCTGTAGCCCTCACCGAAGTGAAGAGCGAGGCGCGTCTGCCGGAAATGAAGTAGTCCCGGCGAAGAGATCACCTGAAAACCGCGCCCTGCAGTTTTCAGGTGGCATCTCAGGAGTAGTGACCTTTGACCACCATGGAGCGGAAGCCTTCCGAAGACCCGCGGCAGAGTCATGACGACCCGCTGCTGGATGGTCTCCTCATTCTCTGCAACCTGCATGACTGCTCGGCCAGCCGCGCCAGCCTGACCGCTGGCTTGCCACTGCCCGAACAACGCCTGACTCCCGACCTGCTCTCGCGCTCGGCGGCACGCGTCGGCTTGCAAGGGCGCATCCTGCGGCGCACGCTGGATGCCATCTCGCCACTCAACCTGCCTGTGCTGCTTCTGCTCAAGGATGGACGCAGCGCCGTGCTGCGCCGCATCGGCCCGAAAAACCAGTTGCTGATCCTGCCTTGCGAGGCCGACGGCGGCGAACAATGGGTCAATCGTGAGCACCTGGCCCTGGAGTACAGCGGCCAGGCTTTCTTCGCTCGTCCACGGCATGAACTGGAAGACGCCCATGCACCTCTGGTACCACGGGTCGAAGCCTGGTTCCGCGACACCCTCAAACTGTCGCGCTGGCTCTACACCGACGCGGTTCTGGCCAGCCTGCTGATCAACCTGCTCGGTTTGATGGTGCCGCTGTTCGTCATGCAAACCTACGACCGCGTTGTACCCAACCAGGCCACCTCTACTCTCTGGGTGCTGGTGATCGGTCTATTCATCGGCAGCGGCTTCGAATTGCTACTGCGCGTGCTGCGCGCCCACCTGCTGGACGTTGCCGGCAAGAAGACCGACGTGGTGCTCTCCGCCACCCTGTTCGAACGCATCACCGGCATGGAGATGAAGGCCCGCCCCAGCACCATCGGCGGCTTCGCCCAGAGCATCCACGATTTCCAGGGGCTACGTGAGTTTCTCACCGCAGTGACCCTGACCAGCCTGATCGACCTGCCCTTCTCCCTGCTGATGATCGTGGTGATCGGCCTGCTCGGCGGCTGGCTGGTGGTAATCCCGCTGCTAGCCTTTCCGATCACCGCGATCTTCGCCCTGATCATCCAGGCGCGTTTGCGCGACACGGTACAGAAGAGCCTGGCCCTGGGCGCCGAACGCCAGGCCTTGCTGATCGAAACCCTCAGCGGCCTGGAAACCCTGAAAGCCTGCAGCGCGGAAAGCGAGCGCCAGCATCGCTGGGAAAAAACCCACGGCGCCCTCACCCGCCTGGACAGCCACTCGCGCTTCCTCGCCACCCTGGCCACCAACGGCACCCTGTTCCTGCAGCAGTTCGCCGGCATGGCCACCATCGTCGCCGGGGTCTACATCATTATCGCCGGCAACCTCAGCGTAGGCGCCCTGGTCGCCAGTTACATGCTGGGCAGTCGCGTGCTGTCGCCACTCGGGCAGATCGCCGGGCTGATCACCCGCTACCAGCAGGCGCGCCTGACCATGACCAGCACCGACGCGCTGATGGGCCTGCCCCAGGAGCGCCAGGCCAAACAACGCCCCCTGGAGCGTACCCATCTCAAGGGCGCACTCGACATCAACCAGGTCAGCTTCAGTTACCCCGGGCAAAGCACCCCCGCGCTGAACAAAGTCAGCCTGCACATGCTCGCCGGCGAACGTGTCGGCATTATCGGGCGCAGCGGCTCGGGCAAGAGCACCCTGGCGCGCCTGGTGATGAACTTCTACACCCCGACCGAAGGCCAGATCCTTCTCGATGGCCTCGATCTGCGCCAACTGGACGTGGCCGACCTGCGCCACCAGATCGGCTATGTCGCCCACGACCTGCCCTTGCTGGCAGGCAGCCTGCGCGACAACCTGACGCTCGGCGCGCGCTACGTCAGCGACGAGCGCATGCTCGAGGTGGCCGAGCTCGCCGGCGTCACCGAACTGGCCCGGCAGCACCCGCAAGGTTTCGACAGACCGGTGGGTGAACGCGGCCAGTTGCTCTCCGGCGGCCAGCGCCAGGCAGTACTACTGGCGCGCGCCATGTTGCTGGATCCACCCATTCTGCTGTTCGACGAACCCACCAGCGCCATGGACAACTCCAGTGAAGACACCCTGCGCAACCGCCTGCATAGCTGGGCGCAAGGCAAGACGGTGCTACTGATTACCCACCGTGCGTCGATGCTCAGCCTGGTCGATCGCCTGATCGTGCTGGACAACGGCCATGTGGTCGCCGACGGCCCGAAAGAGGCCGTCATCGACGCCCTGCGCAGAGGCCGGGTCGGCCCGGCGGCGCTGTAACACGCACACCCCTGGAGGTGGCGCATGGAACTGACTCAATCCCTTCGTGAGTATTTCGGCAGCCTGCAGAAACAGAAGCAGGACACCGAGTTCATGCCCGAAGTCGAAGGGGCGGTGCTGGAAGACTCGCCCTGGCTGGCCCGCGCCACGGTGTGGGCCGCCTGCTCGCTGTTGGTGGTAGCACTGATCTGGGCCAAGTTCGCCGTGCTGCAGGAGGTCACCACCGGCCAGGGCAAGGCGATCCCTTCGAGCAAGGTGCAGATCATCCAGAACCTCGAAGGCGGCATCGTCACCGAAATATTCTTCCGCGAAGGCCAGGTGGTGAACAAGGGGGACGTGCTGCTGCGCCTGGATGCCACCCGCTACAACTCCAACAAGGGCGAAACCGAGGCTGATCGCATGGCCCTGCAGGCGCGCGTCGAACGCCTGAGTGCCGAAGCCGAAGGCCGCCCCCTGGTGTTGCCCGACGAGCTGACCAAGCAGGCCCCGCAACTGGTGGAGGACGAGCTGGCCCTGTATCGCTCGCGCCAGCAACGCCTGGAAAGTGAGCAGAACACCCTCAAGGAACAGCTACGCCAGAAGACCCAGGAGCTGGCCGAGTTCCGCTCCAAGGCCCAGCAGTATCGTTCCGGCCTGGGCCTGATCCAGCAGGAACTGAACATGTCGCAGCCGCTGGTCGCAACGGGCGCCATCTCCGCCGTGGAGATCCTCCGTCTGCGCCGCAGCGTGGTGGAAATGCGCGGGTCGCTGGATGCCACCAACCTGGCGATCCCCCGAGCGGAATCGGCCATGCAGGAAATCGAAAGCCGGCTCAACGAGTCGACCCTGACCTTCCGCACCGATGCCTTCAAGGAACTCAACGAAGTTCGCACCGAGCTGCAGAAAATCACCGCCACCAGCGTCGCGATCGACGACAGGGTCAGCCGCACCACCATTGCCTCACCGGTGCATGGCGTGATCAAACAACTGAAGGTCAACACCATTGGCGGTGTGGTCCAGCCCGGCAGTGACATGCTGGAAATCGTGCCGCTGGAAGACAACCTGCTGATCGAGGCACAAATCCGCCCGCAGGATGTCGCCTTTCTCCATCCCGGGCAGAAGGCCATGGTCAAGTTCACCGCCTATGACTACACCATCTACGGCGGGCTCAAGGCCAAGCTGGAGCTGATCGGGGCCGACACCATCACCGACGAGGAAGGCAACAGTTTTTACCTGATCCAGGTACGCACCGACAAAAACCACCTGGGTGGCGATGAACATCCCCTGCTGATCATCCCCGGCATGGTCGCTACCGTGGACATCATGACCGGCGAGAAAAGCGTGCTGGACTACCTGCTCAAGCCGGTGCTCAAGGCCCGCTCGGAAGCCCTGCGCGAGCGCTAGAATGAGCTCAGCCGCCGTGGTTGCGCTGGTAGGTATCGGCGCCCATCGCCGCGATCTGCCCCTCGATCAGGGCCTCGAACGGACGCAGCAGAGTGGTGAAACTGGCCGGCGCCTCCTGCAACTCCAGCGCCGCGACTATCGCTTCGATGGTCGCCAGAGCCCCTTCGCCCGGCGCCTTGCGCAAGCGGTAGCGCGACGCCAGGCCGGGTGGCAGGCAAACCCGCGGCAAGGCCGCCAGGTGCGGATTGAGATGGAGCAGCTTGCGCGCCTTGCGCCAGGTGCCATCCGGCACCACCAGCAGCAATGGGCGCATATCGCGATCCAACCCGGCACGCCACGGCAGAACCTGCGCCGCTTCACCGGGGAACAGCAGGCATGCCTGGTAGTCGGGATGCAGCCACTGTGGCAGCTCGGCAAATACCTCACCCACCTTGAGCTCGGCATTCTGCAGCCCCAGCGCCGCCAGGCGTGCGGTATTCAATGCATGCTTCTGCTCATCCGGGTGCTGCAGGATCAGCACCCGCGAGCGGCTGGGCAGGCTTGGGATCAGGGCGCACAGGCAGCGCTCAAGCGGGCGCGTGCAGCGCTCGCAACGAAGACGGGGCATGGTGGAAATCCTCCGGCGCGCAGTGTGCCACAGGTATCGCCATGCTTGACGCAGCCCATGGCCAGAATGGCCATGGGCGCATGCTGGCTCAGCGGTTGAAACGCTCGGCCAGGCTGTGCAGGTACTCGGCCATCTGCTCCAGCTCCTGACCGATCGCCGCGCCCTGCTGGGCCTGCCCGGCACTGTGGTCGGAAAGCTGGGCGATACGGGTGATCTGCCGGCTGATGTCTTCGGCCACGTGGCTCTGCTGCTCGGAGGCCGTCGCCATCTGCTGGCTCATGCCGGTGATACGGGTCACCGCCTGGCTGATGCCATCCAGCGCCGAGCGCACCGCCTCGACGCTCTGCACGCTTTCGCGGGAAATCTCTTCGCCCTTGCTGGCCGTGTGCACGGCCCGCTCCGCGCCGGAACGCAGCGAGGAAATGATCTGGTGGATCTGCTCGGTGGACTCGCGCGTGCGCCCGGCCAACGCGCGCACCTCGTCGGCCACCACGGCAAAGCCCCGGCCCTGTTCGCCGGCGCGGGCCGCCTCGATGGCCGCGTTGAGCGCCAACAGGTTGGTCTGTTCGGCAATCGAAGTGATCACGTCGGCGACGCTGCCGATGGACTGGGTAGAACTGGCCAGCTCGTTCACCGCCTGACCGATCTCCTGTACCGCACCCGCCATGTGCTGCATGGCCTCCAGGCTGCCACCCGCCAGCTGACGCCCTTCCAGCGCCAGGCGATCGGCTTCTTCGGCGGCATGACTGGTGCTCTGCACGTTGTGCGCGACTTCCTGGATGGTCGCCGCCATCTGGTTGATCGCCGTGGCCGACTGGTCCGTCTCGCTGCGCTGCTGCTCCAGCAGGTCGGCGCCGGAACGCGACAACTCGGCGGACTGTGCCGCGCGCTTGCGCACGCTTTCTCCCGCGTCTTCCAGACGCGTCAACGCAGTCTGCAGACGCGCCTCCTCGCTGATCATGGCCAGGTCGAGCAACGCCTGGGCGCCGCGCGCATCGCTGTAGGTCAGGGCCACCAG
Source organism: Pseudomonas sp. (assembly GCA_051646165.1). Classification (GTDB taxonomy): domain Bacteria; phylum Pseudomonadota; class Gammaproteobacteria; order Pseudomonadales; family Pseudomonadaceae; genus Aquipseudomonas. The sequence continues at coordinate 23,819 of JBOFCR010000156.1, read as the reverse complement.
GGCACTGGTGAAGGCCTTGGGATGATCGGCCAAGGTGCGACGGATCATCTGCCGCTTGCTGTACAGCTGAAAGGAGCCAAGGGCAAACATCACTACCAGAATCTGCGGAATCAGCGCCTTCTCCGGCAACAGGAAGGTTCCCGCAATGATCAGCAGCGTGGCCAGGATCACCGGCCAGGAGCGCACCATGTCGTAGGTCCAGTACTCGAGCTTGGGTACCGGTGGCTTGCCGGCCCGCAGCCGCGCGTACAGGGCTTCGGCCCGCTGTTTCTGCTCGGCGGTCGGTACCGAACGCACCGACTCGTAACCGGACATCCGGCCATTCTCGTAGATCGGCGTGACATAGGCGCTGACCCAGTAAAAATCGCCATTCTTCGAGCGGTTCTTGACCACGCCCATCCAGGGCTTGCCCTGCTTAATCACTTCCCACATATGGCCGAACACCGCCGGCGGCATATCCGGGTGGCGCACCATGTTGTGCGGCTGGCCGATCAGTTCTTCGCGGGTGAAACCACTGATCTCGACGAAAGCGTCGTTGCAGTAGGTGATAGTGCTGTTCAGGTCGGTGGTGGAGATGAGGCGATCGGACGCAGGAAAGGTTCTTTCCCGCTGAGTAACGGGGAGATTCTGGCGCATGAGTGCCGTCCTTCGGGTGGGGTTGGCTGATACATCCTGGCCTTGCATTCATTGGTCTAGCACATCCGTGCCAAACCGGCACAAGGCCATCAGTCGACTCCCCCACAGCCGACGAACGGTCATTCGTCGGCTCCACTCCAGTCAAACCAGCTGATCGCCCTTGCGCCGATAGGGGAACACATCGATCACCTTGCCCGCGCGAATCGCCTCCTGCAGGCCCTTCCAGTAGTCGGCGTCGTACAGATCGCCATGCAACTTGCTGAACAGACGGCGCTGGCCGATATCGGCGAACAGGAACGGCGGAAACTCCTCGGGGAACACATCCAGCGGGGCCACCGAATACCAGGGCTCGGAGGCCATCTCGTCCTCCGGATAACGCGGCGGCGGAATACGCCGGAAGTTGGCCTCGGTCAGGTAGCAGATCTCGTCGTAGTCGTAGAACACCACGCGGCCGTGGCGAGTCACGCCGAAGTTCTTCAGCAGCATGTCGCCGGGGAAGATGTTCGCTGCGGCCAGCTGCTTGATGGCCAGGCCGTAGTCTTCCAGCGCCTCGCGCACCTGGGCCTCGTTGGCGTGCTCCAGGTAGATGTTCAGCGGAGTCATGCGCCGCTCGGTCCAGCAGTGACGGATCAGTACGGTATCGTCGTTCTCGATCTCCACCGTGGACGGCGCCACTTCCAGCAGTTCGGCCAGGCATTCGGGATCGAACTTGGCCTTGGGGAAGCGGAAGTCGGCGAACTCCTGGGTATCGGCCATGCGCCCGACCCGGTCGACGCTCTTCACCAGACGATACTTCTCGATCACCGTGGCGCGGTCGACGTTCTTCGACGGCGAGAAACGGTCCTTGATGATCTTGAACACGGTATTGAAGCCCGGCAGGGTGAACACGCTCATCACCATGCCGCGCACGCCGGGGGCCATGATGAACTTGTCGTCGACGCTCGCCAGGTGGTTGATCAGCGCGCGGTAGAACTCCGACTTGCCGTGCTTGTAGAAGCCGATCGAGGTGTACAGCTCGGCAACGTGCTTGCCCGGCAGGATGCGCTTGAGAAAGCCGATGAACTCCGCCGGAATCTCCACCCGCACCATGAAATAGGAACGGGTGAAGGAGAAGATGATCGAGACTTCCGCCTCGTCGGTGATCAGCGTATCGACCTGGATGCCCTGCCCCTCGCGGTGCAGCAGCGGGAACACCAGCGGCCACTGCTCGTCGCGGGTGAAGATGCGCCCGACCAGGTAGGCGCCTTTGTTGCGGTACAGGGTCGAGGAAAACAGCTCGATGCACAGCTCCGGGTCCTTGCACACCCAGTCCGGCAAATTGGTGCGCAGCTGTGCTTCCAGGCGGGCCAGATCCCGCTCCAGATCCTCGTAGGGCATGCTGAAACGGTAGTCTTCGAAGATCTGTCGCAGGGCCTCGGTCAGGTTGCCCTGCGGTGCGTAGCTGCGCGTTTGCGGCTCGCTGGCATGCGGGCGCAAAGCCGGCCGGGTGGTGTGGATGAACATGCAGCCATCGCTGATCTGGTCATGGCTGAACAGACCGCAGAAGATCGAGTTGAACCAGGTTTCCGCCAGTTCGTCGTCGAAGCGCTGGTCGATCAGGTTGATGTAGGCGCTTTTCACCAGCGGCCACAGCTCGACGTCCAGCAGGAACTCGTCGTTGAAGCTGGCGCGCAGGCGCTCGCCCACTTCGCTGACCTTTTCCTCGTAGAGGTTGATCCGCGCTGCCGAAGCGCTTTGCGCTTCCTGCCACTGCGCCTGCTCGAAGCGCGCCCGGGCGCCGTTGGTGATCTCGCGAAAATGTGCGCGGTAGTCGTCGAACCCTTCGAGAATCTGACGGGCGATATCAGCGGCCGGCCGTTGCTGCGCCATGGATAAACCTCTGCTGCATGTGCGGAACCGCGAGCTTAGCCACAGCGGGCGCCGAGGAAAAGCCGCGAATGCGTCGAAGCCGGGCAGAACCGTGTGGTCAGCAGATAAAAAGAAGGCGATGAACCGGGGAAGGAACATCGCCCTAAAGGGTCGCTCGGTTAACGCGGGCTCAGATCAGTAGCAGGCAGAGCCTGGTCTTGCAGCCCATACGCAAATGCAAGGTTCGCAGCGCGGTAAAGGCGCAGCGCTGTTAAGAGAAAACAGAATGGCCAGCCCCGACGATCAGACGGAGGATCGGGTGGCGGGCAACGTCATGGATTTGCATCGCGCCGCCCTCCCCGCCAGCAGTTACGAGGATTGAGCGACGCAGCAGGCGGAAAGAGGCCGCAGGCGCGCGAAGGTGTGTCGACATGGCATCCATTCCAGAGTCGTCCTTGGGGGCGCCATTCTATGCCCAGGCACACTGCGCTTGGCTCCCACGCCGCGCTCAAGCTGTGAAGCCGGTCGAATAAAACGTTCACGAAAGCAAAAAAAGCCCGTCACGAGGACGGGCCAAAGAGTACCGCCCGAACCGGGCGGTGAGGATCGATACTTAGCTAGCAGTGCGCGGGAACGTCACGTCCGGCAGGGCCGGGCTACTGGCCAGTTCGCGCTGCAGGGTGGTCTCGTCGAGCTGCTTGCACCACTTGGCGACCACTATGGTGGCCACGCCATTGCCGACCAGGTTGGTCAGCGCGCGGGCTTCCGACATGAAACGGTCGATACCGAGGATCAGCGCCAGGCCAGCCACCGGCAGATGGCCCACGGCCGACAGCGTCGCGGCCAGCACGATAAAGCCCGAGCCAGTGACACCGGCAGCGCCCTTGGAAGCGATCAGCAGCACCGCCAGCAAGGTGATCTGGTGGGTAATGTCCATCGGCGTATCGGTGGCCTGGGCAATGAACACCGCAGCCATGGTCAGGTAGATCGAAGTGCCGTCGAGGTTGAACGAGTAGCCGGTAGGGATCACCAGGCCGACCACCGACTTGTTCGCGCCGAGTTTCTCCATCTTGCCCAGCATGCGCGGCAGCGCCGACTCAGAAGACGAGGTGCCGAGCACGATCAGCAGCTCTTCGCGGATGTACTTGATGAAACGCAGGATGCTGAAGCCGTGGGCCCTGGCGATACCACCGAGGATCACCAGCACGAACAGCAGGCAGGTGATGTAGAAGCAGATCATCAGTTGGCCCAGCTGCACCAGCGAGCCGACGCCGTACTGGCCGATGGTAAAGGCCATGGCGCCAAAGGCACCGATGGGCGCGACCTTCATGATCATGTTGATGATGCCGAACATCACCTGGGCGATGCGGTCGATGAACTCCAGCACCGGCTTGCCATAGTCACCCATGCGTTGCAGGGCGAAGGCGAAGATTACCGAGAAGAACAGCACCTGCAGGATGTCGCCGGTGGCGAAAGCGCCGACGATAGTGCTGGGGATCACGTTGAGCAGGAAGGCGATGGTGCTCTGCGACTCGCCGGCAGCGGCGTAGGCGGCAATGCCCTTGGTATCGAGGGTAGACGGATCGACATGCATGCCGACGCCCGGCTGCACGATGTTGACCACGATCAGGCCGATCAGCAGGGCCAGGGTCGAGACAATTTCGAAATACAGCAGCGCATAGCCACCGGTCTTGCCCACCGCCTTCATGTCCTGCATGCCGGCGATGCCGCTGACCACGGTGCAGAAAATGATCGGCGCGATGGCCATCTTGATCAGTTTGACGAAGCCATCACCCAGCGGCTTCAGCGCGACGCCGGTCTCCGGGTAGAAGTGTCCGATGATGATGCCGACGGCGATGGCCACCAGCACTTGGGCGTACAGGCTCTTGTACAAGGGTTTGCGGGTCATGGCAGGTCCTCTCTTGCTGCGCCGGCCTCGATGTCCACGAGGTGCGCAGCCGCGTTTAGCGCTAACCCTCCTGCACTGGAGGGATTTGTTGTGGGCTCCGCTGGGGAGCTGTAGCGCTAATTGCAGGGCTTGTGCCACTCCATAAAATTAATTTAAATCGTTTAAAAACATATACTTAAATAAATACGCCACAGATCTTTCGCGATTTTTTGGCGGAAATCCGCCAAGCCCGCGGCGGGTTTCCCCCACCCGTGACGATCCCGGCTACTGTGCCGCCAGTCCGCTGAGCGCCTTTCCGGGCTTTACCTAATATTCGAAATTTCATATATTCGAAAAAACGTATATTAGGAAACCGCCATCCATGAGCGAAGCCCTGACCCCGACCAGCGTCTTCAAATGCCTGGCCGATGAAACCCGCATCCGCCTGCTGCTGCTGGCCACCCGCGAAGGCGAACTGTGCGTCTGCGAGCTGACCTGCGCCCTGGATGAGAGCCAGCCGAAGATCTCCCGCCACCTGGCGCAACTGCGCGCCGGCGGCCTGCTGGCCGACCGCCGCCAGGGCCAGTGGGTGTATTACCGCCTGCACCCCGAGCTGCCGGAGTGGGTGCTGAGCATCCTGCGCACCACCCTGCAAGCCAACCGCGACTGGCTCAGCCCCAGCGCCCAGCGCCTGCAATGCATGGACGGCCGCCCCGCGCGCGCCAGTGCCTGCTGCTAGCGCCATCGGAAGGAATAGAGCCATGCATGACGACAACCTGCCCCACCTCGACGACAACCTCTTCGAGCTGCCCGATACCGACCAGCTCGGCACCCCACTGCAGGCCACGCACCAGCCGCGCATCCTGCTGCTGTACGGCTCGACCCGTCAGCACTCGTTCAGCCGCCTGCTCACCGAAGAAGCCGCACGCCTGCTCGAGCGTTTCGGCGCCGAGACGCGCATCTTCGACCCGCGCGGCCTGCCGCTGCCGGACGACGCCCCGGACAGCCACCCCAAGGTGCAGGAACTGCGTGAGCTGATGCAGTGGTCGGAAGGCCAGGTGTGGTGCTCGCCCGAACGCCACGGCGCAATGACCGCCGTGTTCAAGGCGCAGATCGACTGGGTGCCGCTGGCCATGGGCGCCATCCGCCCGACCCAGGGCAAGACCCTGGCGGTGATGCAGGTGTGTGGCGGCTCGCAGTCGTTCAACGTGGTCAACCAGCTGCGCGTGCTGGGCCGCTGGATGCGCATGTTCACCATCCCCAACCAGTCCTCGGTGCCCAAGGCCTTCCTCGAATTCGATACGGCCGGACGGATGAAACCCTCGGCCTATTACGACCGGGTGGTGGATGTCATGGAAGAGCTGGTCAAGTTCACCCTGCTGCTGCGCGAGCGCTCCGACTACCTGGTCGACCGCTACTCGGAACGCAAGGAGTCGGCAGAGCAACTGTCGAAACGCGTCAATCAATCTGCCATTTAAGGAATCACCCATGACCATCAAAGTCGGCATCAACGGCTTCGGCCGCATCGGACGCCTGGTCCTGCGCGCCGCCTGGGGCTGGCCAGAGCTGGAGTTCGTGCAGATCAACGACCCGGCCGGCGACGCCGCTACCCACGCCCACCTGCTCAATTTCGACTCGGTGCACGGCCGCTGGCAGCATGAAGCCAGCAGCGTGGGCGAGTGCGTGGTGATCGACGGCAAGTCGATCAAGGTCACGGCCAACAAGGCCATCGCCGACACTGACTGGAGCGGCTGCGACCTGGTGATCGAAGCCAGCGGCAAGATGAAGACCGTCGCCGTGCTGCAGGGCTACCTGGACCAGGGCGTGAAGCGCGTGGTGGTCAGTGCGCCGGTCAAGGAAGCCGGCGCGCTGAATATCGTCATGGGGGTCAACCAGCAACTGTTCGACCCGGCTGTGCACCGTATCGTCACTGCGGCCTCCTGCACCACCAACTGCCTGGCGCCGGTGGTCAAGGTGATCCATGAGCACCTCGGCATCCGCCACGGCTCGATCACCACCATCCACGACCTGACCAACACCCAGAGCATCCTCGACCAGCCGCACAAGGACCTGCGCCGCGCCCGTGCCTCGGGCATGAGCCTGATCCCCACCACCACCGGTTCGGCCACGGCGATTGCCGAGATCTTCCCTGAGCTGCGCGGCAAGCTGAACGGCCATGCCGTGCGCGTGCCGCTGGCCAACGCCTCGCTGACCGACTGCGTGTTCGAGGTCGAGCGTGCCACCACGGCGGACGAGGTCAACGCCCTGCTCAAGGCGGCCGCCGCCGGCCCGCTGGCAGGCATCCTCGGTTACGAGGAACGCCCGCTGGTATCCATCGACTACCGCACCGACCCGCGCTCCTCGATCATCGATGCGCTGTCGACCCTGGTGGTCAACGGCACCCAGGTGAAGCTGTACGCCTGGTACGACAACGAGTGGGGCTACGCCAACCGCACCGTCGAGCTGGCGCGGCTGGTTGGCCTGGCCGGCTGAGCAGGAGTCTCCAGGCATGCTCCAGGCGCTGTCCGCCCTGCCCCCGTCCGTTCGCCAATACCTGCTGGTAACCGGCAACTACTGGGCCTTCACCCTCACCGACGGCGCCCTGCGCATGCTGGTGGTGCTGCATTTCCACGGCCTGGGCTACTCGCCGCTGCAGATCGCCGCGCTGTTCCTGTTCTACGAGCTGTTCGGCGTGGTCACCAACCTGCTCGGCGGCTACCTGGGCGCACGCCTGGGGCTAAACCGCACCATGAACCTCGGCCTCGGCCTGCAGGTGGCGGCACTGCTGATGCTGACGGTGCCGGCCGCCTGGCTCACGCTGCCCTGGGTGATGGCCGCGCAGGCGCTGTCGGGCATCGCCAAAGACCTCAACAAGATGAGTGCCAAGAGCTCGATCAAGCTGCTGGTGCCCGCCGGCGAGCCAGGCACGCTGTATCAATGGGTGGCGCGCCTGACCGGCTCGAAGAATGCGCTCAAGGGTGTCGGTTTCTTTCTCGGTGGTGCCCTGCTCGCCTTGCTCGGCTTCGCTGGCGCGGTACTGGCGATGGCATCCGTGCTGGCGCTGATCTGGCTGGCCAGCCTGCGGCTGCTGAAGAAGGACCTGGGCAAAGCCAAGAGCAAACCCAAGTTCCGTGACCTGCTGTCGAAGAGCCGGGCTATCAATCTGCTGTCGGCCGCCCGCTTGTTCCTGTTCGGCGCCCGCGACGTGTGGTTCGTGGTGGCGTTGCCGGTGTACCTGTCCGCCGTGTTCGGCTGGGATGTCTGGCAGGTCGGCAGCTTCCTCGCGGCCTGGGTGATTGGCTACGGCATCGTGCAGACCCTGGCCCCGGCCATCACCGGCAAGCGCAGCGGCCAGGTGCCGGATGGCCGCGCCGCCTTCGTCTGGGCCGCACTGCTGGCCGGCCTGCCGGCGGCCATCGCTGTGGGTTTGACGGCGGGTTGGTCGGCACACTGGGTGCTGCTCGGCGGCCTGCTGCTGTTCGGCGTGCTGTTCGCGGTGAACTCGTCACTGCATAGCTACCTGATCGTCAGCTACGCCAAGGAAGACGGGGTTTCGCTGGACGTGGGCTTCTACTACATGTCCAACGCCCTCGGCCGGCTGCTCGGCACACTGCTGTCCGGCTGGGTCTACCAGAGCCATGGGCTGCAGGCCTGCCTGTGGATTTCCGCAGCCTTCGTGCTGGCGGCGGCGCTGATCTCCAGCGCCCTGCCCCGTCACGGAGCCGCACAGTAACCCAGGTACGCGGGTTGCACCCGTCCTACAGGGTGCAGAGAATGATCTGTTCGGCGTCGATCAGCAGCTGCACCGTCTGGCCAGGCTGCAGCGCCATGCCCTCGACCTGGGCATCGGACAGCACGGCGACCAGTTGCCCGCCACCGGCCAGTTCGACCAGTGCCTCGCAGTGCCCGGCATCACGCCGCAGCTCGCCCAGGCGGCCACTCAGGCGGTTGTCGTTGGTACTGGCCACGGCATCCGCCGCCTGCAGGCGCACCCACGGCGCCTTGACCAGCGCACACAGTTCCACGCCCGGCTGCAGGCCCAGGCGCTCCGTGCTGGCATGGGTGATCAGTGCCCGCAACAGCTGGCCGCCGGCCAGCCTGAACTCGACCCGGTCGTTGAGACCCTCGGCGTGGATGGCCACCACCTGGCCCGGCAACTGGTTGCGCGCGCTGCTGCGCAGGCTGAGGCGTTCCATCAGCTGCAGCAGGGACTCCAGCTGCGGGTCGGCGCCCAGGCGTTCGAGAAAGCGTCGGTGCTCTTCCTGGTAGCGTCGGTAGGACTCGATCAGTTGCTGCCCGGCCTGGGTCAGGCGCGTGCCGCCACCGCCCTTGCCGCCCACCGAGCGCTCCACCAGCGCGCTGCCGGCGGCGCTGTTCATGGCATCCACCGCATCCCAAGCCGACTTGTAGCTCATGCCCATGGCCTTGGCCGCCCGGCTGATCGAGCCGCTTTCGGCGATGCGCGCCAGCAGTTCGATGCGCCCCTGGCCGGCCAGGTTCTTGCCGTTGCGGGTGATCCAGAAACGTCCTTCGAGCTTCATTGCGCCTGCTTCACATATCGGTACTTGTCGCCGATGGTAGCGTTTCAGTAAACATCGCGCAGGTAACGCTTACCCTCGGCCAGGCCGCGAATATATTCGGCGGCTTTTTCGTCGCTCAGGCCGCCGTGCTCGCGGGCCACCTCGCGCAGAGCCTGGTCGACATCCTTGGCCATGCGGCTGGCGTCGCCGCAGACATACACCTGCGCACCGTCCTGCAACCAGCGCCACAGCTCGGCGCCCTGCTCGCGGATGCGATCCTGCACGTAGATTTTCTGCGCCTGGTCGCGGGAGAAGGCCAGGCTGAGCCGGGTCAGCAGGCCGCCCTGCTGCATCGCCTGCAACTCGTCGCGGTAATAGAAGTCGCTGGCCGCGTGCTGCTCGCCAAAAAACAGCCAGTTCCTGCCAGCGTCGCCACGCGCACGCCGCTCGTGGAGGAAGCCACGGAACGGCGCCACGCCGGTGCCGGGGCCGATCATGATCATCGGCACCTCGCCATCGACCGGCACGCGGAAGTGCTTGCTGGTCTGCACGAACAGCGGCACCTCACCCTCCGCCACGCGGTCGGCGAGAAAGGTCGAGGCCACGCCCTTGCGCTTGCCGTAGCGCACCGCCGAGACGGTCAGGTGCACCTCGCCGGCATGCGCCTTGGGGCTGGACGAGATGGAGTACAGGCGCGGCTGCAGGCGCTTGAGGCTGCCCAGCAACTCGCCAGCGCCATGTTCGGCGGGGAAAGCCTGCAGCACATCGGCCAGTTGACGGCCCCACAACCAATCCTTCAGCTCGCCCTTGCGCTCACCGAGCAGGCTACGCAGCTCGCTACTGCCGCTGCGCTCGGCGATCAGCGCCAGGGCTTCATTGCTTGGCCGGGCGATCTCGTAATGGCTGCTCAGCGCCTCGCGCAGCGGCAGGTCGCCGACCTTGGCCACGCTGACCAGTTGCTCGCCATCCAGGCGCGCCAGCTGCAACACCTCGTCGACCAGTTCCGGGCAGTTGCGCGGCCACACGCCCAAGGCATCACCGGCCTCGTAGGTGAGGCCCGAATTGCCCAGGGCGAAAGCGAACTGGCGGGTGTCCTTGCTCGCCCCGGGAGCATTCAGGCGCAGATTGACTACCTGGCGCGCAGCCGCAGGGCTCTCCTTGCTCACCGTCGCCGCTACCGCAGCGGGAGCCACGGCGACCGAGGCCTCGGCAACCGACTCCGGCTTGAGCAACGGCAGCAGGCCGGCCAGCCAGGCCGCGGCCGGCTCCTCGAACTCGGTATCGCAATCGACGCGATCGACCAGGCGGCTGGCGCCCAGCTCGGCCAGGCGCGTATCGAGATTCCGGCCGTGCCGGCAGAACTGCTCGTAGTTGGGGTCACCCAGGGCCAGCACCGCGTAACGCAGCGAGCCCAGATCAGCCTGGCTGGCCTTGAGCTGATCCCAGAAACCCTGGCCGCTGTCCGGCGCATCGCCGTCACCGAAGGTGCTGCTCAGCAGCAGGACGTTACCGGCAGCACTCAGCTTCTCCAGCGGGTAACCGGCCATCTCGGCCAGCTCCACCGCGCAGCCAGCCTCCTTGAGCCGCCCGGCGAAGCGTTCGGCCAGCGCCTCGGCGTTGCCGGTCTGCGAGGCCCACAACAGGGTGACTGGCACCTGGGCGACCGGCACTGCCACGCCCAGCTGCGCCGGTGTACCCGCAGCCACGCGGCTGAACATGCCGGCCAGCAGGCCGTCCAGCCACAGGCGGGTGGGCTCGGCCAATGGCGCCTGGGGCGGCAGGCTGGGCACGCCACCGCTCGGGTTGGCACGCAGGCCACCGATAAAGCCGGCCATATAGGTGCGCTCACTGTCGCTGAGCACGGGCGGCGCGCCGATGGCGACCCCGAGCAGGCTGGCAAATGCGTCGATATGCGCCATATCGAGTTCCTCGGACAAATTTTCGGAAGGGGTCGGATCGCTCGCCGCGCGGGCGGGCGTCTCCAGGAATTGGTGGTCGATCAGCTCGACGCGGCGCAGGCTGACGGCGCAGAACTTGAATTCCGGCTGCTGCGAAATGGGGTCGACGGCGTCACTGGTCAGCGCGTTGATCGCCAGGTTGTCGCCGTACACATCGTTCCAGTGCAACGGCGCGAAGCAGCCGCCAGGCAGCACGCGGTCGGTGACCACCACCGGCAGCACGGCGTGGCCACGGCGCGAGCGGATTTCCAGGTGGTCCTTGTCGCGCACGCCGAGGCTCTCGGCGTCTTCGGGGTGTACTTCGACGAAAGGCCCGGGGTTGAGCTTGTTCAGGGTGGCGACCTTGCCGGTCTTGGTCAGGGTGTGCCACTGGTGCTGCAGGCGCCCGGTGTTGAGCACGAAGGGGAAGTCGGCATCGGGCATCTCCGCCGGGTCGAGGTGCGGGCGAGCGAAGAACTGGCCCTTGCCACTGGGCGTGGCGAAGGCGATACGCGGCGTGCTGCCGTCCTCGCGCAGCTTGAGCCGCTGGCTGATGCCGTCGTTGAGATAGCGGATCGGCGCGCGGTCTTCCCCCGCCTCGCTCGCGCACGGCCACTGCAGCGGCGTCTGGCGCAGGCGCGCGTGGCTGGCGCCGCGCAGGTCGTAGCCGGTCTTGGGGTTGTGGAAGCCCTTGATCTCCTCGAACACTTCGGCCGCCGAGGCGTAGTCGAAGGCCTCGGCAAAGCCCATCTCGCAGGCAACGCGGGCGATGATCTGCCAGTCGGCCATGGCCTCGCCGGGCGGCGGCACGGCCTGCGGCATCAGGGTCAGGTTGCGCTCGGAGTTGACCATCACCCCGTCGGCCTCGGCCCACAGGGCGCCGGGTAGAAGGATGTCGGCGTAGCGGTTGGTTTCGGTGTCAAGGAAGGCATCCTGGGCGATCACCAGTTCGGCGGCCTTGAGCCCCTCGATCACCTTGCCACGGTTGGCCATGCTCGCCACCGGGTTGGTGCAGATGATCCAGCAGGCCTTGACCTTGCCCGCCGCCATATCCTCGAACAGGCCGACGGTGCCGCCGCCCAGGCGACTATGCAGGGTGCCCGGCGCGATGCCCCAGGCGCTCTCGACAAAAGTGCGGTCGTCTTCCACCAGCACCGAGCGCTGCCCCGGCAGGCCCGGCCCCATATAGCCCATCTCGCGGCCGCCCATGGCGTTGGGCTGGCCGGTCAGGGAGAACGGCCCGCTGCCGGGGCGGCAGATCTTGCCGGTGGCCAGGTGCAGGTTGCACAGGGCGTTGGTGTTCCAGGTGCCGTGGGTGCTCTGGTTGAGGCCCATGGTCCAGCAGCTCATCCACTCCCCCGCCTCGCTGATCCACTGCGCGGCCTGGCGAATGGCCGCCTCGTCCAGGCCAGTGTGCGCGGCGACGTAGTCGGGGGTGTATTCGGCGAGGAAGTCGGGCATGACCTCCCAGCCTTCGGTGAACTCGGCGATAAAGGCCGGATCGCTGTGGCCATTCTTGTGCAGCAGATGCAGCAGGCCATTGAGCAACAGCAGGTCGGTGCCGGGCTTGATCTGCAGGAACAGGCCGGCCTTGTCCGCCGTGGCGCTGCGCCGGGGGTCGACCACTATCAGTTTGGCCCCGGCCTTGACCCTATCCATCATGCGCAGGAACAGAATCGGGTGGCAGTCGGCCATGTTGGCGCCGATGACGAAGAACAGATCCGCCTGATCGAAGTCCTGGTACGAGCCGGGCGGGCCATCGGCGCCCAGCGACAGCTTGTAGCCGCTGCCGGCGCTAGCCATGCACAGGCGCGAGTTGGACTCGATCTGGTTGCTGCCCAGGTAACCCTTGACCAGCTTGTTGGCCAGGTATTGCGCCTCCAGCGACAGTTGCCCGGACACGTACAGGGCGATGGAATCAGGGCCATGCTCATCGAGGATCACGCGCAGACGGCTGGCGGCGCTGCTGATGGCCACCGCCATAGGGCTCTGTACCGGGTCACGAGCGCGGTCGTCGCGCAGATAGGCATGTTCCATGCGCCCGGACTCGGTGAGCGGCTGATTACTGGTGCTGCCCTTGGTACACAGGCGGCCGAAGTTGCTCGGGTGCTGCTTGTCGCCCGCCACCTTGACCACGCGACCGTTGGCGACCTGCATGACGATGCCACAGCCAACGCCGCAGTAAGGGCATACGCTCCGTATCGTCTGGTCAGCCATGCTCGCTCCCGCGCAAAAAACAAAGGCACCATGCCGCCCTCCACCGGAGTGGGGGCAACACGGCGCCTTTGTCGTGAATGGGCAATCCGCATTGATTGCCTTTATCCGGGCATTGCAAGGCACACGCCAGATTGTTCGATGCCTAGCGCCTGGTGCTCGCAACGCGCGGCCGCAACCCGTGCAGGCCACGGCCGGCGTGGCTATCGCCCGTGGCAAGGGCAGACATAACGGCCGCTACAGCGCTCCGCAGCGACTCGAGCAGCAAGCGCTATATGCACAAAAACATAGCGATTGACGGGCATTGCGCACCAATTCAAGGCGAGCGACCCATTTCTGTTCACCGCGCACGGCCCTGCACAGGCTCGGAGCGGCGCCCGCCTCTCGGCGCAACCTGGAAGCGCTCAGTCGCCGACAATCTGCACATCGGCTGCAGGCCTTGCACTGACTGGGCTGCTGGCTGTTCCAGCAAGGCTCGCCAGGCACGATTTCAAGGCCATTGGGAAAACTGGCACAGCCGCTGCATAAGCTGGTTCGTCCCCGGCGCAGTGCGCTGGTGGCAGCCCGGCGATCAACGGCGATCGACTGGCCCCCAAAGGGCTCGGGCAACAGCGGTGAAGCCGGCAGAGCAGCCTGTGAGGAACCGTAAACGAACAGGCAAAGGCGCCTGGGACCGCAAGGTTCCAGGCGCTTTTTTTTGCTTCTGAAAACGTGACGAGCTTTGGCCAGGTGCTGCTTATGAACTCCACTGTCGCAAACTTGAATGATGTGCAAACGCTGATCGTCATCGGCAACGGCATGGTCGGCCATCATTGCGTCGAGCAACTGATCGAGCGCGGCGCGCTGGCCCGGTACCAGGTCCATGTGTTCAGCGAAGAGCCGCTGCGCGCCTATGACCGCGTGCACCTGTCCGAGTACTTTACCGGCCGCGATGCCGAGTCCCTGGCCCTCAGCGGCGCCGAGCTGTATCAGACGCCGGGCGTGACCCTGCACCTGGGCGTGCCGGTACTGGAGATCGACCGCGAGCGCCGCGAAGTGATCACCGCCGCTGGCAGCTTCCCCTACGACCAGCTGGTGCTGGCTACCGGCTCCTACCCCTTCGTGCCGCCGATTGAAGGTGCCGAAGGCGATTCGCGCCTGGTCTACCGCACCCTGGCCGACCTCGACACCATCCAGGCTGCCGCCAAGAGCGCGCGCCGTGGCGTGGTGGTCGGTGGCGGCCTGCTCGGCCTGGAAGCGGCCAACGCCCTCAAGTCGCTGGGCCTGGAAGCCCATGTGGTGGAGTTCGCCCCGCGCCTGATGCCGGTGCAGCTGGACGACCACGGCGGCCTGGCCCTCAAGGCACAGATCGAAGCGCTGGGCGTCAGCGTGCACCTGTCGCGCGGCACCCAGTCGATCACCCCTGGCAGCGAGTACCGCTACCGGATGAACTTCGCCGGCGATGAATTCCTTGAGACCGACCTGATCGTGTTCTCCGCCGGCATCCGCCCGCAGGACGCCATCGCCAAGCAGTGCGGCCTGGAACTCGGCCCGCGCGGCGGCGTGGCCATCGACAGCCAGTGCCGCACCAGCGACCCATCCATCTACGCCATCGGCGAATGCGCGGCGTGGAACGGCGGCATCTTCGGCCTGGTCGCACCGGGTTACCAGATGGCCCGCAGCGTCGCCACCCAGCTGTGCGGCGAAGACAGCGAGCCGTTCATGGGCGCGGACATGTCGACCAAACTCAAGCTGCTCGGCGTCGACGTCGGCTCCATCGGCGATGCCCACGGCGCCACCGCCGGTTCGCGCAGCTACCGCTTCATCGACGAGGCCACCGCCAGCTACCGCCGTTTAGTCGTATCCGCCGACGGCAAGCAGGCCCTCGGCGCCGTGCTGGTTGGCGATAACAGCTACTACGACACCCTGCTGCAGTACGTGCAGAACGGCATCAAGCTGCCGGCCGACCCGTCCTGCCTGATCCTGCCGCAAGGCGAAGGCGCCCCGGCGCTGGGCGCCGACGCCCTGCCGGACACCGCCACCATCTGTTCCTGCCACAACGTCAGCAAGGGCGCGATCTGCTCGGCCATCGACGCCGGCTGCGGCGACCTGGCCGGGCTCAAGGCCTGCACCAAGGCCGCTACCGGTTGCGGCGGCTGCTCGGCCCTGCTCAAGCAGGTGTTCGAGCATGAACTGACCGCCCGTGGCGTGGTAGTCGACAAGAGCCTGTGCGAGCACTTCGCCTACACCCGTCAGGAGCTGTACGGCATCGTCCGCGTGGAAGGCATCGAGAGCTTCGACGAGCTGCTGGCCAGCCACGGCAAGGGCCACGTTGGCTGCGACATCTGCAAGCCGGCGGTAGGTTCGATCCTCGCCTCCTGCTGGAACCGCTCGATCACCGACCCGCTGCTGGTGCCGCTGCAGGACACCAACGACACCTTCATGGCCAACATGCAGAAGAACGGCACCTACTCGGTAGTGCCGCGCATCCCCGGCGGCGAGATCACCCCGGACGGCCTGATCGCCATCGGCGCGGTGGCGAAGAAATACGACCTCTACACCAAGATCACCGGCGGCCAGCGCATCGACCTGTTCGGCGCGCAACTGCACGAACTGCCGGAAATCTGGGGCGAGCTGATCGCCGCCGGTTTCGAGACCGGCCACGCCTACGGCAAGTCGCTGCGTACCGTGAAGTCCTGCGTGGGCAGCACCTGGTGCCGCTACGGCGTGCAGGACAGCGTGGGCATGGCGCTGATTCTCGAGGACCGCTACAAGGGCCTGCGCTCGCCGCACAAGATCAAGTTCGCCGTCTCCGGCTGCACCCGCGAATGCGCCGAGGCGCAGAGCAAGGACGTCGGCGTGATTGCCACCGAGAAAGGCTGGAACCTCTACGTCAGCGGCAACGGCGGCATGCGTCCACGGCACGCCGAGCTGTTCGCCACCGACCTGGATGATGCCACCCTGATCCGCTACATCGACCGCTTCCTGATGTTCTATGTGCGCACCGCCGATCGCCTGCAACGCACCTCGGTGTGGCGCGAGTCGCTGGAAGGTGGCCTGGACTACCTCAAGGAAGTGATCATCGACGACAGCCTGGGCCTGGCCAACGAGCTGGAAGCGCAGATGCAGCTGGTGGTCGACCGCTACGAATGCGAATGGGCCAACGCCCTCAAGGACCCGGAGAAGCTCAAGCGCTTCCGCACCTTCGTCAACGACCAGCGCGCCGACCCGGACATCCATTTCGTCAAGGAACGCGAGCAACGCCGTCCGGTACGCGACGACGAACTTTCCCTTATTCCGCTATTCGAGGAGGTGGTCTGATGAGCCAGTTGAGCGCAGAACATAGCGAGCAACAACAAGCGCTGCAGTGGCAGTCGCTATGCGCCCGCCAGGACCTGGTGGCCAACTCCGGCGTGGTCGCCTGGGTCGACGGTGCCCAGGTGGCGCTGTTTTACCTGCCAGAGGCGGGCGACCAGCAGCTGTACGCCGTGGATAACCGCGACCCGCTGTCCGGGGCCAACGTCATCGGCCGCGGCATCGTCGGCAGCCTCGGCGGTGACCTGGTGATCGCTGCACCGCTGTACAAGCAGCACTATCGCCTGCACGACGGCAGCTGCCTGGAATACCCGGAGCAGCAGCTGCGCACCTGGCCGGTACGCCTGCAGGGTGACACGGTGGAAATCGGCCTGGCCTGATCGCCCCGAATCAGCCCGGCGCCCGCCTCTGGCAGGCCCGGGCTTTTTTACCGCAAGCGTTATATAAAAAATAATATTACGATAAGCCGCCCCACCCCCGGCAAGGCCTGGCGCCTGCCTCACACAAGGAGCGTTGCCCATGTTGCGCCACCTCTCCCATAGCGTTCTGGCCCTGCTGACCGTTGTTTGCAGCGGCCAAACTCTGGCCGAAGAAGTCCAGGTCGCCGTCGCCGCCAACTTCACCGCGCCGATGCAGGCCATTGCCCCTGATTTCGAGAAAGCCACCGGGCACAAGCTGGTCGCCTCCTACGGCGCCACCGGGCAGTTCTATGCGCAGATCCACAACGGCGCGCCGTTCGACGTGTTCCTCGCCGCCGATGACAGCACCCCGGCCAAACTGGAAAGCGAAGGCCAGAGCGTCAGCGGCTCGCGCTTCACCTACGCCATCGGCGCCCTGGCCCTGTGGTCGGCCAAAGACGGTTATGTCGACGACCAGGGCGCCGTGCTCGAGGCCAATCAGTTTCAGCACCTGGCCATCGCCAACCCGAAGGCCGCGCCCTATGGCCTGGCCGCCACCCAGGTGCTGACCAGGCTGGGCCTGAGCGAGAGCGTGGCACCGAAGCTGGTCGAAGGGCAGAACATCGCCCAGACCCTGCAGTTCGTCTCCACTGGCAACGCCGAGCTGGGTTTCGTCGCCCTGTCGCAGGTGTACAAAGACGGCAAGCTCACCAGCGGTTCGGCCTGGCGGGTACCGGCCGAACTGCATGAGCCGATCCGCCAGGACGCGCTGATCCTCAACAAGGGCAAGGACAACCCGGCCGCCAGGGCGCTGGTTGAGTACCTGCAAGGCGAACAGGCTGCTGCCGTGATCAAGTCCTACGGCTATCAGTTGTAGTCACCGCCACCGCGCATCTTGTAGGGTGCGCGCCATAGTTCAGCCGAAGGAAACCCAGCGATGCCCCTTACCAGCGCCGACTTCGCCGCGATCTGGTTGACCCTGCAGTTGGCATCGCTGACCACCGTCCTGTTGCTGTTGCTCGGCACGCCCATCGCCTGGTGGCTGGCGCGCACCCGCTCCTGGCTGAAAGGGCCGATCAGCGCAGTGGTCGCCCTGCCCCTGGTGCTGCCGCCGACGGTGATCGGCTTCTACCTGCTGGTGACCATGGGCCCGCACGGGCCGATCGGCCAGCTGACCCAGAGCCTCGGTCTGGGCACCCTGCCATTCAGCTTCGCCGGCCTGGTGGTGGGCTCGCTGTTCTACTCCATGCCCTTCGTCGTACAGCCGCTGCAGAATGCCTTCGAGGCCATTGGCACACGCCCGCTGGAAGTCGCCGCCACCCTGCGCGCCAGCCCCTGGGACAGTTTCTTCACGGTGGCCGTGCCACTGGCCCGCCCCGGTTTCATCACTGCCGCAGTGCTGGGCTTTGCCCACACCATCGGCGAGTTCGGCGTGGTGCTGATGATCGGCGGCAATATTCCCGGCAAGACCAGTGTGGTCTCGGTGCAGATCTTCAACCACGTCGAGGGCCTGGAATATGCCCAGGCGCACTGGCTGGCCGGCGGCATGCTGCTGTTCTCCTTCCTGATCCTGCTGGCGTTGCAGCTCAAGGGTCGCCTGCAGCCGACCCGGGTCTGAGGCCTGACCATGCCAAGCACCAGCACTTCACCCGAGCAACGCCTGCAACTGCGCTTTCGCCTGCCCTATGGCGACTTTCGCCTGGACATCGAACTGGATCTGCCCGGCCGTGGGGTCACCGCCCTGTTCGGCCCCTCCGGCTCCGGCAAGACCAGCCTACTGCGCTGCGTCGCCGGCCTGGAGCGCGCCGAGCAAGGCCTCCTGCGGGTCAACGGCGAGCTGTGGCAGGACAGCGCCCGCGGCCACTTCCTGGCGCCGCACCAGCGCGCGCTGGGCTATGTGTTCCAGGAAGCCAGCCTGTTCGAACACCTGTCCGTGCGGCGCAACCTGGAATATGGCCTCAAGCGTATCGCTGCCCACGAACGCCGGGTGGCCCTCGAGCACGCGCTGGAACTGCTCGGCATTGGCCACCTGCTCGAACGCATGCCGGCGCGCCTGTCCGGTGGTGAGCGGCAGCGCGTCGGCATCGCCCGCGCACTGCTGACCAGCCCCCGCTTGTTGCTGCTGGACGAGCCGCTGGCGGCCCTCGACCTCAAGCGCAAGGGCGAGATCCTGCCCTACCTGGAGCGCCTGCACGCTGAACTGGAAATCCCCATCCTCTACGTCAGCCACTCACCAGACGAAGTCGCGCGCCTGGCCGACCACGTGGTGGTATTGGAACAAGGCCAGGTGCTGGCCAGCGGCCCGATCAGCGACATCCTCAGTCGCCTGGATCTGCCCCTGGCGCAGGGCGAGGATGCCGGCGTGGTGGTCGAGGGCCTGGTCAGCGGCCACGATGCGGACTATCAGCTGCTCAGCCTCAATTTTCCCGGCAGCGAGCTGCGTGTGCAGATCGCCCACCCGCCCGTGCCGACAGGCAAGAACATGCGTTTCAAGGTACAGGCGCGCGACGTCAGCCTGGCCCTGGAAAAGCCCCGGCACAGCAGCATCCTCAACCTGCTGCCGGTGACCGTGCTGGCCCAGGTGTCCGCTGACAACGCCGCCCATGTGCTGGTGCGCCTGGACATGCAGGGCACGCCGCTGCTGGCACGCATCACCCGCTACTCGCGCGACCAGCTCGGCCTGCATGAAGGCCAGCAGCTGTGGGCACAGATCAAGTCGGTCGCCCTGCTGGCTTAGAGCCTGTTGACGATCACTGTCGGCCATATCACGTTAAAAACAGGTTCTCAGGAGACAGAACACCATGCTGTTCATCGTCATGCTCGGGGGCAAACATCCCCAGGCACGCATCGAAGTCCACGACGTGGCCTTCGCCATCGCCGACACGCTCGAAGGCACCTACGGGCAACTGCGCCAGGCCTGGTTCGGCAGCCCAAGCGGCCTGCACATCGACTCCTGGATGGCGGTCGACGGCGTCGACGGCTACCGGGTCGAGCTGAGCAACCTGGCGCCCGCCCCCGGCTCGCCGCGCCTGTACTTCCTCAACCTCGGCGGCTACCAGCGCGGCGCCTTCGGCGAGGAACACCACTACCTGCTGCTAGTTGCCGCCGACAAGCTGGAGGCGAAAGCCAAGGGCAAACAGCGCATGCTCGGCCACTGGGACAAGCCGCACACCGATGCACTGCTGGATGTCGACGACTGCATCCCCATCGACTGCGTGGCCGGCCGCTACATCCATCTGCAACCGGGCGAGCATCGCGGCATTCGCCAGTACAACGATTACCTCGTGCTGTCCTGATACACCACGGCTTGTCCGTCAGCGCCGGGCGCCCTACCATCCGGCCACTCTTCCGATGAGCCCTGTCATGCGCGAACGCACCATCGCCAGCCATTTCATCCGCGCCGCCCTGCGCGGCGCCGAGCGCCAAGGCCTGGACTACAGCGCCCTGCTGCGCGAGTTGGGCATCCAGCCGGCGTTGCTGGAGGAGCCGCGCGCGCGCCTCGCTCCGGAACAGTTCACCCAGCTGCTGCAAGGCCTGTGGGTGCTGCTCGACGACGAGTACATGGGTTTCGGCCGCGGGCGTAGCAAGCGCGGCACCTTCGCCATGATGGGCCACGCGATCATCCACTGCCGCACCCTGGAAAAAGCCCTGGTGCGCGGCATGCTGTTCTACGACCTGTTCCCCGACGCGCCGCAGGTGCGCCTGCAGCGCGAAGGCGAGCTGGCCCGCCTGACCCTGGACAGCTCGCCGCTGTGGGACCCGGACCACTTCCTTACCGAGAGCCTGCTGGTGATCTGGCATCGCCTCGGCAGCTGGCTGATCGGCCAGCGCATCCGCCTGGAAGAAGCCAGCTTCACCTACCCGGAACCGGCCCACAGCAGCGAGTACGACCTGCTGTTCCCCTGCCCGCGGCGCTTCAACGCAGACACCACCAGCCTGCTGTTCCACGCTCGCTACCTGGACATGCCGCTGCTGCAGGACGAACGCACGCTCAAGCAGTTCCTCGAACACTCGCCGGCCGACCTGCTGGCCCGCCCCGATGGCGGCGACAGCCTGATCAGCCGCATCCGCCGCCTGCTCGGCCGCGACTGCGCGCACTGGCCGGATCTGGAACAGGTCGCCCAACAACTGCATGTCAGCCCGCAAACCCTGCGCCGCCACCTGCGCGAGGAAGGCAGCAGCTTCCAGGAACTCAAGGACCACCTGCGCCGCGACCTGGCCATCTACCACCTGGGCCGCGACGAACTGTCGATCCAGGACCTGGCCGAACAGCTCGGCTTCTCCGAGCCTTCGGCCTTCCACCGCGCGTTCAAGAAATGGACCGGGCTGACCCCAGGCGCCTATCGGGCGTATCAGGAAAGCTGAACACCACCCCGCTGCATGGATGCCGCCTGATGAAAGGCTATGTCCCAGTAGCCTGTTGCCCAGGCTAACGCTGTAGGTTGGGTTGAGGAGCAGCGCGACGAAGCCCAACGAGGCCTGCACCGGATCCGTTGGGCTTCGCTGCGCTCAACGCCAACCTACGGCAATGGCCTGACCTGCGGCCTATCCATACCTGCCAACCCCCATACAACCCATGATGGGTACATAGCCTGATGAAACGCCCACGCAAACGCTATCTCCTGCTCGTCCTGCTTCTCGCCTGGCTGATCGCACCGGAGTGGCCGCAGGTGCCCGTGCAAGGCGCCAGCAGCAAGGACTGGCACCCGCAGAGTTTCTGGTTCGAACCCTGGGGACGCTCCGGGGTGCACAAGGGCATCGATATCTTCGCCGCCAAGGGCACGCCAGTAGTGGCGCCGACCTATGGCCTGGTGCTGCTGCGCGGTGAGATCGACATGGGCGGCAAGGTGCTGCTGATGCTCGGGCCGAAGTGGCGCCTGCACTACTTCGCCCATCTGGACAGCCAGGCCGCCTGGCCGGGCCAGCCGCTACGGCCCGGCAGCGTGCTGGGCACAGTGGGCGACAGTGGCAATGCGCGGGGCAAGCCGCCGCACCTGCACTACGCCATCCTCAGCCTGCTGCCCTACCCCTGGCGCGCGGATGACAGCAGCCAGGGCTGGAAGAAGATGTTCTACCTCGACCCGAGCCGCTGGCTGAACGGCCAGCGGCAATAGCGCGCAACGCCGCGCTATAACGCCGGTGTCGGCAGGTACATGCGGAAGCAGGCCCCGCCCAGTACCGACTCTTCCAGCTGCAGCTGGCCGTCGTAGCTGTCAAGGATGTCCACCACCACGGCGGTGCCGATGCCCTGCCCCGGATGCTGGGCGTCCAGGCGCTCGCCACGCTGCAGGATGCGCGCGCGCTGATCGGCCGGAATGCCCGGGCCGTCGTCCTCGACGCACAGCTCGCAACCGGCGGCTGTCAGCCGCGCGCTAACGCGGATCTGCCCGAGGCACAGGCGGTAGGCGTTCTCCAGCAGGTTGCCGAGCAGTTCCAGCAAGGCGCCGCGTTCCATCGGCACCTGCAGCGTCGCCGCGAAGTCGCGCTCGATCTGCACCGGTTTGTCGCGATAGACCTTGCCCAGCGCGCCACACAAGGTATCCAGCGCCGCAGCCAGCGGCTCGCGGTGGCGTACCAGGCCGCTCTTGCGCAGGCTGGCGCGCTGCAACTGGTAGTTCACCTGCTGGCTCATGCGCTCCACCTGGTTGCGCAGCACCTGGGCCTGCTCGCGATTACCCGGCGCAGCACCCAGCACCTCGCCCACGCCCTGCAGTACCGCCAGCGGCGTCTTCAGGCTGTGCGCCAGATCGCCCAACGAATCGCGGTAGCGCTGGCGCTGGCGCTGTTCGCTGGTGAGCAGGCGATTGAGCGAGTCGGTCAGGCGCAACAACTCACTTGGGTGCTCGCGGCTCAGGCGCTCGCGCTGGCCGCTTTCCACCTCATCCAGCTCTTGCCGGAGCCCGCGCAAGGTGCCGAAGCCCCAGCCCAGGCCGAGCCAGAGCAGGCCGAGCAACACCAGCAACGCACCGCCCAGCCATAGCCATAGCTGGCGGCCCACGCCGTCGAGCATGGCCTGGTATTCGCTGGCTGGCTGCATGGTGACGATGCTGTAGGCGGCGGCCTGGCCGCGCAACAGGTCGACCTCCAGGTCGTAGACGAAGAACTCCGTGCCATGACTATCGCGTATTTGACTGAAGTCACGGCCCTGGCCGTCGTAACGCGGCCGGTAGTCGAGGTCCTCGTCGCCACTGGAAGGCGAGCGCCAGACCAGTTGCCCCTCACGGTCGAAGATGTAGCCGAGTAGCTTGGAGTCGAGCAGGTTGAACTCCTCGTCCGGCAGAAGCTCGGGCATCGCCAGCCGGCCGCCGTCGATACGCGCGGCAGAAATCAGGGTCGCCGCATCGGCCGCCAGGCGCTGCTCGATGACGTTTTCCAGGGTATTGCGCACGGCGCCCTTGAGCACCGGCAACAGGGCCAGGATAAACACCACGGCCAGCGCCGTGGCCCCGAGCATCAGGCGCGCCCGCAGCGAGCGGATCATCGGCAGCGCTCGGTGAACAGATAACCCTGGCCACGCACCGTGTCGATCGGCTTCAGCGCACAGGCCTCGTCCAGCTTGCGGCGCAGGCGGCCAACCAGCACCTCGATGACATTCGGGTCGCGCTCGTCGTCGTGTTCGTAGAGCTGCTCCATCAGGCGATCCTTGGACACCACCTGCTGCGCATGCAGCATCAGGTATTCGAGGATGCGGTATTCGAAGGCGGTAAGCGCCAGCGGCTGCTCCTCGACCATGGCCTGCTTGCGGTTGAGATCGAGCTTCAGCGGCCCGGCTTCGACATTGGACTGCACCACACCCACGGAGCGGCGCAGCAGGGCATGCAGGCGCGCCTCCAGCTCCTCGAACTGGAAAGGTTTGACCAGGTAATCGTCAGCCCCGGCGGCCAGGCCTTCGACCTTGTCCTGCCAGTTGCCGCGTGCGGTGAGAATCAGGATCGGCAGGCTACGGCCCTGGCTGCGCAACTCGCGGATCAGGTCCAGCCCGCTCATGCCGGGCAGGCCCAGGTCGATGATGGCCAGGTCGTGGTTGAACTCGCGCACGCGGTACAACGCCTCTTCGGCATCGCCCACTGCATCCACCACGTAG
>JBOFCR010000034.1:0-1774 GCA_051646165.1 Pseudomonas sp. | reverse complement strand
CTGCTAGCGCTCGCCTTGCTGGCGGGGATGTTGTTAATCGGTGGTTTTTCCCTGGCCATGTTGCAGCAGACCAATGCGGCGCTGGGCACGGTCTACATGGATCGCACGGTGCCGCTGGCCGATTTGGGGCAAGTGCGTTTCAACCTGTCGCAGATGGAGCGGCTGTCATTGCATCTGCTGCGGCAGGTGGAAAAAGGGGATAGGGAAGCGATCGCTGCCAGCCAGCGCAGTATCGGCGAGCTGCTGCAGCACAATACCGGGGTGTGGAAAAAATATACTGCAACCCGCTTGACTGGCGAAGAAACGGCTTTGGTCGGCAAGTACGAGGCGCTGACGGGCACGCGATTGGCCGTGCTGCAGGCCTTGCTGGCGGGGTCGGGGCTGGCGCAGCCGGATCTGGCCCGGTTGCAGCAGTTGCAGGCGGATTACGATGCCATGGCCAAGCAGAGCCTGGTGCTCCTGAGCGAGCTTGTGGCGCTACAAATTCGCGAAGCCGGCCGTGCCAACGAGGCGGCTAACCAGCGTTACGACACGACCTGGATGGCGATGTTGGCGCTGGTGGCATGCTGTGTGGCCGGCGGGCTGCTGGCGACCGTGTTCAATGTGCGTGCGTTAGTCCGCCCGCTTGCCGAAGTCGGCAAGCTGGTGGAAGCGGCAGGTGTCCACCATGATTTCAGCCAGCGGGTCGCGGTCCGGCGCAATGACGAACTGGGGCAGATGGCGCAGTCGTTCAATGGCCTGATGGACACGCTGGCGCAGACTTTTGCCGCGTTGCGTCAGGACGTGCACGACTTCAGCCAGTCGGCGGCGGCGGCATCCGATTCGGCGGCGCAAGTCTCGCAAGCGTCGGAACATTCCAGCCAGGCGGCGGTCGCGATGGCGGCGACGGTCGAGCAGATGATGGTCGCGGTGCAGCATATTTCCGACAGCGCGCAGCAGGCCAGCGACCAAACCGCGCAGGCGCAAGGGCATTCGGTACAGGGCGAGCAGGTGGTGCAGCAAACCGTCGCGAGCATCCGTTCCGTGGCCGCCAGCGTCGACGGCAGCGCAGCCGAAATCAGCCAGTTGAATGAGCAGGCGCTGCAGATCTCTTCCGTGGTGCAGGTGATTCGGGATATCGCCGACCAGACCAATCTGTTGGCGCTTAATGCGGCCATCGAAGCGGCGCGCGCCGGCGAGCAGGGGCGCGGCTTTGCCGTGGTGGCCGACGAGGTGCGCAAGCTGGCCGAGCGTACCAGCCAGTCGACCAGTGAAATCGGCAATCTGCTAGGCGCGGTCAGTCGTGGTACACACCAGGCCGTGGAAACCATGCAGCAGACGGTTGCCCAGGTTGTCAGCAGTGTGGAGATGGCTCAGGGCGCGCAGGCGGCTATCGGCGACGTCCGCAGCAATGCCGACCAGGTGCTGGGGAGCGTCAGCACCATCAATCTGGCGCTGGGCGAACAAAGTTCGGCCAACCAGATGATTGCGCAGAAGGTGGAAATGGTGGCCCAGGCGGCGGAAGAGAATTGCGCCATTATCCGCCAGGTGGCAGCATCGGCAGCCGAGGTCAGCCGCACGGCGGTACGCATGCGGGAAACCATGGCCCAGTTCAAAGTCTAGCCCGCAGTCGCAGCTGGGGCGTACCGTCTGCCGCGTTTGTCCTGCGGCGAGGTGGTTTGCGTCGCGCACGCCAGCGCGTGCCGCGCCTGGCCGGTTCGGCGCCGGGGTGCAAGCGACAACTGTGGTGTACGGAGCTGCAAGCGCGTGCCGGCGGTGCCGGCACGGTGCCCAA
>JBOFCR010000123.1:0-22256 GCA_051646165.1 Pseudomonas sp. | reverse complement strand
GAGGTGTTCCATGCGTCGCATTCCCCTGATCCTCGCCCTGACCCTGTTCGGCACCGGCCTGTTCAGCGGCAACCTGTGGGCCATGCACTGCCCACAGGACATGGCCAAGATTGACGCGCTACTCAAGACCGACCCGCCGGCCGACGCGCAAGTACTGGCCGAGGTGAAACGCCTGCGTGCCGAGGGCGAAGAGCTGCACAAGGCCGGCGACCACGGCGAGTCGATGAAGGTGCTGGCCGAGGCGCTGAATCTGCTGCAGGCCAGCGAGTAGCGAGAGATCCTGCTCGGCTCAGAAACAGTTTCGGATCTCGCGAGCTAGCGCGAGACAAGGTGCAACGATCAGCGGGAGTAACAGCCGCAGGCTGGCCCGAAGGGGGAGCGCCAGCGAATCGAATGGCCGAGGGCGCGCAGTTTACGAGCTGTAAATGAGCAGTACTCGCTCCGCTCGCCCTTCGGGCCGCGCTAAAGCGCGTTAGCCGCAAGCGGCTTTCCGAGGCCATTTCTAACGCAGGATCGCCGACGCGCAGCAGGTCCGAGACAGGCTCTCAGAACCTGTTTACGATCTTTTGGACTAGAGCCAGACAAGGCGCTACGCCAGTAACAGCCTCCGGCTGGTCAAAACAGGCGAGGAAGCGGAGTTTACGAGTTGTAAATGAGCATGACTCGTTTCACTCGCCCTCCGGGTCGCGCTAAAGCGCGCTAGCGGTAAGCCGCTTTCCGAGCCTGTTTTCAACGCGGTATGGCCGACGGCCAGAAGATCGTAAACAGGTTCTCAGGCCTCCTGGCCGAGCAGGGACAGCGCCAGCCAGCGCAAACGCTGCAGATCCACCGGCTTGATCATGCAGGCCTGGGCACCTTTGCTGCGGGCTTCGGCCAACACCACCTCATCCGCCGCCGCACTGACCACCAGCACCGGCACGTCGGCCAGGCGCGGCTCGCCACGCATGCGCTCGAGCACCTCCAGGCCACTGCCGTCCGGCAGATCGAGATCGAGCAACACCAGCGCCGGGGTCTGCTCATCCAGCAAGGCCATGGCCCGGCGCACCGAGCCCGCGCCCTGAACATTGGCGATATCACGCAAACCTTCCTGCAGCACGCGCAGGCAGGCCGGGTGATCCTCGACGCACAGCACCGGGGCCAAGGGTGGCGGCACCGTGACTTCTTCAGCCGCTTCAGCGGACAAGCCCACCACATCGGCCGGGGCGGCGGCGCTGGGCAGGTCGATCCAGAAGCGACTGCCGCTGCCCGGGGTACTGGTAAAGCCCATCTCGCCATCCATCAGGGTGGCCAGCTCGCGGCACAACATCAGGCCAATCCCGGTACCAGGGATATTGGAGTTCTCCCGCCCCAGGCGCTGGAACGGCTGGAACAGCTGGGCCTGCTGCTCCTGGGTAAGCCCTGGCCCGCAGTCTTCCACCCATAGCCGCACACCGGCAGGCCGCACCTCATAGCCGAGGCTGACCATGCCTTGCGGCGCGTTGTATTTCAGCGCATTGGACAGCAGGTTGAGCAGCACCTGGCGCACCCGGCGGCTGTCCGCCAGCACATACAGCGCATTGCCACCGGGCGCCATGATGTGCAGTTGCTGGCCACGCTGCTGCACCTCGGGCTGCACCAGCTCGGCACAGCCGCGCAGCAGGTCGCTGACTTCCACCGGTTTGAGATGCAGCTGCTGGCGACGGCTCTCGATGCTGGAAAGGTCGAGGATATCGTCCACCAGCGAAGTCAGATGACGGCTGGCGCTGACGATCTCGCGCGCATATTCGGCCTCCTGCTGCGCCTCGGGCCGCTCCAGCGCCTCCAGCTCGATCAACTGGGCGAAGCCGTGGATGGCGTTGAGCGGCGTACGCAGTTCATGGCTCATGCTGGAGAGGAAACGGCTCTTGGCCTGGCTGGCCGCCTGCGCCTCCAGGCTGGCCAGGCGCAGCTCTTCCTGCACCTGCTTGAGCCGGGTGATGTCGACGTGGGTGCCGGCTGCGCGGATGGCTCGGCCGCGCTCGTCACGCTCGATCACCTTGCCGCGGCTGAGCAGCCAGATGTAGCCGCCCTGAGGATCGGCATAGCGGTACTCGGCCTCGAAGAAATCCTCGCCGCCATCCTCGGCCATGCTCAGGCGCAGGTGGCGCACGCGCTGCAGGTCGTCCGGATGTACCGGCCGGTTGAACTCGGCAAACGACAGGCAGCTGGCGCGCAAACCGAAGCGCGTCACAAAGCGCTCACTGACGCAGATGCTCTGGCTTTCCGCCGCCACTTCCCAGAGGCTTTCCGTGGTGCTTTCCAGCACCAGTTCCAGGGTGCGCTGCACCTCGAAGCGCTGCACCTCGCTGGCGCGCAACTGCTCACCGGCCAGTTGCACCTCCGTAGCCATCTCGGCCAGCTCGCGGATCGAGGTACTCGGCGCCACGGGCTGCAGCTCGCCACGACCGACGCTACGCATCATCTCGACGATGCCGGCAATCGGCGTGGCCAGGGCATGACTCAGGCGGCGCGAGCGCAGCCACATCCAGCTGCCGAACAACAGGTAGAAGAACACCAGGCCGCCAATCAGCAGGTAACCAATGCGCTGATACTGCTCGGCCAGGCGATTGGTCTCCTGGAAGATATTCGCCTCGTCCACCACCAGCAGCAGGCGCCAGCCGGTCTGCGGGATCTCGCTCCAGGCCATCAGCTGGCTGCGCCCGCCCAGCTGCACCTCCTGGATACCCTGGCCACGGCCGGCCATCGCGCTCAGCAATGGCTGCAGCCCGGGCTGGCGATCAAGCTTGAAGTCGGCCGGCTTGAGCACCTCGCGGCGCACCGCCTCGGCGTAGGAATACTGGGTCAACTCGCGCAGGCCAAAGTCGCGCTCGCCGGCCTGCGGCAGGGCCATGATGCCGTTGTCGCGACTGACCAGCAGCGCATAACCCTGCCACGGCACCTGCAGGCTACCGATCTCGGCGAGCATCTGGCCGACCGTGACATCCAGGCCGACCACCCCCTCGAGAAAACCATCGCGCAGTACCGGAGCAATCGCCGACATCATCCAGCCCTGACCGGCGGGGTCGAGGTAGACATCGGTCCACACCACCTTGTGCGTCGGGTTGTGCTGCAGATCGGCCAGGTAATAGAAGTTGTACTGCGGGATGACCATGTCATGCGGGTACTGCTGCAGCACATCGAAAAACGGGTAGATGCGGTTGTAGCTGTCCCAGCTGTTGAAATACACCGCCGCCACCAGCGGGTCGGCCCGCTTGATCGAGCGCATCAACGGGTCGACCTGGGCCAGGCGCAAGGCTTTGGCACGGTCCTGCTGATCAGGCGGCGTGCTGCTGGCATAGAAGGAAGCGGCGCGCCCGTCATCGCTGCGGCTGTAATACACGCCGTCGGCGGTTTGCCCGTGGCGCTGCTGCTCCAGGGCATCCGGCACATAGCGGCGATCCTGCAGGGCAGTGCCCACGGCATCGCGATAGATACCGACCTGGGCCTCGATCGCCTTGAGGCGGCTGTCGATCACCTGCCCCTCGCGCTGCACCGCACTGCTCAGGTCCTGCAGCGCGCTGTTCTGCAGGTAGCCGAGCTGGGCCGAACGGATCGACTCGTTGGTGTACAGGTAAACGCCGATCAGTACCGACTCCACCAGAACCAGCGGAATCAAAGCGCTCTGCAGAAAGGCCCACCATATCCAGCGGCGCAGAGGCTTGTTCGGTGCAGGCGACATGCCGGCGCTCCTTGAACTCGTGAATGACAGATGATGGCACGCTCAGCCGACCTATGCCCGCGCCGAGGGAGATTCTAGAGGGAGAACAGCGGTCGACGCTGCCCGACCTTTGCCGTAAACTCCTACCCGTACCTTGCAAGACTGTACTTGGGGCCGATTAGGATTCGACGCCGGTCACAAAACTTGAGGGGCATGCCGAGTGGGTAACAGAACTCGTAAATCCACTGTTGCAAAAATCCATAATTGCCAATGATGACAATTACGGTGCGCAACTAGCTGCGTAAGCAGCCAAGTGCCACTTCTGGTAGCTTCGGCTCCAGCAATCATTAGGGGATGTCTGTAAACCCGAAATGATTGTCAGATAGAACAGAATCGCCGTGCAGTATGTTGTGGACGAAGCGGCTAAAACTTACACAACTCGCCCAAAGCACCCTGCCCGTCGGGCGGCCAAGGGCTAACTCAGTAGACACGGCTAAGCATGTAGAACCAACAGCGGAGTACTGGCGGACGGGGGTTCAAATCCCCCCGGCTCCACCAACTACAAAAAAGACGTCCTAGGACGTCTTTTTTTGTGCCTGAAAATCAGTAGATACGGGGCCTTCAGCGCCATTGTCTGCCGCAGGCGTCTTAGCCTTTGAAGCCCTTGGCCATCAGATAAACCTCATTAGAGCGCGGTCGCGAGGCTGCTGGTTTGCGTACCACCACCTTCTCGAATGAGGTGCGCACGTCCCGCAGAAATTCGTCAGAGCCCTCGCCCTGAAAGACTTTGACCACATAGTTGCCACCAGGCTTGAGCACTTTGCGGACCATGTCGAGGGTGAGTTCAACCAGATACATCGAGGACGCCTGGTCGGCAACAGCGACGCCGCTGAGGTTGGGGGCGATGTCGGAGACGATCAGATCGGGCTGCCTGCCATCGAGCTTGTCGAGAAGCTGCTGGAACACACCGTCGTCGGTAAAGTCGCCCTGAATGAAGTCGACGTTGTCCAGCGGGTCCATCGGCAGGATGTCGGTGGCCACAACCCGGCCCTTCTCGCCCACCAATTTGCCGGCCACCTGCGACCAGCCTCCGGGCGCGGAGCCAAGATCCATGAGCAGCATGCCGGGGCGGATCAGCTTGTCCTTCTCGTTCAGCTCGATCAGCTTGTAGCTGGAGCGCGAGCGCAAGCCATCCTTCTGCGCCCGTTTGACGTAGGGATCGTTGACGTGTTCATTCAGCCAGCGGCTGCTGCTTTTGGAGCGTTTCATGAGAGGGGCAACCACGGAAAATCAAGGTGAGGTGCGGCACAGAGGAAAGGCTGCTGACCGCAAAGTAGCGGCGATTATAGGCCGATAACACGGCACAGGCTAAATCTACGGGGCAGGGAGCGCTCGGCGCCGGCCAACGCGGAGACCGGGCCCGGCCTGACAGGGACGGACGGCGGCGGCTACAATTGGCACCTTACCCTACCCTTTGTTGCTTCCTTTGCCGGAGTCACCGGCCAGGATTACCG
This sequence comes from Pseudomonas sp., assembly GCA_051646165.1. Taxonomy (GTDB): domain Bacteria; phylum Pseudomonadota; class Gammaproteobacteria; order Pseudomonadales; family Pseudomonadaceae; genus Aquipseudomonas. The sequence goes on along the minus strand of JBOFCR010000123.1, from coordinate 17,066 downwards.
CCATGATTCGCATCAACGAACTGTCCCTGCCCCTCGACCACTCTGCGGATGAACTGCGCGCGGCCATCGTCAACCGCCTGAATATCAGCGCCGCCGACCTGCTGAACTTCAGCGTATTCAAGCGCAGCTACGATGCGCGCAAGAAGAACAGCGTGATCCTGTTCATCTACATCATCGATCTGGAAGTACGCGACGAGGCAGCCGTTCTGGCGCGCTTTGCCGACGACCACAATGTGCGTCCAGCCCCGGACACCCACTACTACCCGGTAGGCCAGGCGCCCGCCGATCTGAGCGAGCGCCCGCTGGTGGTGGGCTTCGGCCCCTGCGGCCTGTTCGCCGCGCTGCTGCTGGCGCAGATGGGTTTCAAGCCCATCGTGCTGGAGCGCGGCAAGGATGTGCGCGCCCGCACCAAGGACACCTGGGCCCTGTGGCGCAAGAAGATCCTGACCCCGGAATCCAACGTGCAGTTCGGCGAAGGCGGTGCCGGTCTGTTCTCCGACGGCAAGCTGTACAGCCAGATCAAGGACCCCAAGTTCTACGCACGCAAGGTGGTACACGAGTTCGTCCGCGCCGGCGCGCCAGAAGAAATCATGTACGTGAGCAAGCCGCACATCGGCACCTTCCGCCTCACCGGCGTGGTCGCCGCCATGCGTGAGGAGATCATCGCCCTCGGTGGCGAGGTGCGTTTCGAGAGCAAGGTCACCGACCTGCTGATCGACGAGGGCCAACTCGAAGGTGTGGTGCTGGCCGATGGCGAAACTCTCCACAGTCGCCATGTGGTATTGGCGCTGGGCCACAGCTCGCGCGACACCTTCCGCATGCTGCACCGCCAGGGCGTGTTCATCGAGGCTAAGCCGTTTGCCGTGGGCTTCCGCATCGAACACCCGCAAGGCCTGATCGACCAGGCGCGCCTGGGCAAGTACGCCGGCCATCCGGAGCTGGGTGCTGCCGACTACAAGCTGGTGCACCACGCCAAGAACGGCCGCGCCGTCTACAGCTTCTGCATGTGCCCGGGCGGCACCGTGGTGGCGGCCACCTCTGAACCGGAGCGCGTGGTTACCAACGGCATGAGCCAGTACTCGCGCAACGAGCGCAATGCCAACGCCGGCATCGTCGTGGGCATCAACCCGGAGCAGGACTTCCCCGGCGGCCCGTTGGCTGGTGTGGAACTCCAGGAGCGCCTGGAATCCCGCGCCTACGAGCTGGGCGGCAGCGATTACTGTGCCCCAGCGCAGCTGGTGGGCGATTTCATTCGCGGCGTGCCGTCGAGTGAGTTTGGTGAAGTGGAACCTTCCTACAAACCCGGCGTGCGCCTGGGCGATCTGGCGCCTTCGCTGCCGGCGTATGCCATCGAGGCCATTCGCGAGGCGCTGCCGGCATTCGGCAAGCAGATCCGCGGTTTCGACCGGGATGACGCGGTGCTCACCGGCATCGAGACCCGCACCTCCTCGCCGGTGCGCATCACCCGCGATAACGAGACCCTGCAAAGCCTCAACCTGCGCGGGCTGTTTCCAGCCGGTGAAGGCGCCGGTTACGCGGGAGGCATCCTCTCGGCGGGCGTGGACGGCATCAAGGTTGCCGAAGCGGTGGCCAAGTCGATGCTGTCCGGGCAGGGCCGCTGAGAATGAAGCTCGACGACATCAAGAAGCTGCAACAGAAGAAGTACCGGGCCGAGTTCGGTCACTTTCTGGTGGAGGGCGAGCATCTGATTCTGGAGTTGCAGAAGGCGGCCCTGCACAACCCGCAGCTGCAGCGTAGCGAGCTGTATGTGACCAGCGCCTACGAGCACTGGCAGAGCCCGTTCAGAACGCATGTGATCAGCGACCGGCAGATGGCGCAGATCGCCGACACCCAGACGCCCCAGGGCATCATCGCCGTGGTGCCGATGCTGGCGCAGGACACACCGGCTGCGGCAGCCGGCGAGCGCGCCATCTACCTGCACGAGATCCAGGACCCGGGCAATCTCGGCACCATCCTGCGTACCCTGGCCTGGTTCGGCAATTTCCGCTGCCTGCTCAGCCCCGGCAGCGTCGACCCGTACAACCCCAAGGTCGTGCGCTCCAGCATGGGCGCCATTTTCCATACGCCCATGGAGCTGGATGTGCAGCTGGATTCCTTGCCCGCGCGCTTCCAGCGCATTGCCTGCCTGGATATGCAGGGCGACAGCCTGCAAGCGGCCAGCTTCAAGACCTTTGACTGTTATCTGTTCGGCAACGAGGCACGCGGCGTGCCCCGCGAGCAGTTGGTCGCACTGGGCGCCCAGCCGTTCACCATTGCCGGCTGCGGCGCCATCGAGTCGCTGAACCTGGCCACGACGGTCAATATGTGTGCGTACGAACTGAGCAGATAACGGGTACATCACCCGCACCGGAGCCGCCAAACCCGGCCTGCGACTCGCGGCAGCAGCCCACTGCCAGCAGATAGTGGCCGACCGCAATGACGCAATCGCCAATGCGACGGAAGAACACCCGCTGGCGCTCCACGCGGCCGGGCGACAGTTCTGCCAGCGCAACCCGGCGCCCTCGCTGGCGGCCGGGCCTTCTGGAAGGCCTCGCGCCGCTCCAGCTGCCAGCACCCTGGAGCCGTCGCGACCGACCAGCAGCGCCGACAGCCCACCGCTTGAACACATAGCGACCGCCTTCGATAAGCTCACCCTGACGACTGAAGACGGCCAGAAACGCATCGCCACCCGGCACGTCGACCCACAACCGATCATCGGCTCCACCCTGCCGGGTGCGCAGGGTTGTGCCATACCCATACAGGCAGGCTACGACCCGAGCAGGTTGCACCTTTACAAGAAACGCTAAAAAAGGTGCAACCTAAGGCAAACCAGCAAGCCGCAGGAGTTCAGCCGGAAAAATCCTGGAAATGGCGCAAAAGCTTGCCACTCCTGAGCCAGGCTTTCTGACGAACGCCCCTTTCAATGGGTTGCACCTAGTTGCACCTATGGTTGCCGGCGGTTTACTCTTCCGCCACGCGCCACCCGCGCACCAGCTCAGATAGGAAAACCAATGGCCACCACCACCCTTGGCGTAAAACTCGACGACGCCACCCGCGAACGTCTGAAGCAAGCGGCACAAACCCTCGACCGCACCCCGCACTGGCTGATCAAGCAGGCGATCTTCAACTATCTGGAGCAGGTCGAAGGTGGCCTGACCCCGGCCGAACATTCCGGCCTGGCCGCCGCGGCGGGCGAAGAAGCGGTAGAGCACCTGAGCGAACAAGGTCTGCAGGTGTTCCTCGATTTCGCCGAAAGCATCCTGCCGCAGTCGGTGCTGCGCGCCGCCATCACCTCCGCCTATCGCCGCCCGGAAACCGAAGCGCTGCCGATGCTGCTGGAGCAGGCCCGGCTGCCGAAAGAGCAGGCCGAAGCCACCCAGACGATGGCCCTCGGTATCGCCGAGAAGCTGCGCAACCAGAAGACCGCCAGCGGTCGCCAGGGCCTGGTGCAGGGCCTGCTGCAGGAGTTCTCGCTGTCCTCCCAGGAAGGCGTAGCGCTGATGTGCCTGGCCGAAGCGCTGCTGCGCATCCCAGACAAGGCCACCCGCGATGCCCTGATCCGCGACAAGATCGCCAACGGCAACTGGAGCCAGCACCTGGGCCAGAGCCCGTCGATGTTCGTCAACGCGGCGAGCTGGGGCCTGCTGATCACCGGCAAGCTGGTGTCCACCCACAACGAGGCCGGCCTCTCCTCCTCGCTCAACCGCCTGATCGGCAAGAGCGGCGAGCCGGTGATCCGCAAGGGCGTGGACATGGCCATGCGCCTGATGGGCGAGCAGTTCGTCACCGGCGAAACCATCGGCGAAGCGCTGGCCAACGCCAGCGCCATGGAAAGCAAAGGCTTCCGCTACTCCTACGACATGCTCGGCGAAGCCGCGCTGACCGAGGCCGACGCCAAGCGCTACCTGGCCTCCTACGAGCAGGCCATCCATGCCATCGGCAAGGCCTCCCACGGCCGTGGCATCTACGAAGGCCCGGGCATCTCGATCAAGCTCTCCGCCCTGCACCCGCGCTACAGCCGCGCCCAGTACGAGCGAGTGATGGACGAGCTGTACCCGATCCTGCTGGGCCTGACCAAGCTGGCCAAGCAATACGACATAGGCCTCAACATCGACGCCGAAGAAGCCGACCGCCTGGAGATCTCCCTCGACCTGCTCGAGCGCCTGTGCTTCGCCCCCGAGCTGGCCGGCTGGAACGGCATCGGCTTCGTTATCCAGGGTTACCAGAAGCGCTGCCCGTACGTGATCGATTACGTCATCGATCTGGCCAAACGCAGCCGCCACCGCCTGATGATCCGCCTGGTGAAGGGCGCCTACTGGGACAGCGAGATCAAGCTGGCCCAGGTCAACGGCCTGGAAGGCTACCCGGTGTACACCCGCAAGCCGTACACCGACATTTCCTACATCGCCTGCGCGCGCAAGCTGCTGGCCGTGCCGGAAGCCATCTACCCGCAGTTCGCCACCCACAACGCCCACTCGCTGTCGGCCATCTACCAGATCGCCGGGCAGAACTACTACCCGGGCCAGTACGAGTTCCAGTGCCTGCACGGCATGGGCGAGCCGCTGTACGAACAGGTAGTGGGCAAGGTCGCCGACGGCAAGTTCAACCGTCCGTGCCGCATCTACGCCCCGGTCGGCAGCCATGAAACGCTGCTCGCCTACCTGGTGCGTCGCCTGCTGGAAAACGGCGCCAACACCTCGTTCGTCAACCGCATCGCCGACCACAGCATCTCGCTGAAGGAGCTGGTGCTCGACCCGGTCGAACAGGTCGAGCAGATAGCGGCCCAGGAAGGCGCCGTCGGCCTGCCGCACCCGCGCATCCCGCTGCCGCGCGACCTGTATGGCACTGCCCGCGCCAACTCCAGCGGCATCGACCTGGCCAACGAACACCGCCTGGGCTCGCTGTCCGCCGCGCTGCTGTCCAGCACTAACACTGTCTATGTGGCCCAGCCGATGCTCGGCGGCGACACCCCGGCGCCCGGCCCGGCCGAGCCGCTGCGCAACCCGGCCGATCAGCGCGACCTGGTCGGCCATGTGCATGAAGCCAGCGAAGCCGATGTGAAGAGCGCGATCCTCTGCGCCCAGGCCAGCGGGCCGATCTGGCAGTCGACCCTGCCGGCCGAACGCGCCGCCGTGCTGGAGCGCGCCGCCGACCAGATGGAAGCGGAAATCCAGCAACTGATGGGCCTGCTGGCACGCGAGTCGGGCAAGACCTTCGCCAACGCCATCGCCGAAGTGCGCGAAGCGGTGGACTTCCTGCGCTACTACGCGGCGCAGGCACGTGAGCATTTCAGCAACGACAGCTATCGCCCGCTGGGGCCGGTGGTGTGCATCAGTCCGTGGAACTTCCCACTGGCAATCTTCAGCGGCCAGGTGGCTGCCGCCCTGGCCGCCGGCAACACCGTGCTGGCCAAGCCGGCCGAGCAGACTCCGCTGATCGCTGCCCAGGCCGTGCGCATCCTCCTCGAAGCCGGCGTGCCGGCCGGTGCCGTGCAGCTGCTGCCGGGCCGTGGCGAAACCGTCGGTGCCCGCCTGGTGGGTGACGAGCGCGTGCGTGGAGTGATGTTCACCGGCTCCACCGAAGTCGCCGGCATCCTCCAGCGCAACATCGCCGGGCGCCTCGACGCCCAGGGCCGCACCATCCCGCTGATCGCCGAAACCGGCGGCCTCAACGCGATGATCGTCGACTCCTCGGCGCTGGCCGAGCAGGTGGTGGTCGACGTGGTCAACTCCGCCTTCGACAGCGCCGGCCAGCGCTGCTCGGCCCTGCGCGTGCTGTGCGTGCAGGAAGATGTGGCCGACCGCGTGATCGAGATGCTCAAGGGCGCCATGGCCGAATACCGCATGGGTTCGCCGGAGCGTCTGCACACCGATATCGGCCCGGTAATCGACGCCGAGGCCAAGGGCAACATCGAGCAGCACATCGAGAAGATGCGCGAGAAGGGCCGCAAGGTATTCCAGAGCGCGCGCGCCAGTGGCGACGAGATCAAGCGTGGCACCTTCGTCATGCCGACCCTGATCGAACTGGACAGCTTCGCCGAGATGCAGCGCGAGATCTTCGGCCCGGTGCTGCACCTGGTGCGCTACCCGCGCAGCGACCTCGGCAACTTGCTGCAGCAGATCAACGACAGCGGCTACGGCCTGACCCTCGGCGTGCACACCCGCATCGACGAGACCATCGCCCAGGTGGTGGACAACGCCCACGTCGGCAACCTGTACGTGAACCGCAACATCGTTGGCGCCGTGGTCGGCGTGCAGCCGTTCGGCGGTGAAGGTCTGTCCGGCACCGGCCCGAAAGCCGGCGGCCCGCTGTACCTGTACCGCCTGCTGTCGACCCGTCCGCAGGAAGCGGTGGCCCAGCAGCTCAAGGGCGACAACGTGCAGGCCCTGGCGCGCCCGGCCGAGCAGGAGAAAGCCCTTCACGCGCTCAACGACTGGGCCGGCAAGCACGACCAGGCCCTGGCCACGCTGTGCGCGCAATACGCCGACCTGGCGCAGAGTTACACCTGCCACGTGCTCAACGGCCCGACCGGCGAGCGCAACACCTATAGCCTGCTGCCGCGTGAACGCGTGCTGGGCCTGGCCGAGGAGCGCGGCGACCTGCTCGCGCAACTGGCCGCGACCCTGGCCGTGGGCAGCCGCGCCTTGTGGCTGGAGAGCCAGCGCGAAGTGTTCGCCAGCCTGCCGAAGGATGTGCAGAAACGCATCGACCTGGTGGCCGACTGGACCAGCGTGGACGCCGAGTTCGACGCCATCCTCCATCACGGTGACTCCGACCAGCTGCGCGAGGTCAGCCAGCTGGCTGCACAGCGCAAGGGCGCGATCATCGGTGTGCACGGCCTGAACAAGGGCGAGACCGACATTGCGCTGGAGCGTCTGCTGATCGAGCATGCCCTCAGCGTGAACACCGCGGCGGCCGGCGGTAATGCCAGCCTGATGACCATCGGCTGACTGCACCCGGAATAGGGCCGCGGAAAGCGGGTTGAAAGCTTTCCGCGGCATACTGGCCCGGTTCGTATTCGCAGCACGGCGTCATGCGCGGCTCCCCGGAGCCCCTGCCAAACGCCACACCCGGTGTGCAGGCGGCCTTGCGCCGCTCGCCACCAACCGCGACACCACCCAGATCGGGGGCTATCCGCCGGGTGCCGCGTCTTCCCTCTCGACACCTTCGGTGTGCAAGCACCTCCGGTGTCAGCACCAGCCTACCCGGCCAGTGCCGTCGCGGGGCCACAAGCTCCGCTTCCCCTTTCCTATCTAGCATCGCCCACCCATGTGTTGCATGGTTTTTGCCTGGCGTGGCTGGCCCGTTCTTCGCGATGACAGCGCGCGCCGGTACACGCGAGTAGGTTGGCGTTGAGCGCAGCGAAGCCCAACAACCGGGAGCTGGCGTCGTTGGGCTTCGTCGCGTTGCTCCTCAAGCCAACCTACAGCTTGACACCTTTGCCGCATGCACTCCTAGCGCCCGCTATCAACCGCCGAGCGTTGTCCCAGCGCCACCAGCAGGCCGCACAGGCAGATGATGCAGATGCCCAGCAGCGCCCAGGCATCCGGCATATGGCCGAACACCAGGAAGCCGAGCAGGCCGGCGAAGACGATCTGCCCATAGCCGAACGGTGCCAGCAGACCCGGCGAGGAAGTTGCTGGTGGCCGGGCTGTCGTGGCTGGCGAGCAGGCGAGTGAGGATCTGGTAGAAACCGAAGCACAGCGCCGAGCCCAGCGGAAACAGAATCGCCGGGGTGAACAGCGCCGAGCCGGGACGAATGATCACCAGTACCCCGACCAGGCCACCGAGCACCGCCAGCCACTGGCCGCGCCCAACCCGCTCGCCGAGCAGTGGCACCGACAGGGCCAGCACCAGCAGCGGTGCGAGGAAGTTGACTGCGGTCGCCTCCGCCAGCGGGATATGCCGCAACCCGGCGGTGAAGAACAGGCTGCAACCGATCAGGCTCAGCGCACGCACCAGCTGCAACCCCGGGCGGCCACTGCGCAGCACGCCAAAGCCCTCGCGCGGCAGGAAGAAACCAGCCAGCAGCAGGGTGTGCACCAGGTAGCGCACCCACACCACCATCACCACCGGATAGATACCGGACAGGTACTTGGACAGGGCGTCGTGGCTGGCAAACAGGAAGATCGCCAGGCACACCAGCAGGATGCCCTTGAACGGCTCTTCGTGCCCACGGGACGGGGCGGGATTCAGGCTCATGGAAAACTCGAAGGGGTATATAGCAGGCTAATTATTAGCCAGCTGCAAGATAGCGCTGAACGACAAGGCGACTCAAGCCGACCAAAGCCGCAGGCCTCGACCGTAAACGTCCCTTCCCTGTAAGAGCACCCGAGCCGCCTGGAGTATCCTCGAAGCCATCTACCGCCAACCTCGGAGCGATAGCCGTGGAACAGATCGAACACCTGCTGCCCTGGAGCACCAGCGGCAGCGAGCGCCGCCTGAACGTGCTGCGCTTCGGCAGCGGCGCGCGCAAGGCCTATATCCAGGCCGCCCTGCATGCCGACGAATTGCCGGGCATGCGTGTCGCCATCGAGCTCAAGCGGCGCCTGGCCGAACTGGAGCAGGCCGGCCAGCTGCGCGGGGTCGTCGAACTGGTACCGGTGGCCAACCCGATCGGTTTGGCGCAGATGTTCCAGGCCACCCACCAGGGCCGTTTCGAACTGAGCAGCGGCAAGAACTTCAACCGCGACTTCGCCGACCTCGACCCGCTCTGCGCGCCCCTGCTGGAGGGCCGTCTGGGCAGCGATGGCGAGGCCAACATCGGCCTGATCCGCCACAGCATGCGCCAGGCGCTGGACGCCCTGCCGCCCGCCGGCTCGCAGCTCGAAGCCCTGCAGCGCCTGCTGCTGCGGCATGCCTGCGACGCCGACCTGGTGCTCGACCTGCACTGCGACTTCGAGGCCGTGGTGCACCTGTACAGCCTGCCGCAACACGCCGAGCCGCTGGCGTCGCTGGCCGCACGCCTGCAGGCCGGCGCCCTGCTGGTGGCCGAGGATGGCGGCGGCAGCTCGTTCGACGAATCCTGCGCCAGCCCCTGGCTGCGCCTGGCCAAACGCTTCCCCGGCGCGGCCATTCCCTCGGCCTGCCTGGCGGTGACCGTCGAGCTGGGCGGCATGGCCGATACCGAGACACAGCGTTGCAGCGCCCAGGCCGAGGCGATCCTCGCCTACCTGGCGGAGCAGGGCCTGATCGCCGGCGACTGGCCGGCGGCACCGGCGCCGAGCTGCCAGCCAACCCCCTTCGCCGGCGCGCAGTACGCCTACCCGCCGCACCCCGGCGTGGTCAGTTTCCTGCAACCGGTCGGCGCGCAGGTGCAGGTCGGCGATGCCCTCTTCGAAGTGCTCGACCCGCTCAGCGACCAGCGCAGCGTGGTATACGCCAGCACCACCGGGGTGATCTACGCCCGCGAGCGGATGCGCTACGCCCAGCCGGGCCTGTGGCTGGCCAAGGTGGCCGGCGCCACACCAATCCGCACGGGACGCCTGCTCAGCGACTGATGGCGCGAGCCAGCGGTCTAAACTGCAATCAGTCAGTGGAGTTCGTCATGGCCCTCAGCGTCTTCGACCTGTTCAAGATCGGTATCGGCCCGTCCAGCTCGCATACCGTGGGGCCGATGCGCGCCGCCGCGCGCTTCGTCGACGGCCTGCGCCGGGAGCACCTGCTGGCCACCACCACCAGCCTCAAGGTCGAGCTGTACGGTTCTCTCGGCGCCACCGGTAAGGGCCACGGCAGCGACAAGGCGGTGCTGCTGGGCCTGGAAGGCGAGCAACCGGACAGCATCGACACCTCGACCATCGACAGCCGCCTGGCGGCTATCCGCGCCAGTGGCGAACTCAGGCTGGGCGGCGAGCAGACCATCCGCTTCGTCGAGAAGGAACACCTGGCGATGATCAGGAAGCCGCTCGACTTCCATCCCAACGGCATGATCTTCCGCGCCTTCGATGCCGCCGGCCTGCAGATCCGTTCACGCGAGTACTACTCGGTGGGCGGCGGCTTCGTGGTCGACGAGGAAGCCGCTGGCGCCGACCGCATTGTCGAGGACCAGACACCGCTGGCCTACCCGTTCAAGACCGCCAAGGAACTGCTGGCCCAGTGCAACGAACATGGCCTGTCGATCAGCCAGCTGATGCTGGCCAACGAGCTGGCCTGGCGCCCGGAGGCGGAGACCCGCAGCGGCCTGCTGAAGATCTGGCAAGTGATGCAGGACTGCGTCACCGCCGGCTGTCGCAACGAGGGCATCATGCCCGGCGGCCTCAAGGTGCGCCGCCGTGCTGCCGCCCTGCACCGCCAGCTCAGCGAACACCCCGAAGCCAGCCTGCGCGACCCGCTGACCACGCTGGACTGGGTCAACCTGTATGCCCTGGCGGTCAACGAGGAAAACGCCAGCGGCGGCCGGGTGGTCACCGCCCCCACCAACGGCGCGGCCGGCATAGTGCCGGCGGTGCTGCACTATTACCGGCGCTTCGCCCCCGGCGCCAGCGACGACGGGGTGATCAGCTTCCTGCTCACCGCCGCTGCAATCGGCATCCTGTACAAGGAAAACGCCTCGATCTCCGGTGCCGAAGTCGGCTGCCAGGGCGAAGTCGGGGTGGCCTGCTCGATGGCTGCCGGCGCGCTGTGCGAGGTGCTCGGCGGCAGTATCCAGCAGGTGGAGAACGCCGCCGAGATCGGCATGGAGCACAACCTCGGGCTGACCTGCGACCCGGTCGGCGGGCTGGTCCAGGTGCCGTGCATCGAGCGCAACGCCATGGGCTCGGTGAAGGCGATCAACGCCGCGCGCATGGCCCTGCGCGGCGACGGCCAGCACTTCATCTCGCTGGACCGGGTGATCCGCACCATGCGCCAGACGGGGGCGGACATGAAGAGCAAGTACAAGGAGACGGCACGCGGTGGGTTGGCGGTGAATATCATCGAGTGCTGACGTGCAACACCAACGCGGGTTGCACCCGCCCTACGCCGAATAGGAGAACTCGCAAATCACCGCGCCGGCCCACTGGGTCCCCGCCTGCGCGAGGACGACGAGGTAGCTCGATCGTTCCCACGCTCCGCGTGGGAATGCAGCCTTCGACGCTCCGGCGTCCACCCGCCGGATTTGTGCCACCCACCGTGACGCGGAGCGTCACGGGATCGGTTCCCCGGGAACCATCGGCCGTTGCTACACCCGCCCTACCCCTCAGTGGCGCAGCCGGTAGCCGGTCTTGAAGATCCAGCTCACCACCAGCACGCAGACCAGCAGGAAGCCAAGGATCATCGCCACGCTCAGCCCGAGATTGACGTCGGCCACGCCGAAGAAGGCCCAGCGGAACGCGCTGATCAGGTACACCACCGGGTTGAACAGGGTCAGCTTCTGCCACAGCTCCGGCAGCATGCTGATCGAGTAGAAGCTGCCGCCGAGGAAGGCCAGCGGCGTGACGATCAGTGCCGGCACCACCTGCAGTTTCTCCCAGCCGTCGGCCCACACGCCGATGATGAAGCCGAACAGGCAGAAGGTGATCGCCGTCAGCACCAGGAAGGCCAGCGCCCAGAACGGGTGGGCCACCTCGAAATCGACGAACAGCCGCGCGGTGGCGAAGATGATCAGGCCGAGGACCATCGACTTGGTCGCTGCCGCGCCAACGTAACCGACCAGAATCTCGAAGAACGACACCGGCGCCGACAGCAGTTCGTAGATGGTGCCCGAGTACTTCGGCATATAGATGCCGAACGAGGCGTTGCCAATGCTCTCGGTGAGCAGCGCCAGCATGATCAGGCCCGGCACGATAAAGGCGCCGTAGCTGACCCCGTGCACCTCGGTCATGCTGCTGCCGATGGCCGAGCCGAACACCACGAAATACAGCGAAGTGCTGATCACCGGGGTGGCGATGCTCTGCAGCAGGGTGCGCCAGGTGCGCGCCAGCTCGAACAGGTAGATGGCCTTGATGGCATACAGGTTCATGCGCTGGCCCTCACCAGGTTGACGAAGATGTCTTCCAGCGAGCTTTCGCTGGACTGCAGGTCCTTGAAGTCGATGCCGTGCTGGGCCAGGTCGCGCAGCAGCTCGGCGATGCCGGTGTGCTCGCGCTGGGCGTCGAAGGTGAACACCAGGGCATGGCCTTCATCCGTAAGCTCCAAGGCATAGCCGGCCAGCTCGGCCGGCAGGCTGGCCAGCGGGTGCCTGAGCTGCAGGGTCAGCTGCTTCTTGCCGAGCTTGTGCATCAGCACGTGCTTGTCCTCGACCAGGATGATCTCGCCCTTGCGGATCACTCCGATGCGGTCGGCCATCTCCTCGGCTTCCTCGATGTAATGGGTGGTGAGGATGATGGTCACCCCGCGCTCGCGCAGGCGGCGCACCATGTTCCACATGTCGCGGCGCAGCTCGACGTCGACGCCGGCGGTGGGCTCGTCGAGAAACAGGATCGACGGCTCGTGGCTCAACGCCTTGGCGATCATCACCCGGCGCTTCATGCCGCCGGACAACTCGAAGATCTTGGCGTCGCGCTTGTCCCACAGCGACAGGTCCTTGAGCAGCTGCTCCAGGTACTGCGGGTTCGGCTTCTTGCCGAACAGGCCGCGGCTGAAACGCACCGTGGCCCACACCGTTTCGAATACGTCGTTGACCAGCTCCTGCGGCACCAGGCCGATGGCAGAGCGCGCCGCGCGGTAGTCGGCCTTGATGTCGTGACCGGCCACGCGCACCTGGCCGGAACCGGGATTGACGATGCCGCAGATGATGCTGATCAGGGTGGTCTTGCCAGCGCCGTTGGGGCCGAGCAGGGCGAAGATTTCACCCTGCTGGATGTCCAGGTTGATGTTGTTCAGCGCCGGATGGCCGGATGCGTAGGTCTTGCTCAGGTTTTCGACCGCGATAACCGATGCCACGGGGACTCCTTAGCCAGGCAGCAAAAGGCTGATTGTAGGGAAAAGCGCGGCCGGGCGGGCAGCCCAATGGCAATCGGTCGCGGCGGGCGGGTCATGGCGCCTCGCTGCGCGCCTTGAGGCTGGCCAGGCCCTGCTCGAAATCGCCGCCGACCATCTTGTCCATGCTGAACAGCAAACCCATGGCCTTGCTGATGAAGTTGCTGCGCCCGCTCATGCTCCAGCTCACCCGCGTGCCACCGGCCTCAGGCTGGAAGTGGAACTCAGCAACGTTGCTGGCCTGGAAGGGTTCGAGAAACTCCAGCTGCATGCGTACCAGCTCGTTGGGCGTGACCGCGCTGATGCTGCAACTGCCCTTGCCCACCTGGCGATTGCCGGACCAGCGATACAGCGCGCCGACACCCTTGGCGGCCCCCTCGTAGCTGACCTGCATGGCCGGGTCGCGCCTGGCCCAGGGCGACCACTGGTGCCACTGCTGGAAGTCTTCGACCTGGGCGAACACCCGCTCCACCGGCGCCTGGATCAGGATGCTGCGTTCGACCCGAAACTCATCCGGCTGGCGTGAGGCCAGCACGGCAAACCCGGCCACCAGGGCCAGTACCAGCAGCAGAATAGTCCCCAGCATCTTGCGTCCTCTCATTGTTATCAGTCCTTTTCAATCGGTGCGCACCGGCCACCGGCAACACTCAGGGTGTCAGCTCGAACAGCGCCTGCCCGCTCTGCGGATCGAATGGCACCGAAAAATGCTCGTGGGCGATCAGCCAGCGCCCGCCTTCGCGGCGATAACCCTGGCTGACCCGCAGCCAACAGCCCTGGGCCTTGCCCTCGGCATCGGTGCCGGCGCAGTAGCAGAGGAAGTGGCCGAAACCCAGCTCGCCATTGGCCTCCTGCTGCAACTCGGCGACCTCGAAGGTGGTCGGCCCGGCGCACATCTCCAGGCACACCTGCCAGTGCGCCCGGTAGGCCTCGCGGCCCTTGAACTGCAGCTGGAGGACGGCATCGAAGGCCAGCACGTCGGCGCTGTAGTGGTTGATGATGGCGTCCAGGTCCTTGGCCTGGTTGGCCTTGACCCAGCTGTCGAGCAGCTCGCGCAATGCGGTGGCGCTGGTCATGCAGTTCTCCTTGCTCAGTGGCAGCAGTCATGGGCCGCGGCGCTGGCCGAGGCGGGCTGGTAACGGTCGTGCAGTCGGGTCAGAGCCTTCTCCTGCGCCAGCAGTTGCAGACGGGCGGCCAGCCATTCTTCGCGGCGGGCGACTTTCGGGTAGTCCGGATTCATCTCGATGCCTCTCGGTTCGAACCATGGATGCATGCCTGGCAAGACAGCAGGCCAGCCCCTGGCCTCGGGCGTGCACACTTAACCCCCTCTCCCAAAGGGAGAGGGGAGAAGGCCTAGACCTGTAGCTGGCGCACCGGCCGCACCTCGACGCTACCGACCCGCGCAGCGGGAATGCCGCCGGCGATCTGCAGCGCCTCGTTGAGGTCGCGCGCCTCGATCAGGTAGAAGCCGGCCAGCTGCTCCTTGGTCTCGGCGAAGGGGCCGTCGGTGATGCTCAGCTTGCCGCCGCGCACACGCACCGTGGTGGCGGTGGCGACCGGTTCCAGGGGTTCGGCGGCAAGCATGCGTCCGCTCTGCTGCACGCTCTGGAAATAGTCGAGGCACTCACCGTCGTGCGGGCTGTCCGGCGAGTCGTGCAGGACTTTCTCGTCGCTGTAGATCAGGCACAGGTATTTCATCGTGTTCCTCCCTGGCAGCGCTTTTCGCTGCGGTTATCCATTAGTCGGGCGGCGCACCGGCAATTCGACAGGGCCGCGCAATTATTTTTCAGGCGCCCGGCAGCTCGGCCAGCCGCCGTTCGAGAAACTGCCGGTCGGCGCCCTGCTGACTCAGCTGCAGGGCACGCTGGTAGGCCGCACGCGCAGCGTCGGTACGGCCGAGGCGGCGACACAGATCGGCCTGGGCGGCATGCGCCAGGTGATAGTCGGCCAGCTCGCCACGCGCCAGCAGCGTATCGATCTGGCGCAGACCGGCTTCGGCACCGTCGCGCATGGCCAGGGCCACGGCACGGTTGAGCTCGGCCACCGGAGAAGGCGTGGCGCGCAGCAACACGTCGTACAGGCCAACGATCTGCGCCCAGTCGGTGCCCGCCACGCTGTCCGCCTCGGCATGCAGCGCAGCGATGGCGGCCTGCAGGCAGTACGGGCCGATGCTGCCGGACTGGAAGGCAGTCATCACCAGCGCCTCGCCCTCTTCTATTAAGGTGCGATCCCACAGGCCTCGATCCTGATCCTCCAGCAGCACCGGCAGACCATCGGCGGCGGTGCGCGCGGCGCGCCGCGACTCGCCCAGCAGCATCAGCGCCAGCAGGCCCTGCACTTCCGCCTCGGGCAGCAGCTCATGCAGCAGGCGGCCCAGGCGGATCGCCTCGGCGGACAGCTGCTGGCGGGTCAGCTCGGCACCGGAGCTGGCAAAGTAGCCTTCGTTGAATACCAGGTAGACCACCCGCAGCACCGCTTCCAGGCGCTCGCCCAGCTCGCTGCGCCCGGGCACCTCATAGGGAATGCGCGCATCACGGATCTTGTTCTTGGCCCGCACGATGCGCTGGGCGATGGTGCCCGGCGTGGCGAGGAAGGCATGGGCGATTTCCTCGGTGCTCAGGTCGCAGACTTCGCGCAGGGTCAGCGCCACCTGAGCATCGGCAGCCAGGGCCGGGTGGCAGCAGGTGAAGATCAGGCGCAGGCGGTCGTCTTCCAGCAACTCGCCGTCCCACACCGCCTCGCCTTCGCCGGCCGGTTCGGGAATATCATCAAGAGCCTGAAAACGCGCCTGGCGGCGCAGCTGGTCGATGGCCTTGAAGCGCCCGGCCGAGACCAGCCAGGCACGCGGATTGGCCGGCACACCCTGCGCCGGCCACTGTTCCATGGCCGCGCGGAAGGCCTCGTGCAGGGCCTCCTCGGCCAGATCGAAGTCGCCCAGCAAGCGAATCAGCGTCGCCAGCACCCGCCGCGACTCCTCGCGGTACAGCTGGTCGATAAAAGTATCGGATGACAACGGCATGTCGGCGCTTCCCTGGACAGACGAGCCTCCAGAGTAGTCATTTGCGGGGACAGCGGGCGCTCTGCCGACGAAAGCTGCCGGTGCCGGCACCGGTAAACGCGAGGCGGGCGTCCCTGCCCGCCGCGCAGAATCCGTGGTCGGTGCGGCTGATTCATGCATTCAGCGCCGGAATCAGCGATGCGAATCAGCCAAACCGGCCACTAACCCTGGACCAGCGCCTGAGCGGCCAGCTCGCCGGTCTCCACCGCGCCGTTGAGGAAGCCCCAGTACTCCTGCGAGCAGTGCTCGCCACAGAAGTGGATGCGGTTGCCGCTGTCCTTCTCCCACTGCGCGCCCCAGAAGCTGGTGTAGTGACCCAGCGCCGGAGCCGCATAACTGCCTCCGCTCCACGGGTTGATCTGCCACTTCGACACCAGCGCCTTGCCCTGGTAGGCCGCGGTGGTCCCGGGGAACACCGGTTCGATCTGCCCGAGCAGCCGGTTCACGTCCTGGCTCGCCGCCTGCTGGAAGGGCACGCTGGCGTTCAGGTCACGCCCCTGCTGGCCGCCGAGGAAGTTGCTCAGCACGCTGCCGGTGCTTGGCTTATTGACCTGGGTGTCCCAGACGGTGACGAAGCCAGTGGCGCCGGAGTAGCTGACACCGCCCATCTGCACCAGCTCGCCGCCCACCTGGCGCTGCGCATTCCAGGGCCGCGAGCCGCACTGGATATGAATCTTGCCATTGCTGCCGAGGGCCATCCGGGCGATCGCCTCGCGCTTGGCCGGGGAGAAGCTGGCGCGGACCTCGGGGGAGATATCCACCTCGCGCAGCTTGCTGAACGGCAGGGCCAGTACCAGTTGATCGCAGATGTCGCTGCTGCCGTCGGCGAAGCCGCAGACATAGGGGCCCATGGCGCCGCCGGAGATGCTGGTGAGCTTCTTGCCGGTGACTATGCTGCCCGCCGGCAACTGGTTGGCCATGGCGTAGACCACCGAGTCGTTGCCGCCGGTTATGTGGAAGCGCTCGTCGGTGCCGGCCAACGGCAGCGGCTCGTTGGTCGAGTTCCCGGCCATCAGGTAGACCAGGTTCAGGCAGGTCTGCTCCTGCGGCGTGTGACCGTATTCGGAAATCACGTTGGTCTGCATCAACTGGCCGAAGTTGCTGTTGCGGCCGA
>JBOFCR010000032.1:0-11088 GCA_051646165.1 Pseudomonas sp. | reverse complement strand
CACGCGGTTAACACCCGCCCTACGGAATGCATTCCCACGCGGACGGTTTGACGCCTCGACGTGGGAGCGATCAAACGCCTTACAGCTTGCCGTCGGCCGCCATCTGCATGAACGACGGGTCGAAGCGCAGCTTGACGTTGCTCTTGTCGCCGGTGACCACGTCGCGGGCGAAGCTCATGCCGATGGCGTCGGCGCTCTGCGCACCTTCACCGAGCAGGCCGTGGTCGAAGGAGAAGCTGGCCACCTTGCTCATGGTTGCCGGCAGTTTCGCGCTGTTGGCGAAGGCCACGGCATCCTTGGCGCTGTAGAACATCTTGGTCGCGGCGAGCTGGGCTTCGTAGCCGGCCAGGTCGGTGCCGGAGGCCTTAGCCATGTGCTCGCGGGCGGCCTTGCCGGCGGCCGAGTCGGCGCTCATGGTCGCCATGATTTCGTACCAGGCGCCGGTCAGGGCTTTGCCCAGGGCCGGGTTGTCCTTCAGGGTTTCGCTGTTGACCACCATCAGGTCGATGATCTCGCCGGGGATCTGGCTGGAGTCGAACACCTTGGTCACCGCCGGGGTGGCTTCGATCTCGGCCAGCAGCGGGTTCCAGGTAGCCACGGCCTTGACGTCGCCGGTGGCGAAGGCTGCGACCATGTCGGCGTCGGAGGTGTTCACCACCTTGAGGTCTTTCTCGCTCAGGTCAGCCTTTTCCAGGCCGCGGGCCAGCAGGTAGTGGGAAACGGAGAGTTCGACCAGGTTGACGTCGAGGCCCTTGAGGTCGCCCAGGGTCTTCTTCTCGCCCTTGAGCACGATGCCGTCGTTGCCGTTGGAGAAGTCGCCGATCACCAGCGCGGTGCTGTCCACGCCACCGGCGGCGGGGATGGTCAGGGCGTCCATGTTGGTCATGGTGCAGCCGTCGAACTGGCCGGCGGTGTACTGGTTGATCGACTCGACGTAGTCGTTGAGCTGCACCACGTCGATGGCGATGTCGTACTTCTTCGCCCACTTGGCGACTATGCCTTCGGCCTGACCGTATTCCCACGGCATCCAGCCGGCGTAGATGGTCCAGCAGACGTTGAAGTGGTCTTTCTTCTCGGCGTGAGCGGGGATGCTCAGGGTGGCAGCGAGGCCGACGGCGATCAGCGAGGACAGCAGGGACTTGCGCATGGGTGAACCTCCAGTTCAGGGAATACGGGCAGGGAGCGGCGCGGCACTTTCCTGATCAACAGGTGGCGCGTTCTCCCGGGCTTTTGTCCCGCCGTGTAACCCCGAACGAGGTCGCCAACTCTCGGACCAGTCACTCGCTGTCTCTCTGGAGAACGGCGAGCCGGAACCCTAGTCAGCCATTGCAAGTTGTAGTGCCGCGCCCCTTGCGGGGGGCTTCTGCATGCCTGGATTAAAGCGAACATCGTGCCAGTTGTAACAAGCCCCGCAGAGCGGGGCTTTGCCACGCAAGCGGGGCGTGGCTGGCTCCATGGGTTGCGCGATTGTGGTGCGCAGTGTTCCTTGATGGTGCTTAGAGCCTGTTTACGATCTTTTGAGCTAGAGCCAGGCAAGGCGCAACGACCAGCGGGAGTAACAGCCATAGGCTGGCCCGGAGGGTGAGCGCCAGCGAATAAATTGGGTGAGGGCGCGGAGTTTACGAGCT
This sequence comes from Pseudomonas sp., assembly GCA_051646165.1. Lineage (GTDB taxonomy): Bacteria > Pseudomonadota > Gammaproteobacteria > Pseudomonadales > Pseudomonadaceae > Aquipseudomonas. The sequence continues at coordinate 9,460 of JBOFCR010000032.1, read as the reverse complement.
GTAAATGAGCAGCCCGAGCCCGATTGACCAGCCTGCGGCTGTTACTGCGTTGCAACACAGCATGGCCGACGATCAAGAGATCGTAGGCAGGTTCTTAAAGTTTGCCTTCGCTGGCCAGCTGCATATACACCGGGTCGAAGCGCAGTTTGATCTGTGCCGCGTTGCCCAGTACCCGGTTGCCGCTGAAGGCAACGCCGAGGGTCAGCAAGCCATTGCCGTCGTTGCCCAGCAGCTTGTGCGCGTCGGCGAAGTCGGCGACCCGTTCCATCAGCGCCGGCATCTTCTCGCTGCTGGCGAAGGAGTAGGCCGAGCGTGGCGAATAGAAGGAACGGATGGTCTTCAGCTGCTCATCGAAGTCCGCCGGGGTGGTGTCCGCAGCGGCGGCCATCCTGGCGCGGAAGGCCTGGCCTTCGGCGTTGGGCATGCCCATCAGACGCATGCCTTCGAACCAGGCACCGGTCAGCGCACGGCCCAGTTCCGGGTGGGCGGCAAGGGTGGTGCTGTTGATCACCAGCAGGTCGAGGATTTCCCCGGGGATGTGGTGGGAGCTGAACACCAGCACGCTGTCGCCATCCTGGCGCAAGTCGGCGAGGATCGGGTTCCAGGTGACCACCGCGTCGCCCTTGCCACTGCGCCAGACCTGGGCCAGGTCCTTGTCCGAGACGTTCTCGATATTCACGTCGCTCTCGCTCAGGTGGGCCCATTCCAGAGCGCGGCTGAGCAGGTAGTGGGATACCGAGTTTTCCACCAGCAGAATGGTCTTGCCGCGCAGGTCCTTGAGGTCCTTGTTGTCGCCGCGCACCAGGATGCCGTCGGCACCGGCGGAGAAGTCGCCAACCAGCAGGGCGGTGGAGTCCACCCCGGCGGCGGCCGGAATGGTCAGGGCGTCCATGTTGGTCATGGCGCAGGCGTCGTACTGGTTGGCGGTGTATTGCTCAATGGAGCCGACGTAGTCCGGTACCTGCTCGACCTGGATCTCGATGCCGTATTTCTTCGCCCACTTGTCGATGATGCCCTGCTCGGCCATCTGCCCCCAGAGCATCCAGCCAGCATAGATCGACCAGCACACCTTGAATGGGCGTTTCTCGTTGGCGGCCTGGGCCGGTTGGAGCAGCAACAGGGCCAGCAGGGAGCAGGACAGCAGGCGGGCGAATGACGAGCGTAGGGGCATGAAAACCTCGGGACAGGGGCGGAACGGGATCGCGGCGGCATACTGCGCGTTCTCCCGGGCTTTTGTCCCTCCGTGTGACCCCAATTGCGAGGTTGTCTGCTCTCGGACCAGACACCTGTCTCAGAATCAGTTCACGATCTCTTGTCCGTCGGCCATGCGGCGTTGGGAACAGCCTCGGATGCTCATTTACACCTCGTAAACTGCGCTCCCTCGACTGCCTGGCCATAGTCCAAAAGATCGTGATCAGACTCTCGGACAGGCCGGAACCCTAGCCGACCATTGCGATCATCGTGATCGGTGCCAGCCATCTCGGGCGGCACCCTGCGCCTGCATAGCGAATGCTGTGCCAAGATCGCGCAACTGGCGGCTGGCGTGCCGCCTGGCAGTGCGCGAGGCTCTGGAATGCACCTTTCGGCACTGTTTTGGGTTGTTCGTGGCGCCAATCTGGTGCGCTGCGGGAAATGCGTGGATACAACTTATGGTCGAGGTGGAGCGGGCACTCGATGTGGACCTGCGCAGTCGAACACAGTGGGAGCAATCCCGGGTGTCGGCATTCGCCGGCGCCGTCCCAGCGGTCGAAGGAGGCCGCCATGTCCAGCCGATCAATCCTGATTGCAGTACTGGGTCTGACCCTGAATGGTTGTGCCGTTTATGACTACGACGATGAGCGTTACGACTCGCGCTACTACGGTGGTGGCTACAGCGTGCAGCGCTATGAGACGTATCCGGTGTATCCGGTTTACCCGCAGGGCTACCGCTACGACTATCCACGCCATGATGGCTACTCGAATCGGTACTACTACAACTCCACATATGACGGTCGCCACGATGGCCGTCATGACCGCTACGATCGCCATGATCGGTATGACCGACATGACAATGATCGGCATGACGGACACCAGCACCCGCGCCCGCAGCCTTATGGTGCCGGGCCGTCGAAACAGGGTTGGGATGCTCAGCGTCCGCACAATCGCGACCAGGTCAGGCGCGAGCGAGTCACCCGGCCGGTAGCGGGCAACCCGAGGCCCGGCTGGCCGGCTCCGCAGCAGGTGAACCGTGATCGCGCTCAGGAGCACCGCCAGGCGCCGCGCCAGGAGCAACCGCGCATGCGTTACGGCGAGCCCGCCGACAAACCGCGCCACGCCCGCTGACAACCCGCCGGCCCTTGCGGGTCGGCAGGTTGTGGCCTGGCAGGGTCAGTGATCCAGCTTGATGGTCGGGTCGGCCCCGGCCACCAGCGAGTTGATGATCGCCGCCGGTGTGGCACCCAGGCCCAGGCTCGGGTCGTTGAGGTTGATTCCGTCCAGATGGATGCTCAGGTCGGCGTTGCTGCCGCTGGCATCCAGGTTGCCGGTGCTGCTGATCAGCAGGCTGTCGCCGCTGGCACTGACCGTGATGTAGTCGGTGAGGTTGGCGGCGTTTTCCTCGCCTTGCAGCAGGTCGCTGAGGTCGATGCGGTCTTCGCCCAGGGTGAAATCCTTGATGGTGTCGCTGCCGGTTTCGCCGGCGTTCCAGGCGAAGGTGTCGCGGCCATTACCGCCCCACAATTCATCGGTGCCGCCGCCACCGATCAGTACATCGTCGCCTTCGCCGCCAAACAGGCTGTCGAGGCCAGCCTTGCCTTCCAGATGGTCGTTGCCGCCCAGGCCGTTGAGGGTGTCGGCTCCCGCGTCGCCCAGCAGGACATCGCCGTTTGCGCCGCCATTGAGGGTGCCGTTGCCAGCGATTGGTGTGAGCGTTGTGCGGGTGCCGACGATATCGATCACCAGTTGCGCGGTAGAGCTGTCGCCATCCGGCTGGGTCAGGGTGTAGTCGAACGTTTCGCTGTGGTCGACATTGCCCAGGTTGGCCAGCGGGGTATAGGTGTATTCACCGGTTGCACTGATGGTCAGCGAACCGTAGGTGCCGGTGATGGTGGTCGAGCCGCTGAAGTGCGCGCCATTGATCGCGCTGAGTGTTGCGCCTTCGCTGCCCAGGCTGTCCACGGCGCCCCAGGCATGGCTGCTGGACGGGTCATTGTTGCCGTCGAGGATGACGTTGCCGCTGACGGCGCTGGCCTGCACCGTGGTTGTAGCGGTGATATCCAGGCTGATGTCGTCGATGCGGACTTCAGCGGTTTTGTTGTCGAACTGGGTCCGGGTGTTATCGGTCAGGCTGAACTCCAGGCGGTAGGTCTCGCCAGTGGCGCCGCTGCTCAGTGTGCGGCTGATGGTGCCGTCGCTGTCGGCGGCGCCCAGGGCGCCGGAGTAGACCGTGGTGCCGTGGCTGTCCAGCAGACGCCAGGTGAAGCTGTCGCCGGCCTTGAATTGATTGCCGGTCGAATGGGTGTCCAGATCCACGCTGAAGCTGAGGGTGGCGGTCTGGTTGGCCGCCAGGCTGAAAGCAGGGGTGAGCACTGTGCTGCCGCTGCTGTCATTGTTGGTGGTCTTGCTATCGGTGAGTACCAGTTGGTTGCTGTTGTTGACCTCGGCACTGCCGTTCAGCTGCCACTGGTTGGCGCCGGGGTTCTGGCTCACCACGTTCTTGGTGCCGACGGCGGCATTGCCGTTGTTGTCGAACACCCATTGCGAGCCGCCCGGGGTGGACAGGTTGGTGCTGCTGAAGTTGGCCAGGGTGATGGCGGGGGCGTTATCGCTGAGCGTGACTTGCTGCACCGTGGCCTGAGCACGGTTGTCGTAGGCGCTGACTTCGCTCTGGTCCTGGATGGTCAGGTTGAGGGTAGCGCTGCCCTGGCTGCCGTCGGCATCCTCGATGGTGTAGATGATCTGGAAGTGGGTGTCGTCCTGCACATCCAGGCCCGTCGCCGGGTTGAAACTGTAGTTGCCGGTTTGTGCATTGATGCTCAGGGTGCCGATGTCGGCACCGAGGTCGAGGCTGTAGCTGGTGCCGTCGAAGCTGGCGGCGGTATCGCCGATACCATCGCCGTCACTGTCGAGCATCACGCCGACGACTTTCTGCGCGGCGGCTCCGTCGGCGCCGAAGTCGTCGGCCACGCTGCCGGAGATGCTGCCATCGAGCAGTTCGCCTTCGAGTACCGGGACCGTGCCCTGCAGCACGCCCTGCAGGTCCAGTGGGTTGGCCACCACAATGGTGTTGGGGTTGTGGTTGGTGCCGGTTTCGACGAAATCGCCCGGGTCATGGAACCAACCGTTGTCGGTGTTCCAGTTCAGGCTCGGGTTGCCAGTGGGGGCCCAGGCGACGGTATCCAGGTTGCTCTTGGCATAGTCGCTGGTCAGGTCGGCGCCCACGCCTACCGCGTAGGCGGCGTCTATATCGTTGCTGTCGAGGAAGTCGACCCAGTCGGCCCGCTCGCTGGCGGAGACCGACGTGCCGGGCGAGATAATGCCCAGCGCACTGGCCGGATAACCGTCGGAGATGAAGTAGACGTAGGTGTGATCGGTGTCGGTGGGGTTGCCATAGTTGTCCTGCACCTGCTGCAGGGCACTGTCGAAGTCGGTGCCGTTGCCGGTGTCGAGACCCTGGATGGTGGCAATGGCGTCATCCGGGCTGAGCCAGCCCTGGTAGGTGGCACTGCCGTTGAAGGTCACCAGCATCACGTTCTGCAGCGAGTCGCCATAACTGTTGATCAGGTTCTCCACGGCGTCCTTGGCCAGGGCGAAGCGGGTGGTGGTGCCGCCACCGGGCAGGCTGATCACGCCGCCATAGTTCGGGTCGACCATGCTGGAGGAGGTGTCGAACATGATCACCAGGTTCACCGTGGTGGCCGGGCCGCTTTCGGTCAGGCTGGCGAAGTCGTCCACCGCTACCGGTACGGAGTCGGCGACGTTGAGGGTCACCGTGGCGTTGGCGCTGTAGTCGGTGCCATCGGAAGCCTGGAAGGTGAAGGTCGGTGCCGGGCCGTCGTTGACCGAGTCATAGCCGGCCGGTGGCTGGTAGCTGAGCCCGCCGCTGGCCACATCGGCGGCGCTGATCGTCGCCGTGCCGGCTGTCACGGCGGCAGCGGTTATTGCGACGCCATTGATCAACAGGCTGCCCTCGGTGGGCAGCGAGGTGATGCGGAAGCTCTCCACGGCATCGCCGCTGTCGTGATCGCTGCCGCTGAGGGTGATGGCTACCGGCGCGCCGCCCTGCAGTGAATTGACCATCAGGTCCGTGGCCAGCGGAGCGTCGTTGACCGGCGTGACCGTGCCGCTGACGGTGGCGGTACTGGTCAGGCTGCCGTCGCTGACGGTGTAGCTGAATGGCGATACCGGGCCGTGGTAGTTGGCGTCCGGGGTGAACACCAGCTGGCCGCCGGAGAGCGTGACGCTGCCGTTGCTCACGGCAACGCTGTCGCCTTCGACGATGTCGCTGCCGTTGATCTGGGTGATGCTCAGGCCGGGGCCGTCGCTGTCGGTATCGTTGCTCAGCACGTCGATGGTGACGGAAGCGTCCTCGGCGACGCTGAAGCTGTCGTCGGCGGCCAGCGGTGCATCGTTGACCGGGGTAACGGTGATGCCTACCGAGCTGGTGCTGGTGTTCGTGCCGTCGCTGGCGCTGATCCCGAGGGTATCCGGGCCGTGGTAGTTGGCGTTCGGGGTGTAAGCCAGCTGGGCCATGGCGTTGTTGATGGCGTTGGTGCTGCCGCTGAGGGTCAGGCTGTTGGTGCCGGCGCCAGTGACCGTGGCGCCGAGCAGGTTGAGGCCGACATTGAGCACGCCGAAGTTCACCGTGAGGGTCACGCTGAGGCTATCCAGCTCGGTATCAAACACGCCGAGGGCATTGCTGGTGGCCAGCGAGAAGACCTTGCTGGTGTCTTCCGGAGTCGTCTGCGCGCCGGGCACATGGATCAGCGGCGCGTCGTTGTCCGGGGTGATCAGGATATCCAGGGTCGAGCTGATACTGACGCTGCCATCGGAGAGGGTATAGGTGATCTGCGGCACGCTGCCGTTGTAGTTAGGCAGCGGGGTGAAGCTGTAGTCACCGTTGGCATTGATCAGCAGGCTGCCGACCAGGGGGATCTTGATGGGGGTATCGACCGGGTAGCTGGTCAGCGGGAAGTCGGTGAGGTGGAAGCCGGTGATGCTGAGGCTGTCGCCGTCGATATCGCTGGCGTTGTCCCGCAGGTTGCCGCTGACGACGCTGTCTTCGATCCCGCTGGTGATCTCGGGGGCATCGGTGGGCGTGTCGTTGACCGGGGTCACGGTGATGGCCAGCGTGTTGCTGGTGGTTACCTGGCCATCGCTGCTGCTGAGGGTCAGGCTGTCCGGGCCGTGGTAGTTGGCATCCGGGGTGTAGGTCAGTTGTGCCAGGGCATTGTTGATGGCGCCGGCACTGCCGGTCAGGGTCAGGCTGGCGCTGCCATCGCCGCTGAGCGTGACGCCGAGCAGGTTGAGGCCGGCATTGAGCACGCCATGCCCGACCGTCAGGGTGGTGGTCAGGCTGTCCAGATCCGGGTCGAAGGTGGCCAGGGCGTTCTGGGTCTGCAGGGAGAACACCAGCGGGGTGTCTTCCGCGGTGATCTGCGCTTGCGGCAGCACATTGATCGGGGCGTCGTTGACCGGCTCGATGTTGATGCCGAAGGTCGCGCTGCTGCTCGAGCTGCCGTCGCTGACGGTATAGGTGAAGCTGGGCACCGGCCCGGCATAGTTGGCCAGCGGGGTGAAGCTGAAGTCGCCATTGGCGTTGACCTGCAGGCTGCCGACCAGCGGGATGTTCACCGGGCTGCCGATGGGCAGGCTGATAAAGGGCAGCAGGGTCAGGCTGAGGCCGGTGATGCTCAGGGCATCGCCCTCGGGGTCGCTGTCGTTGCTCAGCAGGTTGCCGCTCAGGCTGCCGCCTTCGCTGAGGCTGAAGCTGTCGGCTACGGCCAGCGGCGCGTCATTGACCGGCTCTTCCGGCGGTTGTTCCGGTGCAGTGCTGGCCGGCTCGGGCGTTTCGGTCAACTCGTTGATCACCTCGCGCTCGTCGCTGGCGGGAGCGTCGAAGGCGATGCTCCGGGGGGCGAAGCCGACTTCGGCCTGCACGCTGCCGCCGACGCTATCCAGCAGCACGAAGCTGTGTCCGCCGCCGATGCCTCCCGCACCACCTGCACCGCCAGCGCTACCGGGGCCGGCCGCAGTGGCGGCGAGTTCCTCGGTGGGGTCGGCGCCGGCGGCGATGGCTTGCTGCAGCTCTTCGACCGAGGGATCGCCAGCCGGGTTGGTGCTGGCGGTTTCCGTGCGTTCGGCTGCGGCGAGCTGCGGGTTGGCCGACCACTGCGAGTCGTGCCCGAGTTCAATGTTCTGTCCGTTGCTGAGCTGCAGGCTGACCATGCCCTGCTGGCCGGTCAGTACCTGTTCGCCGCGCAGCAGTCGATCGCCTTCGATCAACAGGCGCTGGACGCCTTCGGGGGATAGGGCAACGACCTGGCCGACAACCGATTTGACGACAGCAACGATACTGCTCATGGCGGACTCTCCTTCGTCTGACTTCATGGCTGCGGTCGACCCCGGATAAGGTCGATCCGTGCTTTTGTGTGTGTGAAGTGCTGCAAGAATGTCGCGTCAAATCTATGGCTTATTTCTTTTTGCTATTGACTTTCTGCCAAAGTATTGACTCGTCTGAGGCCATGCTAAACAATCGTTTTGAGCATGTCACTTTGATATTGCGCTTGAATCTGAGACTCTCCGATCAACGGTAATGTGGCTGTCCATAAAAGCTGCAGGCCGCGGCTGGCGTGGCTGACCAGTTGGTCACGAAATGCTTGTGCAAGTGCTTGGATTTAAACAGAAACGTTTTTTGACCGGCTGCCTGCGTGGTGGCCGCCGAGTGGCTCAATGCGCTGCCCGGCTGATGGTTGAGTCGTTTTGTGCACGTTGTTCGCTTGATTTGCGCCAGGACGGCGCGAAGCCCGAACAGGAGGTGAGTGGCGAGTGGAGGCGGCGCCGAGGATCGCGACAGCCCGCCGGATGGATCTGACAAGAGCTGAGAGTGTTCTTCCATGACCACGCAAACCAGCCAGACAAGACCCCTGGGCGACCTGCGCGCCCTGCACGACGACCCGCTGCTCGACAGCCTGCTGGCGCTGTGCGCCCTGCACCGGCGCTCCGCCAGCCGTGCTCTGCTGACGGCCGGGCTGCCGTTGCCGGCGCAGCGCCTGAGCGCCGACTTGCTGCCGCGCGCGGCGGCCCGTGCCGGCCTGCAGGGGCGCTGGCTGCGCCGCGCCCTGGAACAGATTCCGGCCATCGCCCTGCCGGCCCTGTTGCTGCTCAAGGATGGGCGCAGCGTGATCCTGCTGGAGCGCCAGGAGCAGCAGGTGCGCCTGCTGCTCAGCGAGAGCGAAGGCGGCGAAGTGTCCGTGGGCCTGGATATCCTGGCCGAGGATTACAGTGGCGAAGTGTTCTTCGCCCAGCCCCGGCACTCGTTCGACCTCGACCGCGAAAGCCTGGTGCCGCGTGCCCATGCCTGGTTCCGCGATACCCTCAAGCGCTCGCGCTGGCTGTATATCGATGCCCTGGCCGCCAGTGTGCTGATCAACCTGATCGGCCTGTTCGCGCCGTTCTTCGTGATGAATGTCTACGACCGCGTGGTGCCCAACCAGGCGCTGGCCACGCTCTGGGTGCTGGCCATCGGTATCGGCGGCGCCTACCTGTTCGATCTGCTGCTCAAGACCATGCGTGGCCTGTGCCTGGACCTGGCCGGCAAGAAGACCGACCTGATCATCTCCGCCAGCCTGTTCGAGCACATCGTCGGCATGGCGATCAAGGCGCGGCCGGCACGGATCGGCAGCTTCGCCCAGCACATCCACGAGTTCCAGGTGCTGCGTGACTTCCTCGCCTCGCTGACCCTGACCAGTCTGATCGACCTGCCGTTCACCCTGGTGGTGCTGCTGGTGATCGCCATCCTCGGCGGCCATCTGGTGTGGATTCCTCTGCTGGCTTTCCCGCTGGCCCTGGGTATTGGCTGGCTGCTGCAGAAGCCGCTGGCCGAGAGCATGGAGCGCAGCATGGCGCTGTCCGCCGAGCGCCAGTCGGGGCTGATCGAAACCCTGGCCGGGCTGGATGCGGTGAAGGTCAACAACGCCGAGAGCGAGCGCCAGTATCAGTGGGAGCAGACCATCGGCACCCTCAGTCGCCTGGAGCTGCGGGTGCGCATGCTGTCGAGCCTGGCGCTGAACATCACCGGCCTGATCCAGCAACTGGCCGGGGTGCTGATGATCGTCGTCGGCGTGCACCTGATCATCGCCGGCGACCTCAGCATGGGTGGCCTGGTGGCCTGCTATATGCTCAACAGCCGCGCCCTCGGCCCGCTCGGCCAGCTCTCCGGCTTGCTCACCCGCTACCAGCAGGCGCGGGTGAGCAAGCAGGG
>JBOFCR010000027.1:0-29146 GCA_051646165.1 Pseudomonas sp. | reverse complement strand
GGTTGGCGGGCCGGGCGAGTCCGGCGAGACCCAGCTGCTGTATCGGCGCATGGCCAGCGAATTCTTCGACTGGCAGGCCGGCGTGCGCCATGACGACCAGCCGGGGCCAACCCGCAGCTATGCGGTGCTCGGCCTGAAGGGGCTGGCGCCGCAGTGGGTCGAACTGGACGCCAACCTGTTCATCAGCGAGCGCGGCGACTCGTCGCTGCGCATCGAAGCCGAGTACGAGCTGCTGCTGACCCGGCGCTGGGTGCTGGAGCCCAAGCTGGAGTACGACCTGGCCCTGGCCGACGACCGCGACCTGGGTATCGGTGCCGGCGGCAGCAGCCTGGAAACCGGCCTGCGCCTGCATTATCGGATCAGTCCGCAGTTCTCACCCTATATCGGTTATCAGTGGCAGACGACCTATGGCCGCAGCGGCGACTGGTTGCGCGCCGAGGGCGAGGATGAGGAGGAGGGCACCTGGCTGCTTGGGCTGAAGTTCTGGCTCTGAGCTGGTGTTGGGCATCGGTTACAATGACCGCCGTTTCTCGATTTTCAGGCCATCGCCATGCAGCATCCCGCCGAACACTCGCCGCTGGGCAAATCCAGCGAATACGTTGCCCAGTACGCCCCCGAGCTGCTGTTCCCCATCCCGCGTGCCACCAAGTGGGCCGAGCTGGGGCTCACGGCCGGCAAGCTGCCGTACCAGGGCGTGGACTACTGGAATTGCTACGAACTGTCCTGGCTGACCCCTTCCGGCAAGCCGGTGGTGGCCATTGGTGAGTTCGCCATCCCGGCCGACTCGCCGAACATCATCGAGTCCAAGTCGTTCAAGCTCTACCTCAACTCGCTGAATCAGAGCGCCTATGCCAGCCAGGCCGAGGTCGAGCAGGTAATGGCGCGCGACCTGTCGGCCTGTGCCGGCGCGACGGTGGCGGTGCGCGTACGCAGCCTGGATACAGTGGCCAGCGAGGGCGTGGCCGTGCTGGCCGGGCGTTGCGTCGACGAGCTGGAGATCAGCGTCAGCGACTACGCCCATCCGCGGCCCGAGCTGCTGCGTTGCGAGGCCGGCAAGGTCGTCGAGGAAACCCTGTATAGCCATCTGCTCAAGTCCAACTGCCCGGTCACCGGCCAGCCGGACTGGGGCACTCTGGTGGTCGAGTACCGCGGCCCGCAGCTGGATGCCGCCAGCCTGCTGGCGTATGTGGTGAGCTTCCGCCAGCATCAGGACTTTCACGAGCAGTGCGTGGAGCGGGTGTTTCTCGATCTGCAGCGTTTGCTCCAGCCGGAGTGGCTTACCGTGTATGCGCGCTATGTGCGGCGCGGCGGGCTGGACATCAACCCGTACCGCAGTACCGCGCCGATCAGCCCGGACAATCGCCGGCTGGTACGGCAGTAACGAAAAAGCCCGCATCACGCGGGCTTTTTTCATTCGCCTGATGGGGCTAGATGCCCATATTGGCCAGGCTCTGCAGGATATTGCGCAGGGTGCCGGCCAGGGTCGGGTGCTGCGTCTCGAAGCGCTCCACGGCCAGGTTGACGCCGTCGACCAGGCTGGCATCCGGGGCGCTGGCCAGTTCCTTGGCCAGTTTCAGGTCGATCTCCTGCATCAGTTCGAGCAGCGCGGCGCGGTCGTCCGCATCCAGCGGGGTGTCTTCGGCCAGTTGCTCGCGCAGTTGCTGAAGATGTTGTTGCAGGCGTTCAGGCATGGGTTTTCCCTCCATTGCGACGACAGAGTGGACCTTGGCCGATGAGCAAAGGTTCGTCCCTTGTCTTGAAGGTTAATCCAGCGTCCGCTCCTGTGCCTGATCCAGGGCAATTTATCTGGCGATTTGGTTTCAGGGTTTTTCGCCCTTGTGCCGGCGCGCGGCGAGGTCTTCCAGGCAGGCCGGCAGTTCACCCAGGTGGTCGATCACCGAATGGGCGCCGAGGCGATACAGGCTGAGGGTGGCGGCGGCGCGCAGTTGTTCGCGCTGCCTGGTCTCGAGAGCCTGCCAGTCGCCGAGGGCCAGGCCGCAGAGCGTGCCGCAGGTAGCCAGGCCGATGCACCACAGCCCGGCATTGAGTCCGGCCTGCAGCAGGCGCGGCTCGCTGGCGATCAGTACGCAGCCGTCCAGGCGTTCGACCTCTAGTTCGCTCAGGGCTTGCCACAGGGTATCCGGAGCGGGCCAGGGGCGGGCGCCGTTCATGCGCATGGGGCGAATCCAGCTGGGCAGGGCCTTGCCGAGTTCGGTGCAGACGGCTTCCGGCAACTCTTCCAGCCAGGCGCAGGGCAGCTTTTGCTCACGCAACTGGGCCAGCAGGGCGCTGGACTGCGGCGGCGCTTCGGCGCATTCGCGGGCGGCGGCCAGCAGGGCGGGCAGCAGCTGTGCGTCGTCCAGTGCGCTGGGTGGCTGGGGCAGGCGGCTGTGTTGCAGGGCGATGGGCAGGGTACGCGAGCCGAAGTCCACCAGGCAGCCGCTGAGGCCGAACAGTAGCGCGGTAAAGGCGGGAGCAGGCGTGGGGCCGGGCATGGCGTTCTCGTTTTCCCGTGGGATACGGGCAGGCTAACGAGCGCCGGTGACGTTTAGATGACGCCGGCGTGTCAGGTCGGCGGGGTGGTCATATCGCTGCGCACGCTGTCCGGCACGGGTACCGACTGGTTGCTGGCGTGGTCGATCCACACCAGCTTGCAATGGCCTTCGCCATAGCAGTTTTGCGGGTCTTCCAGGGTGCTCAGGCGATGCTCGACCACCAGGCTGCTGCGCCCGACGGCGCCGGCATACAGCTCGATGATCACGGTGGCCGGGTGTACCACCGGCTTCAGGTAGGTGTGCAGGGTTTGCAGCACGACCGGGCCCTGGGGAGCGTGGTCGATATCGATGCCGACCTTGGCGAACCAGCCGACACGGGCTTCCTGCACGTACTCCAGGTAGACGGTGTTGTTGACGTGGCCGTAGTTGTCCATGTCGCCCCAGCGCACCGGGATATGGGCGGTGTGGATCAGGCGTTTATCCGACATGCTGGTGTCCGCTATGCTCTGGCTTAAGGGGCTGGGCAGTTTATACTGCGCGGCCTGACAGGCTGGCTGCGCGCCGCCACACTACTGATGCCATGGAGAGACTGCAAATGCACAAGATCGGTGCCCGCTGGGTCGATCGTCTGGGCCACCTCTGCGCCTGCGCCGCACTGGCCATGTTGCCGCTGGTAGCCACTGCCGCCGAGGAAGATCCCTGGGAGGGCTTCAACCGCCCGGTATTCCGCTTCAACGACACCCTCGACACCTATGCACTGAAGCCGGTCGCCAAGGGCTATCAGGCCATCACCCCGCAGTTCCTCGAGGATGGCGTACACAACGTGTTCGGCAATATCGGCGAGGTCGGCAACCTGGCCAACAACCTGCTGCAGGGCAAGGTGCATGACGCCGGCGTCGATACCGGCCGCCTGATCTTCAACACCACCTTCGGCCTGCTCGGCTTCTTCGATGTGGCCAGCGAGATGGGCCTGCAGCGCAGCGACGAGGACTTCGGCCAGACCCTCGGTGCCTGGGGCCTGAACAGCGGCCCGTATCTGGTGATTCCGCTCCTCGGCCCGAGCAGCGTGCGCGATGCCGGTGCGAAGATCCCGGACAGCTACGTGGGCATGTATCCCTACATCGACCATGTGCCGACCCGCAACGTCACTCGTGCGGTGAATGTGGTCGATACCCGCGCCAGTCTGCTATCGGCCGAGAAGATGGTCAGTGGCGACAAATACATCTTCATCCGCAACGCCTATCTGCAGAACCGCGAGTTCCGCGTGAAGGATGGCGAGGTGGTCGACGACTTCTGAGTCGTTCGACAGCATGAAAAAAGGCGGCCTGGGCCGCCTTTTTCTTTATCTGTTTATTTCTCAGCTCATCGACAGGATGGCCAGCCCGATTGACTGACGGCCATTGTCCAGATCCTGGATGCGCACCACTTCGGCCTGGGCTTCCAGGCCGGCGAGGGCGTTGTGGTCGGAGGCGATATGAACCTTGACCTTGTCGCCCATGTTCAGGCGGCATTCAGCTTCCAGTTGCATGCCGGTGCTCGACAGGTCGAGACACATGGCGGGGGTGGCGTGGCCATCATGGTGCAGGGTGACCGGGGCTTCCAGTCGCATGCGGATGAAGTCACGTTTCTCGCTGTAGGCACGATCGCTTTGGCTCATGGACCCTGTCCTCTTGTTTTATGGGGACTCCCCGGGGGGTGTTATAACCCTCACCGATTTGAGGTGTAAAGGCGCCTCGCGACAATCGGCACCCGCTTGAATCGACTGGCGGATGGGAGTACCGTCTGCGCCGTGAATCGCGCCGTGTACGGTTGTACCTGCACGATCCGGTCACCTACCAATTTCCATCTCCGGCGTCGTTTGCCTGGTATCCCATGCACAATCCCAGCGCCAAGCTGCTGATTATCGATGATGATGAGGTGGTGCGAGCGAGTCTCGCCGCCTACCTCGAAGACAGCGGTTTCCAGGTTCTACAGGCCGGCAATGGCTTGCAGGGGCTGGAAGTGTTCGAGCTTGAACATCCCGATGTGGTCATCTGCGACCTGCGCATGCCGCAGGTCGATGGCCTCGAGCTGATCCGCCGCCTCAATGTGCTGGGCAGCGATGTGCCGGTGATCGTGGTCTCCGGTGCCGGGGTGATGAGCGATGCGGTCGAGGCCCTGCGCCTGGGCGCCGCCGATTACCTGATCAAGCCGCTGGAAGACCTGGCCGTACTCGAGCACTCGGTACGCCGCGCCCTGGATCGTGCCCATCTGCGTCTGGAGAACCTGCGCTACCGCGAGAAGCTGGAAACGGCCAACCGCGAGCTGCAGGCCAGCCTGCACCTGTTGCAGGAAGACCAGAATGCCGGCCGCCAGGTGCAGATGAACATGCTGCCGGTGACGCCCTGGGTGGTCGACGGTTTGCAGTTTGCCCACCAGATCATTCCATCGCTGTACCTGTCTGGCGACTTCGTCGATTACTTCCGGGTCGACGAGCATCGCATTGTCTTTTATCTGGCCGATGTTTCCGGCCACGGCGCCTCGTCTGCCTTCGTCACCGTGCTGCTCAAGTTCATGACCACGCGTCTGCTCTATGAGTGGCGGCGCAATGGCACGTTGCCCGAGTTCAAGCCTTCCGATGTGCTGGGTCACATCAACCGCGGGCTGATCAACTGCAAGCTGGGCAAGCACGTGACCATGCTCGGTGGCGTCATCGACGAGCAGAGTGGCAAACTGACCTACAGCATTGGCGGTCATCTGCCGTTGCCGGTGCTGTACAGCGAAGGGCGGGCGCGCTATCTGGAAGGCCGTGGCCTGCCGGTCGGCCTGTTCAATGAGGCGACGTACAACGATGTGGTGATGGAGCTGCCGCAGTCGTTCAGCCTGACGCTGCTGTCCGACGGGATTCTGGACCTTTTGCCCGGCGATACGCTCAAAGAGAAGGAAACCGTGCTACCGCAACTGGTTAGCTCGGCTGGAGGCACACTCGACGGGCTGCGTCAGGTTCTCGGACTGGCCAATCTGGGCGAGATGCCGGATGATATCGCCTTGCTGGTGTTGAGCAGGAACCTTGCATGAATCCTGGGAATAGCCCCGGTAGGATCCAATTCGCCGAACAGGATGGCACTTTTGTCCTCAAGTTCGTCGGTGAAGTCCGCCTGACCTTGTGTTCGGCGCTGGATTCGACAATCGAAAGAATCTTCACGGCGCTGAATTTCTCGGCGATCGTCATCGATCTGACGGAAACCCGCAGCATCGACAGCACGACCCTTGGCCTGTTGGCCAAGCTCTCGATCCTGTCGCGACAGAAGGTCGGGCTGCTGCCGACCGTGGTGACCACCCATGAGGACATCACCCGTCTGCTGCAGTCGATGGGCTTCGATCAGGTGTTCAACATCGTCGATCGGCCGATTCCGTGCCCGGAATGCCTGAGTGACCTGCCGTCGCAGGATCAGTCAGAAGAAGTGGTCAAGGCCAAGGTGCTGGAAGCGCACCGCATCCTGATGGGGCTCAACGAGTCCAATCGCGAGGCCTTCCATGATCTGGTAAGTGCGCTGGAGCGAGGCTGACGCCAGGCTAGAGAATATAAAAAGGGCGGTACCGGCAACGGTACCGCCCTTTTTCGTGGGCGCTATTTCAGGCGCGCGGCGAGCAGAGTTTCGAGCTTTTCCTGGTCGAGGGCGAACAGGCGGATGCCTTCGGCGAGCTTTTCGGTGCTCATGGCGTCTTCGTTCAGGGCCCAGCGGAAGCCGGCCTCGTCCAGGCTCTGGCGTGGCTCGCCGCCGCCAGCCGCGAGGGTGCGTGGCAGCTCGCCTTGGTCTTCGGCCAGTTGCTGCAGCAGGTCCGGGCTGATGGTCAGGCGGTCGCAGCCGGCCAGTTGCTCGATCTGGCCGAGGTTGCGGAAGCTGGCGCCCATCACTACGGTGTCGTAGCCGTTGGCCTTGTAGTACTGGTAGATGCGGGCGACCGAGCGTACGCCAGGATCTTCGGCGCCGACGAAGTCGCGGCCTTCGGCCTTCTTGTACCAGTCGTAGATACGCCCGACGAAAGGCGAGATGAGGAACACCCCGGCCTCGGCGCAGGCCACGGCCTGGGCGAAGGAGAACAGCAGGGTCAGGTTGGTCTGCACACCGGCCTTTTCCAGTTGCTCGGCGGCGCGGATGCCTTCCCAGGTGGAGGCGATCTTGATCAGCACGCGCTCGCGGCCGATACCGGCCTGGTCGTACAGGCCGATCAGGCGCTCGGCGCGGCGCAGAGTGGCCTGGGTATCGAAGGACAGGCGCGCATCCACTTCGGTGGAAATGCGGCCCGGAATGACCTTGAGAATTTCCTGGCCGACGGCCACGCCGAAGCGGTCGCAGGCCAGGCCCAGGTCACCGGCGCAGCCGCTGACGGCTTGATCCAGTAGGTGGGCGTAACGGGGCAGGGCGGCCGCCTTGAGCAGCAGGGACGGATTGGTAGTGGCGTCCACCGGCTTGAGTCGGCTGATGGCGTCGAGATCGCCGGTGTCGGCGACCACTGTGGTGTACTGCTTGAGTTGGTCCAGCTTGGAAGTCATGACGAAACCCTGTCGTGGCAATGGCATGACCTTACCCGAGCGCAGAGGCCTGCTCAACGGTCTGGCCTGCGCATTTCGAACAGACTTCAGCGGCCCTGGAGCAGCTCGCCGGCCTGGTCGAGCAGGGCCAGCGGGTCCTTGACCTTGTGTACGTCCACCGACAGCAGCTGGCGGAAGCGCCGCGCCCCCGGGAAACCCTGGCCCAGGCCCAGCACATGGCGGGTGATGTGGTGCATCACGCCACCCTCGGCAATATGCCGTTCGATATACGGACGCATGCGCGCCAGGGCCTCGGCCCGGCTGATGGCGGGCTGCTCGAGGCCGAACAGCAGCTGGTCGACCTGCGCCAGCAGATAAGGGTTGTGGTAGGCCTCGCGGCCCAGCATCACGCCGTCGAAGGTCTGCAGGTGTTGCTGGCATTCCCCGAGAGTCTTGATCCCGCCGTTGAGGATCAATTCCAGATCGGGGAAGTCCTGCTTGAGCTGCGCCGCAACCTCATAGCGCAACGGCGGCACTTCGCGGTTTTCCTTGGGCGACAGGCCTTCGAGAATGGCGATACGCGCATGCACGGTGAAGCTGCGGCAGCCGGCATCGCGCACGGTGCCGACGAAGTCGCAGAGCTCGGCATAGCTGTCACGACCGTTGATGCCGATGCGGTGCTTGACCGTCACCGGGATGTCGACGGCGTCCTGCATGGCCTTGACGCAATCGGCGACCAGCTGTGGGTGGCCCATCAGGCAGGCGCCGATCATGTTGTTCTGCACCCGGTCGCTGGGGCAGCCGACGTTGAGATTGACCTCGTCGTAGCCATGCTGCTCGGCCATCTTGGCGCAGGCCGCCAGTTCGGCCGGGTTGCTGCCGCCCAGCTGCAGGGCTATCGGGTGCTCGCTTTCGTCGTAGCGCAGAAAACGTGCGGCATCGTTATGCAGCAGAGCCCCGGTGGTGAGCATCTCGGTGTACAGCAGTGCCTGGCCGGAAAGCTGGCGCAGGAAGAAGCGGCAGTGACGGTCAGTCCAATCCATCATGGGGGCAACAGAAAACCTCCTGGATATAGATTTCTTTGTTTGGGCTAGGTTCTCTGGGCTTTTTGCTAGCATCTGCTGCGCTCTCATTTGCTACGGTTTACTGCAGTTTTGCTTATTTTTACCGACTGCTTGCTGCAATGTGGCAACGACAGGCGGCCGTTTAGCAATATCCATGGGCACAATTGCTACTCGCAAGCGCAAGGGCGGGTCTGCGGCGTACTCAGCGCAAATCCGCACCCTGAAAAAGGGCGCGACAGTTTATCAATATTGTTCGGCGCTGCGCGTTCTGCGGCGGCCTCATCAAGGGCATCCAGACACTCGCGGTCGAGACGGCTGATCGAGGCGTACGGGCAGCCTGTCTCGGTGCCTGGTACTCCACGCTGCCGATTTTGGCATCGGCCTGGATCACACGGGCGTCGACGGTGAGCGTATTGCCCCCACCTAAAGAACTATTGTCACCTGTACGGCTCCAGCTAATGCTGGGCTGTCAGGTTCGACGATACGACATCATGCACAGTGCCTCTGCTCTTTCTTCCCCTCCCTTGCATCTGCCGCGCCTACGTCAGCTGGCGAGTGGCTGTGTGATAAGTGCGGTGCAGCAGCCAGGTGCAGGTAAGGCCTGTCTAATCGTTGAGGTCCAGGCCGGCAGTCACGACGAGCCGGCTGAGTGGCCAGGTTTGGCGCACTTTCTTGAGCATCTGCTGTTTCTCGGTGGCGAACGCTATCTGGGCGAGCAGCGGCTGTTGCCGTATGGGCAGGCGTGTTCTGCCCGGATTAATGCCAGTACAGGTGCTCGGCGTACGCAATACCACTGTGAAGTGCCTGCTGCGCTTCTGGAGCCGGCGGGGCTGCGTCTGCTCGATATGCTGTCCAGCCCGCGATTGGCTGTGGATGATCAGGTGCGCGAATGCAACGTATTGCAGGCCGAGTTTCAGGCGCGGGCGGCGGATTCGCAGCAACAGAGCCTCTGCGCGCTGTTGTCGGCGGTTGCCGAAGGGCATCCCTGTCACGCTTTTGTTGCCGGGAACAGCGCAAGTCTGCAGCCTCAATCCGAGGCTTTTCGCCTGGCGCTGCGCACATATCACCAGCATTTCTACCACGCAGCGAACTGCCGGTTGATGCTGGTTGGCCCGCAGCCGGCGAGTGAGCTTTTGGCGCTCGGGGAGCGATTGGCGGTCAGCTTGGCCGAGTGCTCCACTGCGGCAGTTGCCGCTTTACCTGCGCCGCTATTGCCTTTGCGAGCCAGTCACTGGTGTTTGCAGCAGGACGGGGCGGCTGGGCGTTTATGGCTCGGGCTGGTCTGGCAGACGCAGGAAACGGCGCTGGCCCCCGCACTGCAACTGCTGGGCGAGCACCTTGCGTGTGAGCTGCCAGGTGGTTTCTTGCATGGCCTGCGTCAGGCCGGCTTGGTCGAAGAACTGCGCGTGCATGTGCCATATCAGCATGCCGGGCAGGCCATTCTGGGGCTGGAGCTGACCTTGTCGGGTGTTTCCAGTGCTGCCTGTGCCATGGTGCGCAGTGCGTTGCTGGACTGGCTGCAGCACGCGGCTGAAGCCTCCTTCTGGAGCGAAGCGCTGGCGGCACGTGCCTGTGAGCTGCCTTGGCGCCTGGCCGGATTGTCGCCCTTGGAACTGGGGTTTTTCTGGCTGAACGAGGGGGACGCCGATCCGTCAACGGCGCCTGGAACCACCCTGCAGCGCTTGTTGCACGGTTTTTCCGGGGCGCAACTGGTTAGCGTTCTGAGCCAGGCCTCACCCGGCATGCCGACAGTCAGGGCCTGCGGATTTGATCTGGCGCTGGCCCCAGCCGACTTGCCGACCCTGGCGCGAAGCTGGAGCTGGCCCACCAGGCTTCGCAACCCTTTGCTCGAGCCGCTCCCGGAGTATTCTCCGGGCGAGTTGCCAGAGGCATGCCACCGTGTCGTTGTGACGCGAGAGCAAGGTGCATTACTCATGCGCTGGGAGTTTCCCGCTGAGCTGACGGCGGGGCAGATCCAGTCGTGGCGCGGAGCGCTGAGCGAGGCGCGAGGTGCGGGGCGCCGTCTGGGTGTGCAGATATCAGGGCAAGCCATTGGTCGGAACTGGCAGTTGCAGGTGCAGGGCCCCGCGCCACTTTTACCCCAGGCAACGCGGATGGTGCTATTGGGCCTGTTGCGGGCCGGGCACATGGAGCCGAAGCAGGCAGAACCTCTGCACCCGATGGCAGGTAGCCAGGCAGCCAGTGAAATGCCGATTCGCCGGTTGTTGCAGTGGTTGCCGGATGTCTTGGCGGGAGGTGGCTCCCGCCTGGTGTTGCCGGATCACTGCGCGCTGGCGGAGCCGTGGCGTCTCGCACGCTGGCATGGGGTGCTGGTCGGGCCGGAGAAGTTGCTTGTGCCAATGGCGGGGGCATTGCGTGAGATGCCTGGTCAGGGCGGCAACGCGGCACGCGCTCCAGCCCTGGCCGCCGGGCGCCACTGGCACTATCTGGACAACACGGCAAGCGATGCCGCCTTGTTGCTGTATTGCCCGCTGCCTGGAGCTGAAGTCGTTGTGGCGGCGTGTTGGCGTTTTTTGGGCCTTTACCTGGCGCCAGCCTTCTACCAGCGCCTGCGGGTAGAGTTGCAGCTGGGCTATGGTCTGTTCAGTGGCTTCCATGAGGTCGACGGGCAGGGCGGATTGCTATTTGCAGTGCAGTCGTCGACGGCTGATCCACAGGCATTGCTGGCGCATATCGAGTGCTTTCTTGCCGCTCAGGCCGAGCGGCTTTCAACGCTGTCGCCAGGGCAGCTGCGAGAGCAGGCGAGCGCTCTGGCACAAAGACTGCTGGCGCAGAACCTGAATACTGCCGAACTGGCTGCCTTGCACTGGCAGCAACGCATGGCCGGCCATGGACCCGAGCGTGTCGCTGATCTGCGTGCAGCGCTTGAGGGGCTGAGCCACCAGGCCTTGATCGACGCACTGCAACAGCTGCGCCAGGCCGCTGCTGGCTGGTTGCTGCTGGCCTGCAAACCGAGCTGACGACTGCCCATCTCCCCAGCGTGCCTTCCTGCTGCCGGTTACCTGTAGCGCCTCTCCCATCGCCCCCCTACCTGCCTGAGCCTGTGCTCTTGCTACGACTTCGGTATTGGCCATCTCTGCAAGTCTTAATCCCTCGGCCTTGCCCATTCGGGCAGATAGGTACTGAGTCGCAATTGCCGCTCCCCTGCGCCCCTGCCAAAGCATGAGCCAACCGACGCCATGGCAGTCTGTGGTCTGTCCTGCACGCTTTCGATAATCGCCTCCGCCACGACTGCATGGCAGTCGTCCCAACACTGTGGAGAGCGAGATGAACAACAAGAAAACTGCCTGTCCCCGATTCCTTCCCCTGGCCCTGGGCGCTGCGGTGGCGATGGGCATCGCCCAGCAGGCTGCTGCCGAAATCGTGCTCTACGACAAGGATGACACCACATTCGCCACCGACGGCTACATCAACGCCTTCTACGTCAACAGTGACGTTGACCGTGACGACGATGTTTACGACCGTCGCCAGTCGCGGGTGAAAATGGGCTTTTTGCCGAACTGGATCGGTTTCAACTTCGGCAAGCAGGTCGATGATCTCAAACTCGGGGGGCGCTCCTCGTTCTGGGTCACCATCAACGATGGCGAGCAGAACGGCACGGACACGGCCATTGATGTGCGCCAGTTCTACGGCACCGTGGCCAACCCGGAGTGGGGCGAGGTGCTGATCGGCAAGGATTTCGGGCTGTTCTCGCGCTCCAACATCTTTCTCGACGAGTTGCTGGCCGGTTTCGGCAACTCCAGCGACACCCTGGGCCTGGTGGATGGTTCGGGCGTGTCCTTCGGCAACATCGGCACGGGCTATCCCTATCCGTTCCCGACCTCGCAGATCACCTATCGCAACAATGATCTGCTGCTCGACGGGCTGCGTGTTGCCGTCGGCATCATGGACCCCATCGACTCCAACCAGATCGACCAGGACGCCAGCGATGGCTTGGACGACAAGGCCTATCAGGACAATCCGCGCTACGAGTCGGAGGTCAGTTACCAGTTCGACCTGGGCGGGGCCAAGATCTACTCATGGATCAACGGTGGCTACCAGACCTCGGACAACACCAACGAAGAGATCGACAGCGTGACCTCCAAGGGCCTCGGCTACGGCCTGCAGGCCAAGATCGGCGGGCTGTCGCTGACCGGCTCCGGGTTCCAGGCCAAGGGCATCAACCCGTTCTTCACCAACAACGCTGGTGAAGCGGTGCTGCGTGAAATCGACAGCGACGGTTACCTGCTGCAGGGCTCTTACAGCTTTGGCAAGAACCGTGTGGCGTTGTCCTACGGCAAGACCGAAGACGATGGCAACGGCCTGGGCACCGCCGCCGATTACGAAAGCCGCGGTATCGCCTATTTCCGCACCATCAACGACAACCTCAAGCTGGTTGCCGAATACAACCAGTACGAGATCGACGCCAGCGAGGGTGCCGGCCTGGGCGAGAACACCGACACCTTTGCGGTCGGTGCGGTACTCAGCTGGTAAGCCGGCACTAGATGCTCCATTCGGCGGGTTCCGCGCAGGCGGCCCGCCTTTTTTCTGCCCGGGAGTCATACCCATGATTGGATTCTGGAGTGTCTACAGCCAGGAGTTGCTGCTCTGGCTGGCCATTGCCACCACCCTGGTTTTTGCCTTGCCGATTTTTTGCGTGCCCCTGCACTGGGCGCGTCTGATGGGCTGGACGATCCCCCAGCATACCCACCTGGCGATCTACTTCGGTCGCTGCCTGGGGGCTTTCATCCTGATTGTCGAGATGCTGATGTTGCGCGCGGCGCTGACTGGCGAAGCCCTGCACACTGTGTTTGAAGTGCTCGCTGGCGTGGCCGTGTTGATGATCGTCGTGCATGTCTACGGCGCCATTCGGCGTATCCAGCCGCTCAGTGAAACCCTGGAAATCGGCTTTTACGGCGGCATGCTGGCGCTGGTGCTGCTGTGCTGGCCGGCGAGTCCGGCTTGACGCCCGCTCACCTGTGGATCGCTACTTTCGGACTAGCGCCTTCGCTACCCAAGTAGCATGGGGGCTTGTGTCGCGCCTTCCTAGAATGGCCCTGTCGATAATGGGGGAATGAGGTCGCCGCGATGCAACAGCTGGAATCTGCAGACGTGGTCACGGCCATGTCATCTGCGCGTGATGTTGAATCTGTTGCCCAGGAGCTGGCGCGGCAGTTGATGCATCCTCACCTGGGTTTTGTCCTGTTCTTCTGTTCGGCGGTATATGACCTAGCCAGCCTTGGCCCGGCCTTGCAGCAGTATTTCGGTGGTGTTCGCGTGGTGGGCTGCACCACAGCGGGAGAGATCACGCCGCAGGGCTACGGTCAGGGCTGTGTCAGTGCCATTGGCTTCGATCACCGCAGTTTCTCGATTGCCAGTGCGTTGATCGACGAAATGGATCGCTTCAACCTGTTCGATGCCCAGCAACTGGTCGAGCACCTGGTCAGCGACTGCCGCAGCAATGCCATGGCGCCGATCAAGGACCACAGCTTTGCCTTGACCCTGCTCGACGGCCTGTCCAGCCGTGAGGAAGTGGTGCTGGCCGCACTCAGCGCAGCCTTGGGCAGCATCCCGCACTTCGGCGGCTCGGCTGGCGATGACAATCATCTGACCTGTACCCATGTGTACTACGACGGCGAATTCCACAGCGGCGCGGCCGTGGTGGTGCTGGTCAATACCTGGCTGGATTTTGAAGTCTTCACCACCCATCACATCGAGACCTGTGAACAGAAGCTGGTCGTGACCCGCGCCGACTCCGAGTCGCGCTGCGTGCTGGAGCTGAACGCCGCGCCGGCAGCCGAGGAATATGCGCGCTTGATCGGCGTGCCGCTGGCCGACCTGGACATGCGGGTCTTCGCCGCCCATCCGCTGGCCGTACGGATCAAGGACCAGTACTACATCCGCTCGATCCAGCAGGTTAACGCCGACCGCAGCCTGACGTTCTACTGCGCCGTTGAGAACGGCATCGTGCTGACGGCCATGAGGCCGGGGCAGCTGCTGCCCAACCTGCAGCAGCAGTTCGAGCGCTTGCGCGCACGCCTGGGGCCGCCGCTACTGACCATCGGCTGTGACTGCGTGTTGCGGCGCCTGGAACTGTCGACGGGCAGTGGCATGGACGAGGTCTCCGCCTTTCTGCGTGAGCAGCATGTGATTGGCTTCAATACCTACGGAGAGCAGTTCAATGGCATGCACATCAACCAGACCTTCACCGGGGTTGCCATTGGACGCCCAGACCCAGGCCCGCACGGCTGAGCTTGAGGCGCGCATCGCCGAGCTTGAGGCGCAGAACGCGCGGTTGCGCACGATCAATTCGGCATTGATAGAGCGCGTCGAGTCCGGCCACTCGCTGCGCTCCGACGGTTATGCGGCGTTCCAGCATTCGGTGGTGTTGGCCGAACAGGTGCGCGAGCGCACTGACGCGCTCAATCAGGCGATGACCGAGCTGAAATCCAGCAACCAGATGCTCAGCGATGCGCGCCTGCGTGCGGAAACCGCCCACCAGCACCTGATCGATGCCATCGAGAGCATTTCCGATGCCTTTGTGCTGTTCGACAAGGAGCAGCGCATCGTGCTGTTCAACAGCCGTTTCAAGGAGTTCTGGTCGCGTACGCGGGCACGTATCAGTGCCGGTACGCGACTCTCGGAGATCAAGCGCCTAGCGCAGTCCACCGGACTGATTACCGAGGAGCAGCGTGGGCGCGGCGACGGACACACGGTCTATCGCCTGATGAACGGACGCTGGGTGCAGGTCAGCGAGCGACCCACCCGCGAGGGCGGGTTGGTCATCCTCTACACCGACATTACCGAGCTCAAGCAGAGCGAAACCCAGCGCCGTGAGCAGGCGCTGGCGCAGAAGTCGCGCCTGCTGCAGCGCGCCGTGGACAACCTGTCCCAGGGCGTGGCCATGGTCAGTGCCGAGGGGCAGCTGGAGTTGTGGAATCGGCGTTTTCTTGAGCTCTGCAGCCTGGCGCCGATTGAGGCGCACCGGCCATTCGCCGAGGTCATGGCCGAGAGTGAGCTGCGTCTGCTGACCCCGGACAGCCGCGACGACCAGGGCGCACCGTTGCACGAGTGCGAGCTGCGCCTGTTTGACGGGCGCATGCTCGAGGTGCGCACCCATCCATTGCCCACCGGTGGTTTCGTCAACACCTTCACCGACATCACCGAGCGTTTTCGCCAGGCCGAGGCCTTGAGCGAAAGCGAGCGCTGGATCCGCCTGATCACCGACCACGTGCCGGCACTGATTGCCTACCTCAACGCCGACCTGGTCTACGAATTCACCAACAAGGTGTACGAAGAGTGGTACCACTGGCCACGCAGCAGCCTGTTGGGACGCAGCTTGCGCGAGGTGCACAACGACGAGCACTGCCGACGCTTGCAGCCCTACATCGATCGGGCGCTGAACGGCGAGAGCGTCAGCTTCGAAGTCAGTGAAACCAACTTCAGTGGCCAGGAGCGCGGCATGTTGCGCTCCTATGTGCCCAATCGACTGGCCTCGGGGGAGGTGGTCGGCATCTTCGTGCTGATCCGCGACATTACCGAGCGTCGTAGAACTTCCGAAGCCTTGCACCAGGCCTATCAGAACCTCGAGCTGCGCGTGCGCGAGCGCACCGCCGAGCTGACCACCCTGAATGGCCAGCTGCGGCGCGAGATCGATGAGCGCAGCCAGGCCGAGGCGCGTCTGCGCGAGGCCAAGCGCGAGGCGGAACTGGCCAACCTGTCGAAGACCAAGTTCCTTGCGGCGGTCAGTCACGACCTGCTGCAACCGCTGAACGCCGCACGCCTGTTTACCAGTGCCCTGCTTGAACAGCAGCAGGCGCAGGCGGGCAGTGGCCTGATCCGCAATATCAGCAACTCGCTGGAGGATGTGGAGAACCTGCTGGGCACCCTGGTGGATATTTCCAAGCTGGATGCCGGGGTGGTCAAGCCGGACATTTCCAGCTTCGCCGTGGGCGACCTGCTGGAAAACCTCGCGGCTGAGTTTCGCCAACTGGCAGGCAGCGAAGGGCTGGTGCTGCAGTTCGTACCCTGTTCGGCCTGCGTGCGCAGCGATATCCAGTTGCTGGCGCGAATTCTGCGCAACTTGCTGACCAACGCCATTCGCTACACGGCCAGCGGGCGCATCCTGCTGGGCTGCCGGCGGCGTGGGCAGAGCCTGTCGATCGAGGTCTGGGACACCGGCATGGGCATCGCCGAGGACAAGCTGGGTGAGATCTTCCAAGAGTTCAAGCGTGGCGAGGGCCAGCGTCATCAGGACCGTGGCCTGGGCCTGGGCCTGGCCATCGTCGACAAGATCGTGCGCATGCTCGGCCATCGGGTGCGGGTAGCCTCACGCCTGGGGCAGGGCTCGCTGTTCGCCATCGAGGTGCCGTTGACGCGGCGCGTCAGCGTCCTGCAGCAGGAGCCCGAGGCCATGCCCCTGGCGACCGGGGTGCTACAGGGGGCGCGCATCTGGGTGCTGGATAACGACGCGGCCATCTGCGCCGGCATGCGCACCCTGCTGGAAGGCTGGGGCTGCCGCGTGGTGACGGCATTATCCGAGGACGATCTGGCGCGCCAGGTGGATAATTACCACGCGGCGGCCGACCTGCTGATTGCCGACTATCACCTCGACGACGGGCGCGACGGGGTGCAGGCGGTCACGTCCATCAACGCGCGGCGCGGCGAGCCGCTGCCGGCCCTGATGGTGACCGCCAATTACAGCAATGAGCTGAAGCAAAGCCTGCGCGAGCTGGGGCATACCTTGCTGCACAAACCGGTCAAGCCGATGAAGCTGAAGACCACCTTGAGCTTCCTTCTCACCCGACGCACGAGCTAGCCGGCGCGCGCAGCAAGAGCGTGGCCAGCGAAGCCATGATCCGGCGCCGGGCGATGAGGCTGGCGGGGGTGAGTGTGCTGGCGCAGCAGCACTGCGCGGCACAACAGGGCGTTGCCGGTGAGGGCGGGTATCGCCAATGCCGTCAGGGTGACGACACGCAGCATCAGCGGCGCAGATAGGCCGCGAAGTCGATATCACCGGCCGAGAGAATCGCCTGCACGCGGTTGTGTACATTGAGCTTGCGCAGGATGGCCGAGACATGGGCCTTGACCGTGGTTTCGGCAATGTCGAGGTTGTAGGCGATCTGCTTGTTCGATTCGCCCTTGGTCATGCGTTCCAGCACCAGCAGCTGCTTGCGGGTCAGAGCCTGCAGCAGCTCGGGGGGAATGCCGGGCTCGTCGTGGCCGTGGCGCCGCGGGCTGCTTTTCTGGGTGCGGATGATGTCCGACGGCAGGTAGACGTTGCCGTTGAGGATCTGCTTGATGGCATCGGTCATCTGCAGGCGTGGCGATGACTTGGTGATGAAACCGACCGCGCCATAGGTGATGGCCTGCAGGACGATCTGTTTGTCCTGTTCGGCAGAAACGATCACCACCGGGATGGTGGGGGCTTCGTTGCGCAGGTTGATCAGGCCATTGAGGCCGTGCATGCCGGGCATGTTCAGGTCGAGCAGGATCAGGTCGAGATCGTCGTGGGCCTGGGTCAGCTCCAGCGTCGCGTCGAGGTCGGCCGTTTCGAGCACCGTGCTATCGGGAAAACCGTCGCTGACTACATTGTGGATGGCCTCGCGAAACAGCGGGTGATCATCGGCTATCAGAATCTTGTACATGGTCTTTTGACCTCTTTTTATTGTGCATTGACGCAAGGCGCGAGGTGCAGGCTTCAGGGCAGTGCGACGGGCTCGGCAGCTTGCAGGGGCAGGCCGGCCTGTTGCCAGGCATCTATTCCATCACGGTACCAGTAGAGGTTGGTGTAGCCCAGCGTGTGGGCGCGCTTGACTGCATTCCACGACAGCCAGCAGTCGGATTTGCAATAGAACACCAGGGCACGGTGTTTCTGTGCCGCGCTGAGGCGAGCCAGGTTGCTGCGCAGGTAGTCTGCCCAGCGCGGCTCCAGGCGGCCATCGCCGGTGTTGGCCAGCCAGGCGCTGCCGGGCAGGTTGGCATGGGGCGGTTGATCGGGGACAAAGCGCTGGTTCAGCCACTGCTGGCGGAACACATCAATCAGCACGACCTGCGGATCGTCGCGCAGCAGCTTTTGCAGGGTTGCGGTGTCCAGCGTTTGTGCGCCCTCGGCTGCGGCGGGAGTCGGGCTGCGGTACTGGGCCTGGCGAAAGCCCTCGGCGTTGAACAGCGCCGGCTCGTCGGCCCATAGCGGCCTGGCCAGCAGGCCGAGGCAGAGCAGGAGAATGTATGCGCTGTTGCCGATCGACTTCCGCATGGCAGGGTCCCGGGTCGATTTTATGGGTGGCCTGGCTGCAGTGCCGGCATGCAGTCGGGTGCAGGCAGTGAGCGGGCTATAGGGCATTAGAGCCATAAGTGTCTGTACCAGGGAATGCTACGTTGGGAAGGTCTGGCTACTACCAAAGTACTGCCGGTGCGCACCTCAGGTACCACTGTTGCGGCGCAGGGCGGCGTGCTGGGGGTTGAAGCTGAGTACCGCGAGCAGGGTGCAGAGCAGCGTCAGCCCCAGGCATACGGCAACCGCCAGCAGGTTGAGGCGTTCGTACAGCGCATAGCGCACCATCTCGACGGCATGGCTGAACGGGTTGACGGCGCACAACCAGTACAGCCACTCGCTGGCCTCGCGCATCTTCCACAGCGGGTACAGCGCCGAGGACAGGAAGAACAGCGGGAAGATGACGAAATTCATCACCCCGGCAAAGTTTTCCAGCTGGCGGATGCCATTCGACAGCAGCAGGCCCAGGGCGCTGAGCAGCAGTGCAGCCAGCAGCAGCGCGGGCAGGGCCGTGAGCAGGCCGGGCAGCGGCGGCTGCACGCCATACAGCCAGGCCACGGCAAGGAAGGCATACACCTGCAACAGGGAGATCAGCGAGGTGGCCAGCAGCCGTGCAGCCAGCAGGAATGCACGCGGCAGCGGGCTGGTGAGCAGCACGCGCATGCTGCCCATTTCCCGGTCGTAGACCATGGCCAGCGAGCCCTGCATGCCGTTGAACAGCAGGATCATGCAGGCCAGGCCCGGCACGATATAGGTCTCGTAGGTGACGTAGGTGTCGTACGGTTCGATGATCGAGATACCCAGCGCCGCGCGAAAGCCGGCGGCAAATACCAGCAGCCACAACAGTGGGCGAACCAGCGCGCTGAGAAAGCGTGAGCGTTGCTGGATGAAACGCAGCCACTCGCGCAGCACGACGCCATGCAGGCATGCCCAGTAGGCGTTCATGCGTTGGCCTCCTCGTTAGTCAGGCGGGCGAAGGTCTGCGCCAGGTTGCTGTCGCTGGCGCTGAGATGCGCGGCCTTGCCCTGGGCGACCAGGCGCCCGCGGCTGAGAATCAGCAGTTCATCGTCAGCCTGAACTTCATCCAGCAGATGGGTGGTCCACAGCGCGGCCAGGCCTGCGCTTTGGCACAGCTGACGCACGTGCTGGTTGAGGGCGTTGCGGCTGGCCGGGTCGAGGCCGCTGCTGGCTTCATCGAGCAACAGCAGGCGTGGGCGATGCAGCAGGGCGCGGGCGATTTCCACCCGGCGCCGGTGGCCGCCATTGAGCAGGCGGACCTTGTCGTGGCGCCGCTCGCTGAGGTTTTGGCGCTCCAGCTCCTCGTTAATGCGCGTGCGTGCCAGGGGGCGGGGCAGACCGTGCAGGGCGGCGTGGTAGCGCAGGTTCTGCTCCACGCTCAGGTCGAGGTCCAGCGTACTGTGCTGAAATACCACGCCCAGCTGGGCCAGGGCCCGGCGGGGGGCGTGGCGCAGGTCGTGGCCGGCAATCCGCACCTGGCCCTGTTGCAGGTTGTACAGGCAGGTCAGCAGGGCAATCAGGGTCGACTTGCCGGCGCCATTGGGGCCGAGCAGGGCGGTGAATTGCCCCGGCGCACAGTTGAACTCGATGTCGCTCAGGACCGGGCGCTGGCCATAGGCAAAACTCAGGCTGGCGACCTGGAGGCTGTTGGGCAAGGAGGCGTTCATGGGGTGATCACCACGCCCCAGGGATAGCGCCCGACTTTCAGCGACTTGATCACTTTCAGGCTGTCGACATCGATCAGCGACACATCGCCGCTGATGCCATTGGTGGTCAGCAATTGCTTCTGGTCCGGGGTGAACGCCATGTGCCAGACGCGCTTGCCCACCAACAGGTAGTCGAGCACCTGGTAAGTCCTGGCATCGACCACGGCCACATGGTTGGCCGGGCCCAGTGCCACGAAGGCGTACTTGCCGTCGTGGCTCAGGCGCACGCCGACCGGCTGGACCTTGTCCGGGTGTACGCCCTTTATCTTGAAGCCGAGCACTTTGAGCACCTGGCGGCTGGCGACATCAATCACTGTCACCGTGCCGCCAATTTCCGCCGAGGCCCACAGCAGCTTGCCGTCGTCGCTGAACTCGACATGCCGCGGGCGCTGGTCGACCAGGGTGTTGTCGACCAGTTGCTGGGTGCTGGTGTCGATCCAGTGCAGCATGTTGGTGGTTTCACTGGTGTTGACCGCCCATTTGCCGTCGGGGCTGACCGCCATGCCTTCGGGCTCGACGCCCACGTCGATCTGGCCAAGCACCTGGCTGGTTGCGGTGTCGACCACGGTGACCAGGGCATCGTCCTCGTTGGAGATGTACAGCCACTGGTCGTTGGGATGCAGGGCGAACTGTTCGGGGTCGGCGCCCGATGGCAGGTTCTTGATGATCTGGCGCGTGGCCAGGTCCATCACCTGCACGGTGTCGGAGTCGCTGGCGCAGATGTACAGCAGCTTGTGGTCATGGGACAGCGCCAGGCCGCGTGGGCGCTCACCGACCGTCAGGGTGGCGCTGACGGTCATACTGGCCAGGTCGATGACGCTGATGCTGTTGTCCTTTTCGTTGGACACGTAGGCGGTGGCCGCCTGCACCTGGCTGGCGAGCAGTAGCGGGGCGGTGAGCAGGCTGGCGAGCAGGGTGCGGTGCATGGCAGTGATCCTTTCTTGTTGTACTGGGGAGCAGGTGCGCACGGCGCCCCTACGGCGAGGTTCGCGGTGTGACGGCTGGCGCATGGCCAGGTGGTTCAGTGCTGGCAGCGGCCTGCCGGGCCAGCCATTGCGCGGCCTGCCGGTCGTGCCACTGGCTGGCGCATGTGCGCAGGCGTTCGCGGGTGTTTTCTCCGCGCTCGGCGGCCAGGCGGGCGTACAGGCAGGGCACGCGCTGACTGCTGACCAGCAGGGCGCTGCGCAGGGCTGGGTCTGGCGGCGGTACGCTGAGTGCCACGCCGCTGCCGAGTGCCGCCGGCAGCAGGGCAGCCAGCAGCAGTTTCACTGGGCGGCTCCGGCCAGGTTGCAACGGACTTCCGGGGCGTCGTAGCCGAGGCTGTCCATCTCGTTGCTGGGGTGCAGGAAGCCTTCCTGCGGCGAGGTGCTGACCAGGGCGCGCGGGTGGACCAGTTCGATCGGCTGGCGCAGTTCGCCGTTCCAGGCGCGATAACTGAGCTTGCGCCCCTTGAAGCCATCCAGGGGCAGCGCGTTGCCCAGTGCCAGGTTGCGGATCGCTGCTGGGTCCGCGTTGCGCAGTTTGCTCACCCCGGCGGCGATGCTGCGCACGGCCATCCAGGCAGCGAAGTCGACGCTGTTCATCCAGCGCCCGGCCAGGGCCTCGAAGCGCTTCTGCAGTTGCGCGGCGCCGAAAGTCTCCACGCTTTTGTGCCAGGCCACCGGCGTCAGGCCCTGGGTGCCGGCGACGGGGCGTGGGTACCAGGTGTTGTAGGGTAGGTATTCACCGAAGTCGCCGCGCTCATCGGCCACCAGCACCACGTCGTACTCATCGGCCTGGGTGAACAGCGGCATGTCGGCGCTGGCGCTGCGCCGCTGGTCGTTATCGAAGGTCCACGGCTTCTCGGCAACGATGCGCAGGCCAAAGCGTTTGGCCGCCCGGCGCAGGGCGGCGGCATAGGCCTGGTCGGCCGCGGTCTGGCCGACGATCAGCAGGGCGCGGTTCCAGCGGCGCAGCGCTAGGAACTGGCCCAGGGCGTCGGCGAGCATCGCGCGGCTGGGCAGGCTGTGCAGCACGTTGAGCGGGCAGTTGTCGGTGCGCAGTGCGTCGTCCGGGCTGCCGGCATTGAACAGCAGGCTGTCCGGCAGGTCCTGGCTAAGGGCGCGCAGGCTGTCTGCCGGGGCGTTGATCACGAACAGGCGGATGCCGTCGGCGTGCTGCTGTTGCGCGGCGGAGAGCAGGGTCTCGGGGCTGGCGCGGCGTTCAACCTGCAACTGGAACTGCTGCCTGAGGAAGCGCCCGGTGCTGTTGCTGTCGGCGATCGCCAGCTCGGCGCCGCGCAGGCCGGCATCCTCCGGTTCGGGGATGACGTTGGACAGTAGCGGCGGGCGCGGCGGTTGATACTCGAGGTAGCCGATGCGGACCTGCAGCGGGTTTTCGGCCGCCGACAGATCCGTCGCCACCAGGCTGGCGCAGCACAAGGCACCCAGATACAGCAGGGCATAGGCGACATAGGGCGGCATGGCTCGGGCTTCCTGGTGGCTTTTTCGCCAGCATAGGAAGCCCGCGCCGCCTGGGGAATATGCAGAAAGTACCAGTCTGGCGCTACCAAGGTAGTAGAGGGCCGCTCGCGGCCCGCCTCTAGGATTGCAGGCGCCGCATAACAACAACCTAGAGGTGCGCGATGACGACGCTGAAGACCCTGGTGCTGAATTTTCTCTTGATCACCAGCCTGATCGGCTTCGACAAGACCTTCGCTGCCGGTGACCTGACCCGGCGAACCCAGGCCTTGCCCGACCTGGTCATGGGCTCGGAGCAAAGCGACTACAGCATGAGCAACAAGGAGTACCAGCTGGAGACCGGCAAGGCGTACCAGCTCAAGCTGATCTCCAATGGCCAGAAGGAATATGCGTTCCAGGCCCCGGAGTTCGCCACCAGCATCTACTTGCGCAAGGTCGAGGCCGGTGGTGTCGAGGTCAAGGCCGTGACCCTGACCGAGCTGGAGTTCGAGGAAGCCGGCGAGGCCGAGGTGTTCTTCGTGCCGATCAAGCCCGGCAAGTTCCGCTTCTATGCCAAGGGCCTGGAAGGCAAGGGCATGCAGGGCTGGTTCATCGTCAAGTGATGCCCTCAAGCATGCCTGCCCTGTGGCGCATCAATCTGCTGGCCAGCCTGTTTTTAACGCGGTATGGCCGACGGACAGGAGATCGTGAGCAGGTCCTTGGTTCTGATACCAGGACAGGTTCTGAGTGCCAGGTGGGCCGCCTTGCTGCGAAAGAAACGCCCGGGGCCCCCGGATGCCTTACTACCAAGGGACTAGTAGCAGGCCACCAAAGCAGCATTCGGCGGACCCCTGGTGCTCCTTACCATCCTCCTCACTGCGCTCTTGCCGAGCGCTGTTGCCTTGCACAGCATCTCGAAGAGGATGGATTTGATGAAAAAGCACACTGCACTGCACAGCCTGATGTTCCTCGCCGGCCTGGGCCTGAGCGGACTGGCCATGGCCCATGGCGACGTGACGCCACAGGCGGTCAATACCGATGGCCTGGAGCAACTGGGCAAGGAGTGGCGCGACGAGAACCCCTATCGCCCGCCGTATGCCAACAACGCCCTGGCTATTGAAATAGGCACGTCGGCCTATACCCAGAACTGTGCCCGCTGCCATGGCCTGGAAGCCAAGTCCGGTGGTATCGCTCCGGACCTGCGCATGCTGGAGCCGGGCCTTGAGGGCGATGAGTGGTTCAAGGAGCGGGTGATCAACGGTGCGGTGCGCGACGGCGCGGTGTACATGCCGAAAATGGCCGAGTTCATCAGCCAGGAAGGCCTCTGGGCCATCCGCTCCTACCTGGAAAGCGTGCACGTAGAGGAATAAGCCATGCGCCTGTTCGCCCTGCTTGGCGCGCTGTGCCTGCTTATCGGGCAGGCACAGGCTGCAGTGCGCCCCTATGAAGACATGGTCGAGTCGGGCGTGCTCAAGGTCGCGCTGTACGAGAACTTTCCGCCCTACAGCTTCATGCAGGGCGGCGAGGCACGTGGCGTCGATGTCGATCTGGCCCGGCGCCTGGCCAGCGGCCTGGGCCTGAAGGCCGAGCTGCTCTGGGTCACCCCCGGCGAGCGGCTGGATGACGATCTGCGCAACTTCGTCTGGAAAGGTCATTACCTGCGTCCTGGGGTGCTGGCCGATGTGATGTTGCGCGTGCCTTACGACCGCGAATTCGCCAACCGGCGCAACGATGTGGGCGAGCTGGCCAACGAGCAGGTGGTGATGTTCGGCCCCTACCAGCGTGAGCGCTGGCAGGTGGTGCACGACACCCGGCGCTTGCCGAGCGTCACCACCATCGGCGTATTCCAGACCCAGCCCATTGGCGTGGAGCTGGACAGCGTGCCGTCGTTCTACCTCAGCTCCGTGCTGGGTGGGCGCCTGAGCCGGATGACCGAGCATTACCCCAGCACTGTCGCGGCATTCGCCGCCATGCGTGCCGGCAAGGTGGATGCGGTGATGGCCTTGCGCGGCGAACTGGACTGGCTGCTGTTCGACGCCCGGGATCCTCAGTTGCACAGTGCCGACAATGCCTACCCCAACCTCGGGCAACCGTCCTGGGATATCGGCATGGCCGTGCATGAAAGCAATCGTCAACTGGCCAACGCCATTGACGCTCAGCTCGAAGCACTGATCAGTGGCGGCGCGATGGCCAAGCTGTATGCCGCCTATGGCCTGCGTTACGAGCTGCCCGGGTTGTATCAGGACGTGCAATAGGGCGCGGTCAGTGCCGGCCATCGGCGGGTTTCGGGGAGGCATGATGCACAGACGTTGCGTGCTGCTGGGTTTGCTGACGCTGCCGCTGCTGGCGGCGGCAGTCGAGGGTGACCCGTTGCCCTCGGTGATGTGGGATTTCCACCACAAGCGCCTGCTCGGCGGCGCGCCGTTCGTGTTCGACGAGCGGGTGCAGGTCCGGGTGCCGCCGTTTGCCGAGGACTCGCGGCAAGTGCCGGTGGAGATCGATGCCAGCGCTTTGCAGGCGAACTTCACCCGCCTGCTGCTGTGGGCCGAGCTGAACCCCATTGCGCATGTCTTCACCTTGTACCCCGGTGCGCAGATCCTGCCGCGACTGGCCATCCGTATCCGCATTGAACAGGCCACGCCCATTCGCGCGGCGCTGCTCACCGAGGACGGCGTGTGGCACGTGGGCTCGGCCTGGATCGATGCCGCTGGCGGCGGCTGTACTGCGCCCAGCGTGGTGCGCGCCCAGCCGGGCTGGGAAGATCGCCTGGGCCAGGTGCATGGTGGCAGTTTCCGCCGCGGTGATGACAGCCGCTTGCGCCTGCAGATTTCCCACCCGATGGATAACGGCCTGATCGGCGGCATTCCCGAGTTCTACCTGGACCGCGCCGAGCTGCGCGGTGGCAATGGCGAGGTGCTGGCGCGCTTCGACCTGTACCCGGCGGTCAGCGAGAACCCGACCCTGAGCCTGGACGTGCGCGGCCACCCCGGCACCCAGCTGTGGCTACACGACAACAACGGCAACGAGTTCCTGGCCGATGTCCAGCCCACGCCCAATCCGTAGGGGCGCCGCGCGCACCGGCGAGCTCTGCGCAATCCCGTGACCGGCTCCAAGAGGTGACCATGCGCCCCATCCTGTTGTTGCTTGTGCTGCTGTGCAGCCGCTGTGCCCATGCCGCTCTGGATTACTCGCTACAGCCCAGGCAGATTGCCCCCGGTACCTGGCTGCTGGAGGGCAGTACCGACAACTTCGCCCCGGCCAACGGGGCGAATATCGTCAACATCGCCTTTATCGAAACCAGCGCCGGGGTGGTGGTGATCGACAGCGGCCCGTCGCGGCGCTATGGCGAGGCCCTGCGCCAGGCCATCGGGCAAACCAGCAGCAAGCCGATCAAACTGCTGCTTCTGACTCACCATCACCCCGATCATGTGCTCGGCAACCAGGCCTTTGCCGACGTGCCGATTGCCGCACTGGCCGGCACCCGGCGGTTGCTCGGGGAGCAGGGCAACGCCATGGCGGAGAACATGTACCGCATGGTCGGCGACTGGATGCGCGGCACCGAGGTGCTGCTGCCCAACCAGGTGCTGGAGCCCGGCGTGCTGCAGGTCGGCGACCACCGCTTGCGCCTGCTCGGGTTGAGCGGCCACACCGGCGCGGACCTGGCGATTTTCGATGAAACCAGCGGGGTCCTGTTTGCCGGTGACCTGCTGTTCTACCAGCGGGCGCTGACCACCCCAAACAGCCCCGGGCTGGATGTGTGGCTGGCGGATCTGGATACCTTGCAGGCCTTGCCCTTCACACTCATCGTGCCCGGCCACGGGCCGCTGGCCCGCGATGCGGCACCTTTCGCCCAGATGCGCGATTACCTTGGCTGGCTGGACGGCGTGATGCGCCAGGGTGCCGAGCAGGGGGCGGACATGAATGAGCTGATCCGCACGCCGATTCCCCAGCGTTTTGCCGGCATCAGCCTGAGCCGTTACGAACTGATCCGCAGCGTCAGCCACCTGTATCCGCGCTACGAGCTGAGGCGCCTGGGGCGGGTGGACAGGCAGCCCTAGCGAGGCGGCGCACCCGATGCAGGGTGGCCGCGGCGTGGTGGTGCGGGCTTATTGCAGGGTAAGGATGTCGCCGCGTTCCTGCTGCCAGTCGTCCAGGCTGGGCGCGGCCTGGTCGCCGGCCATGCGGTGGATGATCTCGAAGTAATCCTGCTTGAACGGGTCGGCCATCACGGCGGCGCGTCCGCGCACGCGCACGGCGAGGATGCTCTGCACGTTCTGGTGGTCGAAGGCGCGCCATTGCTGCGGGTCCTTGAGCAGGCTGTAGCTGTGATCTTCGAGTGCCTTGATCAGCACCTCGCTGTCCAGGCTGTTGCTGCGGCGCACGGCATCGGCCCACTGGCGAACGATGGCGTAGGCCGAGGCGGTGGTGCTGCCGGGGTACTCCTGATACTCGGCGATATAGCGATCGACGAAGGCCTGGCCGAGAGGATTGTGGTCCTGTTTGGGCAGGTCCCAGGTCCAGGCTTCGGTGCCGATCACCCCCTCCATCACCAGCGGGCCGGCCTGCTGCACCACGCTTTTGGTCAGGTTGGGCACGATCACCTGCATGCGCTGCTTGAGGCCCAGGCTGTGCACCAGGCGCATGCTGCGCTGCAGGTTCTCGCCGAGCAGCACCAGCACCAGCACGTCGGCCTTGCTGGCCAGCGCCTTGTCCAGCGCGGCGCGGTATTGCTCGCGGCGCACCAGCCCGCCGGGGAGCACGCTGCGGCCGTGGCGGGCGCGGTCGGTGCTGCCGGTGGCCTGGCGCAGGGCGCTTTCCATGCTGTGGCCCCAGGCGTCGTCGAGGATCACGTAGTGATAATGGCGGTTGGGCAGGTACCAGGACAGGTATTCGCCCAGCACGCGCGCGCTCATCACGGCGCTGTTGGACTCGCGAAACAGGTAGCGGTGGCCGGCCTGGCCGGTGACTTCGTTGGCATAGCTCAGGGTGGCGAAGTACAGCAGGCCACGCTCGCGGGCACGCTGCCCGGCCGCAATCGCCTCTTCGCTGGTGGCGCCGCCAAAGACCATGCGCGCTCCCTGACTGGCGAACAGGTCGACGTTGTCGCGGGCCTGCTCCGCGCGCGAGGCGGTGTTTTCACTGAGTAGCTGCAGCGGACGACCGAGCACGCCGCCTTCGCGGTTGACGGCCTCGACGGCGAGCAGGGCGCCGCGGCGCAGCTCCAAGCCCTCGTCCTTGTAGTTGCCGGTGCGTGGGTAATTGAGGCCGATCTTCACGCTGTCGGCGGCGTAGAGGGGCAGGGCGGATAGGCCGGCGAGCAGCAGGCCGGCGAGCAGGTGGTACATGGCGTCACTCCTTGTGGACGGGAGCGGCTGTTGTACGGGGCGACTGCGCGCACGGCCATGCGCCCTTGTGCCCAGGTGCGTGCGACTTAGGTTGGGGGCTTTTGCAGGCATCGCTGTAGCGGGCGGGGCGGGTATTGCTACCAAGGAACTAGCTAATTCGGCACTGCGGTCAATTGTTGGGCGGGCGGGTCGAACCAAGAATTCGCGGCAGACCGGGACATTTTCCCGGACACAACAACAAGCCCGCAGAGGTAGCCGCAATGAAGCTCAACGGTCTCACCCAACCCTTCGTCCGTACGACCTTGTTCACTGCCCTGGCCCTGGCCGGCCTGCCAGCCCTGGCCGGCGTGACCGATCAGGACATCAGCGACAGTGGCAAGCGTATCGACCAGGTCGTGGTCAACGGTATCAACCAGCAAGGCCAGCGTTACAGCACCCTGGACACCCTCAACGCCGACAACGTCAAAGAGTTGCGGCCGGTCTGGGCGCTGTCGTTCGGTGGCGAAAAGCAGCGCGGCCAGCAGGCGCAGCCGATGATCAAGGACGGGGTTATCTACGTCACCGCTTCCTACTCTCGGGTGTTTGCCGCCGATGCGCGCACCGGCAAGAAACTCTGGCAGTACGATGCGCGACTGCCCGACGGCATCATGCCGTGCTGTGACGTGATCAACCGCGGTGTGGCGCTGTACGGCGACCTGGTGATCTTCGGCACCCTCGACGCCAAGCTGGTGGCGCTGAACAAGGACACCGGCAAGGTGGTGTGGAAGAAGACCGTGGCCGACTACAAGGCCGGTTACTCCATCTCCGCGGCGCCGCTGATCGCCAAGGGCAAGCTGATCACCGGGGTGGCCGGTGGCGAGTTCGGTGTGGTCGGCAAGATCGAGGCCTACAACCCCAGCAACGGCGAGCTGCTGTGGACCCGCCCGACCGTGGAAGGCCACATGGGCTATGTCTACAAGGACGGCAAGGCCGTCGAGAACGGTGTTTCCGGCGGCGCGCCCGGCAAGACCTGGCCAGGCGACCTGTGGAAGACCGGCGGCGCGGCGCCGTGGTTGGGCGGTTTCTACGACCCGAGCACCGACTCGCTGTTCTTCGGCACCGGTAACCCGTCGCCATGGAATTCGCACCTGCGCCCCGGCGACAACCTGTTCTCCTCCTCGCGCCTGGCGCTGAACCCGGAAGACGGTTCGATCAAGTGGCACTTCCAGACCACCCCGCACGACGGCTGGGACTATGACGGCGTCAACGAACTGGTGTCGTTCGACTACCAGGACGGCGGCAAGACCGT
>JBOFCR010000025.1:0-26456 GCA_051646165.1 Pseudomonas sp. | reverse complement strand
GGTTGGCGTGGATAAGCGCAGGCACGATATCTACGCCGATATAGTGCTCCACCGCATCTGCAAGGGGCGAGGTCCAGTTGAAATCACCGCACGGCGCATCGAGTAGCGTGCGAATGCCGAGCGCGCGCACTGCGGTGATGAGTTCCGGAAGAAAGCGGGCGGCGCGCTCACGCGTCGAACCGGGTCCGGAGCGCGACTCACAATCCCCCCAGGTCTTTGCGGCATGGATACTGTCGAAGATTCGCCGCATCTCGCGGGTTTTCTTTGAGAACGATGGCAAATCGAAGGAATCCATTCGGGTGCTTACCGTTGGATATGGACGCCGGCCGAAAGCCGGCGAGGCGTCTGCCCGATGGAAGGGTTAGGCGTCACCGGCTTTGGCCGCCGGTGGTGTGTAGCCAGGAGGAAACGCCTCGTACTGTGGCAACGAGTCAGTGATTTCGTACCACGGCGCCTTTGAGCCGACAAACAAGTGGCAAGTCGGGCGGTTGCCAGGATCGTCATCGAGGATTCCCAGCGCGAGGCCTAGCTCCTGCGGCCGTGCAGCAAACTTGGTGAAGATGTTGGAGCCACAGACCGAGCAGAAGCCCCTGTGCTCGCCGGGTGACGACTCATAGAAGCGCATCAGCTCTTCACCCCGCACCCATCGGAGGTCGGCGGTTCGCACGCGGCCTCGTGCCCTGAAAGCGGTTCCATGCACCTTTCTGCACATGGAGCAGTGGCAGAACAGCATGTCGCGGACAGTGCCATCGATTTCAAACGCGATACCTTGGCACAGACAGCTGGCACGAAGAGTCATGGAAGTTCCTGTGGCGCCTGACGTTTGGTTACGGGGTGGGCTTTAGGCAGTTCCGGTGCGCGAAGCGAACGGTTTAACCAGTCGTCATACGACTGGCTGCCATATGTGTTCTGATTTATAGGTATACAGATAAAGAGGGATTAACACTATTAAGCTTAATCCGATGCCCGGGGCAAGTATGGCAAAACTCACAAGGCTTGCTTCTGCAATAAGCTCTATGGTCGAGATGGTGATTACATATAAACAAAGGAAAAGGTTTAAGCAGAAGACCACTGCTGAGATGGTTTTTGTGCCAATTTCCTTTTGATAAGCGTACCCGTATATAAAGAATTGAGCAAAAATCTGAGCCAGAAGAGAAATTAAGTCTAATGCTCCGATATCCATGGGAGTGAGCATTATTGAAATGGCGGCCACCGATAAACAGAACGATGAAAGCCAGAAAAATATTTTCCACTTCAGCATGATGCCTCCTTGCTTCTATGCATAACTATTATTAGGCGGTATCACTGCCGCACATAATATCCGAGCGAATATCGGATAATGTTCCTTGTTAGCACCTGCGTCCTTGTTAAGCCCGCACTGTGTTGCGGTTAGCGCGACATATAGGGCCAGGCAAACGCGACGTGGCCAGACAAGCCATCGCCCGGCTCCCCGAGACTTTCCGCCGAAACTACTGATTCACCTGCGGCCTGTCCACCGCACCCCGTTCGTTTGCCTACTGACGGCCCATCGCCACCTACACTGCATCTGGGGGCATGGAGGTGTGTGTTGGGCATAGAGTCATCCGATTATTCGATCTACCGGCGGGTGGTGTCGCAGCTGATGAATGGCGAGGAGCAGTTGCCGAGCCTGCCGATGCTGACCCTGGATATCCGCCGCGCGCTGTCCGATGCCGAGGTGCGGGTGCCGGCGCTGGTGCGCCTGGTCGGGCGCGACCCGGCGTTGTCGGCGCTGCTGATGAAGCATGCTTCCTGCGCCATCTACCGCCACCCGCTGCCGCCCAAGACCCTGCAGGATGTGATCAACCTGCTCGGCATGCGCGAGGTGGACCGGATCACCATGGTGCACAGCATCAAGAGCCTGTTCACCCTGCACAGCCCGGCGCACAAGCGCCTGTTTCTGGAAGTGTGGGAGCGCCTGACGCTCAAGGCCAGCACCTGCGCCATGCTTGCCCGCCTGCTCGGCCATGTGGCGCCGGAGCATGCGCTGCTGGCCAGCCTGCTTAGTGAGGTGGGCACCCTGGCGGTGCTCTCGGCGTTCAAGGAGGAGGCCGAAATCCCTTCCGGCGAGCTGTATTACAAGCTGTGCCGCGAGTACAGCAAGTCGCTGGGGGTGATCGTGCTGAAGAAGTGGGCGGTGGACGACGAGTACATCGGGGTGATCCGCAACGCCGGCAACTGGGGCCTGAGCGAAAGCCGCGAGCTGGGCCTGATCGATCTGGTCAACCTGGCGCTGTTCCACGCCATCAAGGAGCGCAATGCCGAGGCCGACCTGCCGCCGCTGTACGAGCTGGCGGCTTATCACAAGCTGCTGCCGCCGCTGAATTTCATTGGCGACAACGGCGAGCTGGAGCTGGTGATCAGTCACCGGGCGGATATCCATGCCATTGCCGCGACCTTGCGCTGAGCGGCATCCGGTGCCCGCACCGTGCCTGGCCCTGCTGCTGTTTCTGGGCGGGAGTGCGTCGCTGCAGGCCGAGGAAACCTGGGTGGTGGCGGTGGCCGACTTGCCGGGACTGGTGCGTGGTGATGGCGCCGCGCCGTTGCTGGATATCATCCATGCGCTGGATCGCGAGTTGCTGGACGTGCGTCTGGAGCTGCATATCGTGCCCTTCGCCCGCTCGCTGTTGCTGGTGCAGCAGGGCGAGGCCGAGCTGCAGATTCCCTTTCTTGATCAGCCTGTCGCCCCGCCGGGGCTGCACTACGGCCGCGAGGCGCTGGGCGATGTGCGCTTCGCCCTGTACACCCGCCGCCAGCTGCATCTGACCCGCGCCGAGCTGCTCGATCCACGCTGGCACCTGAGCGAACAGGGGCTGGCTGGCAGCGGGCTGGATTCAGCGCAGCAGGCGCGCCTGCACGAGCTGCTGGGGCGCGGCTGGCGGCTGGATCAGCTGCAGACACGGGTCGGCCCGCAGCAGGGTCTGCAGGCACTGGCCTACCCCTACAAGATCGAGACCGACCGTGCCCATGTCGAGGCTCTCGGCTTGCCTGCCCTGCCCGGCAACAGCGTGGCCAACAGCCTGGAGAAACTGGTGCATGGGCGCATTCAGGGCTATGTGTTCGCCGTCAACGTGGTCGATCCGGCCGTCGACAGGCTGGGCCTGCGCGGGCAGTTGCGGGCGGTGCATTTCAATGATTATCCGGCGCGCTGGCTACGGGCCGACAACCCGCGCGGGGCGCTGGTCGACCGGCGCATCAGTGCCGCGTTGCAGGCCATCAAGGCCAGCGGCGAGTACCAGCGCCTGGGGGCGACCTTCTACCAGCAGATGGACTGGCAGCCCTGGCCTTGAGCGCTGGCACGCAGGGCCATGGCGGTTGCCGGCGGAGCTGCTAAGGTCGGCTCTCCCTGACAGCGTCGAGACCCGCCATGCCCGCTCCCTGCATCGTCATCCCCCTGCCGCGTCGCGACTTCGACCCCAGCGAGGCGGCGCTGAGCTGGCAGTTGCTGCGTCAGGCCGGTTTCCGGGTGTGCTTCGCTACCCCCGATGGCCAGCCGGCCGAGCCGGACCCGCTGATGCTCAGCGGCGAGGGCCTGGATGCCTGGGGGCTGGTGCCCGGGCTGCGCCGCTTGCGGCTGATCGGCCTGCTGCTGCGCGCCCGTGGTGATGCACGTGCGGCTTGCGCGGCGATGCTGGCCGATCCCGATTATCGCCAGCCGCTGCGCCATGAGCGCCTGCGCGTGGAAGACTTCGCCGGCCTGATGCTGCCCGGCGGGCACCATGCCCGTGGCATGCGCGAATACCTGGAAAGCCCGACCCTGCAGGCCTTCGTTGCGACGTTCTTCGCCAGTGGCAAGCCGGTGGCGGCGGTCTGCCATGGCGTGGTGCTGGCCGCGC
The DNA here is from genome assembly GCA_051646165.1 of Pseudomonas sp. Lineage (GTDB taxonomy): Bacteria > Pseudomonadota > Gammaproteobacteria > Pseudomonadales > Pseudomonadaceae > Aquipseudomonas. Next base: position 22,602 of record JBOFCR010000025.1, on the reverse strand, counting down.
GCAGCAAGGGCGCCGATGGTCGCTCGGTGCTGTACGGACGCAAGACCACCGGGCTGACCTGGAAGATGGAAAAGACCGCCTGGGATCTGACCCGCTTCTTCGCCCGCTGGTGGGATCGTGACTACTACCGCACCTACCTGGAGGCGCCGGGCGAGCCAGTCGGGCATATGAGCGTGCAGGCCGAAGTCAGTCGTGCCCTGGCCAGCACGGAGGATTTTCTCGATGTGCCTAAAGGTGCCGAGGACTTCTGGCGCAAGACCAGCGGCCTGCACCGCGACACGCCGGACGACCTGCGCCCGGCCTGGGTGGTGTGCGATGGCAACTATGTGTCGGCGCGCTGGCCGGGCGATATGCACGGGCTGATGGCGCGTTTTATCGAGTTGCTGCGCCAGCCTGCTTGAAACCGTAGGTTGCGGTTGAGCGCAGCGAAGCCCAACGAGCGACATCGCAGGCCGTCACGACCTTGGGCCGAACTCCGCCCGTTGGGCTTCGGCGCTGCGCGCCTCAACCCAACCTACATGTGCCGCTGAGCTACACGAACTGCGCGGCGGCGCTGGCCGAGGCCCAGGCCCACTGGAAGTTGAAACCGCCCAGGTGGCCGGTGACATCCAGCACTTCGCCGATGAAGTACAGGCCCGGCGATTTCAGCGACTCCATGGTCTTCGACGACACTTCGCGGGTGTCGACGCCGCCGAGGGTGACTTCGGCGGTGCGATAGCCCTCGGTGCCGGCCGGGATCAGCGTCCACGCGGCCAGGCGCTCGGCCACCGCATTCAGCTCGCCCGGGGTGTACTGCTTGAGCGGCTTGGAGACGAACCACTGCTCAGCCAGCAGGTTGGCCATCTTCTTGGTGAACAGCTCGCCGAGCACGGTCTTCAGCTCGCTGTTGGGCCGTTCGCGCTGCTGTTCGGCCAGCCACTCGGGCAGGTCGAGGTGCGGCAACAGGTTGATCTGCACGCTGTCGCCGGGCTGCCAGTAGGAGGAAATCTGCAGGATCGCCGGGCCGCTCAACCCCCGATGAGTGAACAGGATATTTTCCTTGAAACTCTGCCCGTTGCAGCTCACCACGCAGTCCTCCACCGAGGTGCCGGACAGCTCGCCGCACAGCTCTTTGAGCTGCGGTTCGGTGATGGTGAATGGCACCAGGCCAGCGCGGGTCGGCAGCAGTTCGTGGCCGAACTGGCGCGCTACCTGGTAGCCGAAGCCGGTGGCGCCGAGAGTCGGGATGGACAAGCCGCCGGTGGCGATCACCAGCGACTCGCAGTCGAAGCTGCCGGCGCTGGTGAGCAGGCGGTAGCCGGCATCCAGTTTGTCGATCTGCTCGATGCGGGTGTCCAGGCGCAGGTCGACGCCGGCCTGGTTGCACTCGGTCAGCAGCATTTCGAGGATGTCGCTGGACTTGTTGTCGCAGAACAGCTGGCCGAGCTTCTTCTCGTGGTAGGGCACGCCGTGGGTGGCGACCAGGCCGATGAAGTCCCACTGGGTGTAGCGCGCCAGGGCCGACTTGCAGAAGTGCGGGTTGCCGGAGAGGAAGTTACCCGGCTCGCTGTACATATTGGTGAAGTTGCAGCGCCCGCCGCCGGACATGAGGATCTTCTTGCCGGCCTTGTTGGCGTGGTCGAGCAGCAGCACCTGGCGCCCGCGCGCGCCGGCTTGCGCCGCACACATCAGGCCGGCGGCACCGGCGCCAATGATGATGACCGGGAAGAAGGACACGGGCAGAACCTCGCTTGATCGCAGAAGGCGCGCATTCTAGCGGAAAGCGCCGACGAGCCTGCGTGCGGTCGTCGGGCGAGGTCGTGCGGCCGGTAGCCCGGACTTTAGTCCGGGGGGCGCCAGTCCCGGACTGAAGTCCGGGCTACATCGCTGTTGCAGGGCCTGCGAGGTCAGGCTGCCTTGGCCGCTTCCGGCTGCTTCTGCAGGTGTGCGACCAGGGTGCGCAGCGGGGCGAGCTGGCGGCAGATCAGGCCGAGCTGCACCTGCACCAGGCGATGGCCCTCGTCCATCTCGTCCGGCAGCTGTTCCAGTTCCTCGGCCAGGCGCTGGTCGGCATCGTCGTGCACGGTCACCGGCTGCTGCTCGCGCAGGCTGGTGGCGATGCTCTCGAGGCTCTGGCTGATGTGCGCCACGGCGCGTTCGTGCAGGGCGTCGCTGGCGTCGTCGGCCAGGCTCTCGCGGTGCGCGCCGAGGCCGGACAGGTAGCTGAGCAGGGTGTGCGACAGCACCAGGAAGCGGAAGCCGGTCTCGGCGTCCTTACGGAAGTGGCCGGGCTCCATCAGCATGTTGGACAGGGTGGTCGACAGCGCCGCGTCGGCGTTGTGCGCGTTGCGCCGGGCCAGGCGGTAGCTCAGGTCGTCACGCGCGCCGGATTCGTACTGCTGCATGATCTGTAGCAGGTAGCGGCTGTTGCAGCTCAAGGTGTTGGCCAGCACCTGGTTGAGCTTGCGCCCCTGCCAATCAGGCAGGATGAAGAACACCGCCAGGCCGGCGATTACCGTACCGAACGCGGTATCCACCAGGCGCGGCCAGAACAGGGTGTAGGCATCGCTGATCTGGTTGAAGCAGAGCATCACCACCAGGGTCATGGCGGTGGTGGCCAGGGTGTAGCGGTCGACCCGGTTGATGAAGAAGGTTACTCCGGCGACCACGGCGAACAGCGACTGCAGCAGCGGGTCGGGGAACAGGCTGATCAGCGCCCAACCCAGCACCAGGCCGAGCACCGTGCCGCCGACCCGCTGCACCAGGCGCAGGCGGGTGGCGCCGTAGCTGGGGCGGCAGACAAACAGGGTGGTGAGCAGAATCCAGTAGCCCTGCTGCGGGTGCACCCAGTGCAGCAGGCAGTAGCCGGCGGCCAGGGCGATGGACAGGCGCACGGCGTGGCGGAACACCAGTGAGGTCGGCGAGAAATGCTGGCGCAGGCGCTCGAAGGCGTCCTTGAAACTCTGCGGTGAGCGGTCGAGCAGGGCGCTGTCCTGTTCGTCGGCCAGGGCGTCCGGGTTGCTGGCGCTGGCCAGCTTGCGTTCCAGGGTCGCCAGGTTGCCGGCCAGGGCGGCCAGCGAACGCAGCAAGCGGCGCCAGGCCGGGTTGTTCTGCTCGCGCAGGTAGGCCATGGAGGCGTCGAGGTCGGCCATGGCCTGGCTGTTGTCGTTGTAGTCGAACGGCTGGCGCATGCGGATGGCCCGGCCCAGCGCCTGGCAGGCCTTGCCCTGCTGGCTGAGCAGGCGGCCGCAGCGGAACATCACGTCGCTGTGGAAGAAGGCCTCGGCCAGCGAGTTGTAGGGGTGGTGCGAGGAGCTGGCGCGCTCGTGGATGTCCTGGGCGATGAAGTACAGCTTGAGGTAGCGGTTGGTCTTCTGCCCGCTGCGCTTGCGGCTCATGCGGTTGAGGATGATGTCCTTGGCCAGGTTCAGTGCGCTGACCACGCGGCCGTTCTGCTGGGCCAGCAGCAGGCGCTTGCCCTCCACGTCGAGCTGGCGCAGCGGCTCGAACAGCGAGGCCTTGAGGCGCAGGTAGGCGCCCAGTTCGACGAACACCCGCGCCAGCGCCTGCTGCACCGGCTGCTGGCTGAACAGCGCGCTCCAGATCACCCCCAGCAGGCCGTACCAGGCGGCACCGGAGATCAGCAGCAGTGGCTCCTGCCAGAAGCTGCCGAGGCTGCCGCCACGGTGTTCCAGGCCGATCGCCGTGTAGATCGCCAGGATCAGTGTGGCCTGGGCTACGGCCGCATAGCGCTCGCCGATGCCGCCGAGCAGGGTCATGGCGAATGCCGCCGCCGCCAGGCCGATGCCGAACAGCCAGGGCGTGGGAAACAGCAGCTGCACCGCGCTGGCGGTGGCGGCGAAACAGGCCAGGGTCACCAGTAGCGCCTGCAGGCGGCCGCGCCAGTGGTCGTCACTCTCGGCCAGGGCGCTGGCGATGCAGCCGAGGAACAGTGGGATGACGAAGGCGATGCGGTCCAGATACCAGCACAGCGCCATCGAGCCGGCCAGGGCGATGAACACGCGGATGCCGTAGGTGAACTTCTCGCGCGCCCAGAGGCGGCGCAGGGTGTGCTTGAACGATGAGGGCATGGGCGAACGGCTACCCGCCTGGCAGGAAAAAGGAATGACTGTGCCGCAGAAGACGGCGACTGGTGCCGGCAAGGCACCATTTTATTGACCTTTCGATCAGCGTGGCCAGTTGGCTACAGGGTAGCGTGTGTGCCGTTGCCGTGGCAGAGGGATGGCAAATGCGCGTTGTTGCACAGGCCCGAGGCTCTGGCCTGCGGGATTGTGATGGGCTGCGCGAGCAGGTGCCGGACGGCGCAGAGAAAGCCGGTCAAGCTGGCTAATCTTGACCCATCCCCTGCAGTGGAAGTCGGTATGAATGGGATTCGCGCTATCGCCCTGTTGCTTGTCGTGCTGTTCGGCATGCCGGCGAGCGCCGAACACCTGCGCCTGAGCGGCGACTCGTGGCCGCCCTTCACCGACCAGCGCTTGCCCAACAATGGCCTGGCCGTCGATCTGGTGAGCACCGCATTGCAGCGCGCCGGCTACACCACCGAATACGCCGAGGCGCCCTGGGCGCGGGTAATGTATGGCCTGCAGCAGGGCGATTACGACCTGCTCGTGGCGGCCTGGTACAGCGACGAGCGCACCCGCTTCGGCCTGTTCTCCGAGCCGTACCTGATCAACCGCCTCCGCTTCCTGCAGCACCAGCGCACGCATATCCGTTTCGACAGCCTGGCCGATCTGCGCCCGTACAGCATCGCCGTGGTGCGCGGTTACAGCTACTCCAGCGAATTCGACCAGGACAGCAGCCTGAGCAAGGTGCCGGTGCTGGAGTTCGCCATGGGTGCGCGCATGCTGGCGGCCGGGCGGGTGCAGCTGGCGGTGGAGGACGAGCTGGTGGCGCAGCATTACCTCAATCACGAACTGAGCGAGGTGAAGGGTGGGCTGGAGTTCCTGCCCAAGCCGCTCAGCGAGAACGGCCTGCATATCCTGGTGCGCCGCAGCCACCCGCTGCACCAGCAGATCGTGCAGGACTTCAACCGGGCAATCGCAGCCATGCGCGCAGACGGCAGCTACGCGCGCATCTACCAGCGGCACGGCTTGCAAAGTGATGACTAGTGCTGTCGTCGCTGGCTTCTGGCGAGTTCGGTGGCGCCCCATCATGGGGCTGTAACTATTCGTTGCTAGATTGCGCGCGCTCTCTGCCCCGTTCGACGCCGGGTAGAGCCCTCGCTCTGCAGAATAGCCCCATGACTATCGACACCGCTAATGCCCGCAAGCCGTTTCTGATCCGCTCGGATAACCTCAGCGCCGACGAGTTTGGCGCACTCTTCACGCGTATGTTCGGCAGTCTCTATTCGGGGCTGCCGCGCCCGCAAAACACGATCGCCATCGCCGGTGTGTATGGTCGCTACGAGGGCGTCAGCTTTCGCCAGCTGAGCTTTCGCGGTGATCTGCTCACCGCGTTGCCTGACGTGGACGATGAAATCAGCTTCATCTTCCCTACTGCGGGCAAGGTGGTCTTCAACCACTCCGGCGAGACCCTGGGCGTGCCCCAGGTCGGCCTGGCCATCGAGAAGGCTGGGGTGCGCTCGGTGGCTTTCATCGACGGTCATGCGCAGTACGGGCTTTCGGTCAGGCGCTCGATCTTCGCCCGGCGCCTGGCACACCTGCTGGAGCGGCCGATTCTGCACAAGGTGCGCTTCCAGCCGGTGGTGGACCTGAGTGCCCGGGCCTGCCAGGGCATCAAGGCGGTGGTTGGCATGGCGACCAGTGGCGGCTTCGATGCGTTGCTGCAGGGCGGTTCGCTGATGCCGGCCCGTCTGCAGGAGATGCTGGTGGATGCGGTGCTGGAGGCCTGGCCGCACAACTACAGCGAGGCGCTGCAGCGTCCGGGGCCGCTGATTGCGCCACGGCATGTGAAGCTGGCGATGGAGTATCTGCAGGAGCATCCCGCTGCGCTGGTCAGCGGCAGCGAACTGGCTGAGTTGTGCAACGTCAGCCTGCGTGCCTTGCAGGAGGGCTTCCGGCGCTTCGCTGGTACCTCAATTGGCGCCTATCAGCGTGAGGTCAGGCTGCAGCGCGCCTATCAGGTCCTGCTGCAGGGTGAGTCGCAGTCGGTCAGCGAGGTGTCCCTGGCCCTGGGCTTCAGCAATGTCGGGCGCTTCTGCCAGTACTTCCAGAATGCCTTCGGGATAAGCCCGGCGGAGCTGCGCAGGGCGCGCTGATCCGCTGCCAGGTGGCGCGGCGGGTTCAGCCGCTCTGCGGGGGCAGAGCGGCTGAAGTCGAGGCCTGGAGTCAGAACTGATAGCTGGCCTTGAGGCCGCCGCTGGCACCGTGGCTGCCGTCGCCAGCACTGACGCCCGCCTGCGCGGCGAGGCTCAGGTCACCCAGGTTGGCGGTGAGGCTGAAGGCGCCGCTGAGCTGATAGCGGCTGTCGAAGGCCGCGCGCTGGGCAATGTCCAGGCCCAGCAGCTGGCCTTCGCTTTCGACCTCGTGGTCGCCCAGTGCATGCTCGTAACCCACCTCCAGCCCCGGCACCAGTTGCCAGCCGCCGCTCAGGCTCTGCGGAGCAAAGGTGGCCTTGAGGTTGGCCAGGGCACTGCTGCGGGTCTGCTGGATGTCGTCGACGGTCAGGGCCAGGTCGTTGCCGTGCTCCTCGAAGCCGTCGAGGTTCAGGTGGCTGACGCGCAGGCCCAGGCTCGGTTCCAGGGTCACGCTGTTCACCGGCACGCGGTAGCCCAGCGCCAGGCCTGCACCGATCAGGGTGCCGTCGCTGTCGCCGCGGGCCTTGCCCAGGCCACCGCCGAGTTCGCGGCGGCTGGCGTAGTCGAGCCAGCCGCCACTGAGGTTGGCATCGACGAACAGACCCCGCTCCAGCCCGCCGGGGGCAAAGCGCGTACCGAGCGCGAGGAAGACCAGGTCGGTATCGACCTCGCCGCTGGCGCCGCCAACATTGCCGCGGCTGTAACCGAAGCCGGCGTGGCCGCTGAGCTGCTCGGAGAAACGCTGGGTCAGGCCGAGCAGGCTGCCCTGGGTGTGTTCGTTGCTGCTGGCCGCCTCGGCGGAGGCATCGTTGCCCTGGTAGCCGGCCAGCGCCGTCATCCACAGGCGGCGTTGGCCGGCCTTGAGTTCGATGCCGCTGCCATAGGGGGCGGCGGCCTTGTCGATCAGGGCATCCTGGCGCAGCAGGTAGCTGGCGGTATCGGCATGCACCTGGCCACCGATGGTGGACTCCACGCCGCCGAGGCTGCCGGCATCGACTGCCGACTGCAGGTAGTAGTTGTAGGCGCTGTAGTCGCCCGCGAGGCTGCTGTTTTGCAGTCGGGTCAGCAGTTGTGCGCCGGCGGCGGCGTTGCCCAGCAGGCCGGCGGTATCCGGCAGGCTGCTGTAATAGACCATCTTGCCGCGTAGCACGTAGAGGGTTTCCTGGCTCAGGCCCAGGCCTTCCTTGAGGTAGTTGTCCATGCTGCCGTACTGCGCCAGCACTTCGTCCAGGCCGGCCTGCAGGTAGCTGGCCTGCACGCCGAGCAGGGGGGCGTAGATGGTCGCATAGTTGGCCGGCAGCATCGCCAGGGTCGCGGCGATGCGAGTGGCGGTGTAGTCGTTGCTGGCCAGGTAGTTCTGCATGATGGTGGCATCGTCCACCCCGGCGATGCTCTGCAGTACCGCCGCCGTCCAGCCGGTGCGGTCCTTGCCAGCGGTGCAGTGGAACAGGGCTGCGCCGTCGGCCGCCGCGAGCTCGTTGAACAGCAGGGCGAACTGGCCACGCATGCCGGCGTCGCTGACGAAGGCGCGGTTGGTGTCTTCCATCATGGCGATGGCCTGGGCGGCGCTGGTGATGTTTAGCGCGGAGGTGGTGATGTTCGACCCCGAGGTGGTGCTGCCGATGATGTCGATCAGCTGGTAGCTGGCTCCGCTGGGCAGGGTGTCAGGGGTGCCGGCTGCTTCGCTGGGTGTGCGCAGGTCGTAGACGTTGCTGATGCCCAGGCCGTTGAGGGTGGTCAGGTCGGAGGTGGTCGGGGTCAGCGCGTTGGAGCGGTAGAACACCCCGGCACGCATGACGCCGTCATTGGCGGTGGTGTAGGCACTGGTGATGCCGGCGAGGTCGCGGAAGTTGTCGATGCCGGCCAGCCTTGGCGTATCCAGGTCGTAGGTTTCGGCCGCTTGGGCGCAGGCGATGGACAGGCTGAGAACAGAGAGCGAATAGAGAGCGCGGTGCAGCACGGTGTAGCCCCTTGGAGTTGGTTGGCGGGGGCCACTATCTGCCGCGTTGCGAACGCGAATATGACAAAACGGCGGTGCGGGGCAATCCCCGCGTGATCTGTCCGTGCGCTGCGTTTTTTGTCCGTACGCCAGGCTGCTGGCTGGAGGGCAGCCGCCTGGCGAAGGCTTTGCTGGCGTGAGCGGCTAGCCGCTAGCCCTTGGTCCTGGCGCGGGTGACAATCAGATCGCCGATCTTCACTCGGTATGCTCTGTGGAGGCGCTGACAGTACGCCCGCGCCCGCTGCGTTTGGCCTGGTACAGGTGGGCGTCGGCCTGGTGCAGCAGGTTTTCCAGGTTGTCCGGGTTGCCATGGTAGACCCCGGCGCTGAACGACAGCGGCGGCGCCCCCGGGGCGTAGCGGATCTGCGCGCAGGCCTGGCGCAACCGGTCGAGCCTGGCCGCCAGGCTGGGGCCGTCCTGGTCGCTGATCAGGGCGAACTCCTCGCCGCCCAGACGCCCGACCAGGGACTCGGGAAAGGCTTTGCGCAGGCTCGCGGCGAAGCCGACCAGGGCGGCGTCGCCACTGGCATGGCCGTAGGTGTCGTTGATCGACTTGAACAGGTCGAGGTCGAGCATGGCCACGCTGAGCGGCTGGTTGCTGCGCAGGGCCAGCTGCAGGAGTTGTATGCCTTGCTCATAGAAGGCCCGGCGGTTGTGCAGGCCGGTCAGTGAGTCGAACAGCGCCGCCTGCTTCAGTGCCTGCAGCATGTCGCGGCGCTCCAGGGTCGACAGCACCCGGCAGTTGAGCTCTTCCGGGCAGAACGGCTTGCGCAGGAAGTCATCGGCGCCCTGCTTGATGAACTTGGCGCTGAGCGAGCCTTTGGCATCGGCGGACAGGCCGATGATGATCAGCTCGTGGCGTTTCATCTTCTGCCGCAGCAGTTTGACCAGGTCGAAGCCGCTGATGCCCGGCATGCTGTGGTCGACCAGCAGCAGGTCGATATCCGGCTGCTCGTGGAGCAGGCGCAGGGCTTCGTCGCCGTCCTTGGCCTCGAGGATCTGGTACTGGTGCGAGCGGAGGATGCGGCGGATGAAGTGGCGGGTGGCGTCGGAATCCTCGGCGATCAGGATTTTCACCCGGCTGTTGCTGCCCAGGCGGTGCAGCAGACGGAAGGCGAACTCGTAGGAGTACTGGCTCTCCTTGAGTACGTAGTCGACCACGCCCTTGAGCAGCATCTCGTCGCGGCGCTGCTCGTTGTACGAGCCGGACAGCACGATGCAGGGCAGCTGGTACTGCAGCACCAGGTCGACGATCTCGCCATCCGGTGCATCCGGCAGGTTGAGGTCGACGATGGCGGCGGAGAACAGCTCGGCGGAAGTCTCCAGCAGCACTTGCGCCTCGCCCAGGGAGGCGCAGAACAGCGGTTGCAGCAAGGGTTCCTGGCGGAACATGTGTTCGAGGATTTTCAGCACCAGCGGGCTGTCTTCGACGACGAGGATATTGCGCACGACCACCTCCATGGCGATTGGCTGCCCCAAGTAGGGCTAGAGCATGCGGACCTTGAGCGCGCGGCCCTTGATCTTGCCTTCGTTGAGGCGCTTGAGCGCCTGTTTGGCCACGTCGCGCTCGACCGCGACGAAGGCCTGGTAATCGAACAGGGCGATCTTGCCGATCTTCGCGCCGGGCAGGCCGGCGTCGCCGGTCAGGGCGCCGAGGATATCGCCGGGGCGCAGCTTCTCCTTGCGCCCGGCGCCGATGCACAGGGTCACCATGGGCGGGTGCAGCGGTTCGCTGCTCTTGGCCTTGAGGCTGCTCAGCGGGTGCCAGTTCAGCGGGCTCTTCTGCAGGTTCTCGATGGCCTGGGCGCGGTGCGCCTCGGGCGGGGCGACCAGGCTCATGGCCATGCCCTTGGCGCCGGCGCGGCCGGTACGCCCAACGCGGTGGATATGGATTTCCGAATCGCGCGCCAGCTCGACGTTGATCACCATGTCCAGGGCGTCGATATCCAGGCCACGGGCGGCCACGTCGGTGGCCACCAGTACCGACAGGCTGCGGTTGGCAAACATTGCCAGCACCTGGTCGCGGTCGCGCTGTTCCAGGTCACCGTTGAGCGCCATGGCGGAAACGCCGTTGGCTTCCAGGTGCTCGACCAGCTCCTGGCACTGTTGTTTGGTGAAGCAGAAGGCCACGCAGGATTCCGGGCGGTAGCTGTGGAGCAGCTTGAGCACGGCATCCATACGCTGCTCGGGGGCGATCTCGTAGAAGCGCTGTTCGATCTGCGCATCGTCGTGCAGGGCCTCGACCTTGACCTGCTGCGGGTCGCGCATAAAGGTCGAGCTGAGCTGCTTGATACCGGTCGGGTAGGTGGCGGAGAACAGCAGGGTCTGCCGCTTGGCCGGGGTCTGGTTGATGATCTCGGCGATGCTGTCGTAGAAGCCCATGTCGAGCATGCGGTCGGCTTCGTCGAGCACCAGGCAGTTGAGGCCGTCGAGCTTGAGGGTGCCCTTCTTCAGGTGTTCCTGGATGCGCCCCGGGGTGCCGACGATCACGTGGGCGCCATGTTCCAGCGAGCCGATCTGCGGGCCGAACGGCACGCCGCCGCAGAGCGTGAGGATCTTGATGTTGTCGGCGGCGCGGGCCAGACGGCGCAGCTCCTTGGCCACCTGGTCGGCCAGCTCGCGGGTCGGGCACAGCACCAGCGCCTGGCAGCCAAAGAAGCGCGGGTTGAGCGGCGCCAGCAGGCCGATGCCGAAGGCCGCGGTCTTGCCGCTGCCGGTCTTGGCCTGGGCGATCAGGTCCAGGCCCTTGAGGATCACCGGCAGGCTCTGCGCCTGGATCGGCGTCATCTCGGCATAACCGAGCGCGTCGAGGTTGGCCAGCATGGCGGTGGAAAGGGGCAAGGAAGAGAAGGCGCTGTTCACGGCGGTGACCTGCAAATAGGAATGCCGCGGATTGTATCAGGCGTGGCCGTCCTCCCTTGTGGGAATATCCGCCGTCAACGCCTAAGCTGCAGGGCAGATCACTCTGCGCTTCCCACTAAGGCTGTTATCGATGCATGCGCTCAAGGGCTTGTTGTTCTGCCTCTGGCTGACCAGTCTGAGCGCCACCGCGGACTGGTACCCGGTGCAGGTACAGGCCGACGGGCGGTTGCTGCAGTACCAGCCGCTGGCCCGCGCCGCGCAACCCTGGCGCATCTGCGCGCTGCTGCCGCACGGCAAGGATCGCTACTGGTGGGGCGTGGCCTGGGGCCTGGATGGCGAGGCCGCGCGCCAGGGCGTGCGCCTGGGCATCTACGAGGCCGGCGGCTACGAGAACCCGCAGACGCAGATCGCCCAGCTGCAGGCCTGCCGCAGCCAGGACGCGGATGCCTATGTGATCGCCTCGATCAACACCCGTGACCTGTGCCCGCAGATCGCCGAGCTGCATGCCGAGGGCAAGCCGGTCATCGACCTGGTCAATCGCCTGGACTGCCCGGGCCTCAGTGCCCGCTCGCAAGTGAACTTCGCCGATATGGCGCGGGAAGTTCTGGCCTATATCGAAGGCAGCCGCGAGGCCGGCCCGTTTAGCATCGGCTGGCTGCCGGGGCCGCAGGGGGCTGGCTGGGTGGTGGACCTGGAAAGGGGGTTGCAGCAGGCCCTGCAGGACCGCCCGGTGACGCTCCAGCATGGCGGCTATGCACCGGTGGACCGCGCCAGCCAGGCGCAGCTGGTGCGCCGCCTGCTGAGTGAGCATGGCGAGGTCGATTATCTGCTAGGCAATGCCGAGGCTGCCGGTTTTGCCGCACAGCTGGTACAGACGTCCGGCAGTCAGTACCGTTCCCAGGTGCTGGCGACCTACGCCACCGAGCGCATCATCGAGCAGATCCGCGATGGCTTTATCCTGGCCGCCCCTACCGACTCACCGGTGCTGCAGGCGCGCATCGCCATCGATCTGGCGGTGCGTGCCCTGGAGAATAAATCGCATCCCGCGCTGGTCAGCCCGCTGATCGAGATGCTTGATCAGCGCAGCCTGCAGCGCTTTGATATCAGCCGGCTGATGCCGCCGGAAGGGCACTGGATGATCCGCCGCGAGCTGCCGCAGTAGTGCCGCCTAGAACTGCTGCTTCAACACGGCGATACGCGCGTCCTTGGCCGCCCACAGCTCGCTGACCCAGCCCTGCACCAGTTGGCGGAATTCGCCGTCGCGCTCGTAGTCGCCGGCCCACAGGCTCGGGTCGAGGTCGCGGGTCTGAATATCGATGATGACCTTGCTCACCTGACCGCTGATCAGTGCCCAGAAGCCCGGTGGGTGGTTGCCCGGATAGACCACGGTGACATCCAGCAGGGCATCCAGCTGCGGGCCCAGTGCGGCCAGGGTGAAGGCCACGCCGCCGGCCTTGGGCTTGAGCAGGTGCTGGTAGGGCGAGCCCTGCCGGGCCTGCTTGGCCGGGGTGCAGCGGGTACCTTCGAGGTAGTTGACCACGGTCACCGGCAGATCCTTGAAACGTTCGCAGGCGGCCCTGGTGATCTCCAGATCCTTGCCGGCCATGTGCGGGTGCTTGGCCAGAAAGGCCTTGGAGTAGCGCTTCATGAAGGGGTAGTCGAGGGCCCAGAAGGCCAGCCCGAGGAACGGCACCCAGATCAGTTCGCGCTTGAGGAAAAACTTGAAGTAGGGCGTCTTGCGGTTGAACGCCTGCACCAGCGCCGGGATGTCGACCCAGGACTGGTGGTTGCTCACCACCAGATAGGAGCGGTCGTTGCGCAGCCCGGCACCGCCACGGATATCCCACACGGTGGGGGTGAGCAGGGCGAAGATCAGCTTATCGATCTCGGCCCAGGTCTCGGCCACCCACATCACCCCGCGCGAGCACAGGTTGCGCAGGCGCTTGCCCGGCAGCACCAGCTTGAGCAGGGCGACCAGCAGCAGCGGGCCGATCAGGGTCAGGGTATTGAGCAGGAGCAGCAGGATGATGCTGCCGGCGGTCAGCAGTCGACGCATGGCAAGTCCTTGTCGCCGTGGGAAAGGCACCATGATAACCGCCCGTCTGGCGATTTCGCCTGGTCGGGGGGGAAGCTGCAGTGAGCGCTGATGTCAATGTGCCTTCGGCGCGATCCTTCGCATATGATGCAAGCAGGTAAACCACAACTCCTGAGCGGTTGGCTTCCATCGTGTTGAAGCGTATTGCAGTCTCCGAGCTGTGCCTCGGTATGTATATCCACGAATTCTGTGGCTCATGGATGGACCACCCCTTCTGGAAAGGGCGCTTCCTGCTCGACAGCGAGCGTGACCTGCTGCGCATCCACGCCAGCGAGGTCAGCGAGGTGTGGATCGATGTCGGCAAGGGCCTTGACGTGGCGCCCGGCCAGCAGAGCAAGACGGTCGAGGAAGTGGCGGTAGAGACCGAGGCGCGCCTGCTGCAGGCCGAGAGCAAGACCGAGCCGGCGCGGGTCAGCCTGGAGCAGGAAGTGTCGCGGGCGCTCAAGCTGTGCGCGCGCTCCAAGGCTGCAGTGGTCGAGATGTTTAGCGATGCGCGCATGGGCCATGCGGTTTCGCTGGAGCATGCGGCCGAGCTGGTCGAGTCGATCACCGACTCGGTGCTGCGCCACCCCAACGCGCTGATTAGCCTGGCCCGTCTGAAGACTTCCGACGAATACACCTACATGCACTCGGTGGCGGTCTGCGCGCTGATGATCGCCCTGGCCCGCCAGCTCGGCATGCACGAGGAGCAGGTGCGCGAGGCCGGCATGGCCGGGCTGCTGCACGACATCGGCAAGATGGCGATCCCTGACGTCATTCTGAACAAGCCGGGCAAGCTCACCGACGCCGAGTTCGGCACCATGCGCAGCCATCCGGAAGCCGGCAGCCGCATGCTGCGCGACAGCCGCCACGTCAGCGCGCTGGTGCTCGACGTGTGCCTGCACCACCACGAGAAATACGACGGCACCGGCTACCCGCACCGCCTGGCCGGCGAGCAGATCAGTCTGTTCGCGCGCATGGGCGCGGTATGCGACGTGTACGACGCGATCACCTCGGATCGCCCGTACAAGAAAGGCTGGGACCCGGCCGAGTCGATCCGCAAGATGGCCGAGTGGAAGGGCCATTTCGACGACAAGGTGTTCCAGGCCTTCGTCAAATCGGTCGGCATCTACCCGGTCGGCGCCCTGGTGCGCCTGGAAAGCGGCCGTCTCGGCGTGGTCATGGAGCAGCACGAAAAGTCGCTGCTGACGCCGCGGGTCAAGGTGTTCTTCTCCGCCCGCTCGAAAGTGCCGATTCCCCAGGAAATCATCGACCTGGCCAAGCTGGCCGGGCGCGACAAGATAATCGGGCGCGAGTCCGCCGAGGACTGGGGTTTCAAGAACATCGAGGAAATGTGGTCGGGCATTCCGGCCGGCCAGGCGTCGCTGTTCGACTGATCCCCCGGGCTGACAGGCCGGGCGGATTGACGCCCGCGCGGCGCTGCGGCACCGTGCCGCCATCAGCCCTTGCCCGCACGGACGCCATGTCGCACATCCTGATAGTCGAAGACGAAGCCGCGATCGCCGATACCCTGGTCTACGCCCTGCAGGCCGAAGGTTTCACCACCACCTGGCTGCAGCAGGCCGAGCCGGCCCTGGCCCTGCAGGCCAAGAGCCCGGCGGATCTGCTGATCCTCGACGTCGGCCTGCCGGATATCAGCGGCTTTGAGGCCTGCAAGCGGCTGCGGCGCTTTTCCGAGGTGCCGGTGATCTTCCTTACCGCCCGCGATGCCGAGATCGACCGCGTGGTCGGCCTGGAAATCGGTGCCGACGACTATGTGGTCAAGCCGTTCAGCCCGCGCGAGGTGGCAGCCCGGGTCAAGGCCATCCTCAAGCGCATGGCGCCACGTATGGTCGCCGTGGCTGAGGTTGCCGGCGGGCCGTTCCAGCTGGATGAGTCGCGGGCGCAGATCCACTACCACGGCCAGGCGCTGGGCCTGACCCGCCACGAGTTCCGCCTGCTGCAGACCCTGCTCGGCCAGCCGGAGCGGGTGTTCTCCCGCGAGCAACTGCTGGACGCCGTGGGCGTGGCGGTGGATGCCGGCTACGAGCGCAACATCGACAGCCACATCAAGAGCCTGCGCGCCAAGCTGCGCCAGGTGGCGCCGCAATCCGAGGCCATCCAGACCCATCGCGGCCTGGGCTACAGCCTGAGGCTGGTGTAATGCCGCTCGGCGTTCGGATCTTCCTGGTCTACTTCCTGTTCGTCGGCCTGGCCGGCTGGTTCGTGCTGAGCACGGTGATGGACGAGATCCGCCCCGGGGTACGGCAGAGCACCGAGGAAACCCTGGTCGACACCGCCAACCTGCTGGCGGAAATCCTCCGCGACGAGGTTAAGAACGGCCAGCTGGCCCAGAGCCGCCTGCCCGAGCTGCTCAAGGCCTATGGCAAGCGCCAGCCGCAGGCGCAGATCTGGGGCGTGGAGAAGAGCGCGGTCAACCACCGCATCTATGTCACCGACGCCAGGGGCATCGTCCTGCTCGACTCCAGCGGCGTGGCCCTGGGCCAGGACTACTCGCGCTGGAACGATGTCTACCGCACCCTGCGCGGCGAGTACGGCGCCCGTTCGACCCGCGAAGACCCGCAGGACGAGGACAGCTCGGTGATGTACGTGGCGGCGCCGATCAAGGATGGCGAGCAGATCATCGGCGTGGTCTCGGTGGCCAAGCCCAATCGCAGCCTGCAGCCCTATATCGATCGCTCGCAGACCCGCCTGACCTGGCTCGGCGCCGGTCTGATCGGCCTCGGCCTGCTGATCGGCGGGGTGCTGTCCTGGTGGCTCAGCGGCTCGCTGCGCAAGCTGACCCGCTATGCCCAGGCGGTCAGCCAGGGCCAGCGCGCCGAACTGCCGGCCCTGCGCGGCGGCGAGCTGACCCAGCTGGCCGAAGCGGTGCAGAAGATGCGCACCGAGCTGGAGGGCAAGAACTATGTCGAGCAGTACGTGCACACCTTGACCCACGAACTGAAGAGCCCGCTGGCGGCCATCCGTGGCGCCGCCGAACTGCTCGAAGGCGAGATGCCGGTCGAGCAGCGCCAGCGTTTCGTGGCCAATATCGCCAGCGAAGGCGCGCGCCTGCAGCAACTGATCGAGCGCCTGCTCAACCTGGCCCTGGTCGAACAGCGCCAGGGGTTGGAGGAACGGCTGGCGCTGAGCCCGCGCGAGCTGGTCGAGGAGTTGTTGCAGGGCCAGGCGGCGCGTATCCAGGCCGGCGGCCTGCAGGTGGAAAACGCCATCCCGGAGGAGGCGCGAGTACTCGGCGAACGCTTCCTGCTGCGTCAGGCCCTGGCCAACCTGCTCGACAACGCCTTCGACTTCACCCCGCCTGGCGGCCAGCTGCGCTTCAGCGCCGAGGCGCGCGACGGCCTGCTGGCGCTGCACCTGTTCAACCAGGGCGAGGCGATTCCCGACTTTGCCCTGGCGCGCCTGACCGAGCGCTTCTACTCGCTGCCGCGCCCCGGCAGTGGGCGCAAGAGCACCGGCCTGGGCCTCAACTTCGTGCAGGAAGTGGCCGGCCTGCACGGCGGCTCACTGCATGTGGCCAATGTCGCAGGCGGCGTGCAGGCCAGCCTGGCACTGCCCGAGGCTGTCTAGGATCGGGCTTGCGCTAGCCCTGCTGGCGCCGCCGGGCAAACGGACATGCGCGGTAACAGGCTTGTCGGAATAGCTTGGCTATTCTTGGCAGAGGACTTGCTGTCCATAAAAGAAAAAAGCGAGAACAGGGAGCCGTGATGAAGACCGTTGCCGACATCCTTCGTGGCAAGCACCACACCAGTATTTTCAGCGTCAGCCCGACCACCAGCGTGCTCGAAGCGGCCATCCTGATGGCCGACAAGGGTATCGGTGCCCTGACCGTGATGGACAACGGTCAGTTGGTCGGCATCGTTACTGAGCGCGACTACGTGCGCCGGGTGGCGGCGCTGGAGCGTTCCGCCTATGCCACCAACATCGAGGAGATCATGACCTCCAACCTGTTCGTGGTCGGCCCGCGCGACAGCAACCAGTACTGCATGCAGCTGATGACCGAGAAGAACCTGCGCCACCTGCCGGTGGTAGAGAATGGCCAGCTGATCGGTCTGCTGTCGATCCGCGACCTGGTGCGCGACATCACCTCCGAGCAGGAAAGCCTGATCGAGCACCTGCAGCAGTACATTCGCGGCGCCTGACCTATCCCACCGCTACCTCTGTAAATGCCTGCTGGCCGTACCGGTCAGCAGGCGTTTGCGGTTCGTTTCCAGGCGCTGTCCCCTGCCCCAATCATGCGCAGTGACGTACCCCGATTCGTCACGGGTAACGCCGCCAGGCGCTTTTGTCGCGCTTAATAAGCTGAATTAAAAGGCTTTTTACAACTATTGATTTGGTCGATGGTTTCTATGCTTCGTGTCTGTTTTTTAATCAACGGGCAATGGGCAACTATGGAGTCGTACCCAGCTACTCACCCCATAACACCCGGAGCACAATCATGAAAAAGCACATCCTCGCCGCCAGCATCATTTTCGCCAGCCTGTCGGGCGCAGCATTTGCCGCACAGGACATCCCCGCTCAAATCCAGGCTCCGATCGTTGCTGAAGGTGGCTCGCAGCACGTCGGCGGCATCGCCGAGAGCGGTCACGAGCGTGTAGGCAAGGGCGTCCGTGTCGCCGAGGGTGGCTCGCAACATGTCGGTGGCATCGCTGAAAGTGGTCACGAACGCGTAGGTAAAGGTGTCCGTGTCGCCGAAGGTGGTTCGCAACATGTCGGCGGCATCGCCGAAAGCGGTTACGAACGTGTAGGTAAAGGCGTCCGTGTTGCTGAAGGTGGCTCGCAACATGTCGGTGGCATCGCCGAAAGCGGTTACGAACGTGTAGGCAAAGGCGTCCGTGTTGCCGAAGGTGGCTCGCAGCATGTCGGTGGCATCGCCGAGAGCGGTTACGAACGTGTAGGTAAAGGCGTCCGTGTCGCCGAAGGTGGCTCGCAACATGTCGGCGGCATCGCTGAAAGCGGTTACGAGCGCGTTGGTGCCCGTGTGGCCTGATCGGCCACCCTGCACAGGCTACAACCAGAGATATCCGCTTAATCCGTTAGAGCGCAGATCCATGCCTTACTGCTCACCCTGAAGGCGCCCCTCACCGGGCGCCTTCGTCGTTTCCGGGCCAGGCATTTCCACACAAGCTCCACGCAGTCTCCATATTCGCTGCATGCCGGCGCCACGGGCGGCTCCCAGACTTTCTGCACATTCCAGAGCAGGGAGTCCCGCCATGAACCGCAACCTATTGATCAAGCTCGGCGCCATCGGGGTGCTGATTCTTCTGTTGATGATTCCCATCGTGCTGATCGACGGCATGATCAGCGAGCGCCAGGAACTGCGCGATGGTGTGGTGCAGGACATCGCCCGCAGCTCCAGCTACAACCAGCAGGTCACCGGCCCGGTGCTGGTGGTGCCGTTCCGCAAGACCGTGCGCGAGTGGAAGACCCACAGCAAGACCGGCCAGCGCTATCTCGAGGAAAGCGAAGAGCACGGGCGCCTGTACTTCCTGCCCGAACGCTTCGTGTTCAACGGTGCAGTCACCACCGAGCTGCGCGCCCGCGGCATCTACCAGGCGCGTCTGTTCCACAGCAGCAACCGCATCAGCGGGCGCTTCGACGTGCCTGCGCAGCTGGGTATCGACGAAGACTTCGCCGACTACCGTTTCGAGCCGGCCTTCCTCGCCGTGGGCATCAGCGACATTCGTGGCATCAAGAACGACCTGCAGCTGGAAATAGGTGAGCAGCGCATCGGCTTCCAGCCCGGTAGCAGTGAGGTGCGCCTCGGTGCCGGGGTGCATGCGCCGCTGCCGGCCCTGAATATCGCCGCCGGGCAGCGCCTGGACTTCGCCTTCGACCTCAAGCTGCAAGGCACCAGCCAGCTCGATATCACCCCGGTGGGCCGCGAGAGCCTGGTCGACCTCAAGGCCAACTGGCCACACCCGAGCTTCGTCGGCGAGTACCTGCCGAGCGAGCGTGAAATCACCCCGGACGGCTTTACCGCGCGCTGGCAGACCAGCTTCTTCGCCACCAACCTGGAAGAGGCCCTAAGCGACTGCGTCAGCGCCGGCGAGTGTGGTGCCTTCAACGAGCGCCACTTCGGCGTCAGCTTCGTCGACCCGGTGGACCAGTACCTGAAGAGCGACCGGGCGATCAAATACGCCCTGCTGTTCATCGGCCTGACCTTCGCCGGCTTCTTCCTCTTCGAGGTACTCAAACGCCTGGCCGTGCACCCGGTGCAGTACGGCCTGGTCGGCCTGTCGCTGGCGCTGTTCTACCTGTTGCTGCTGTCGCTGGCCGAACACATGAGCTTCGCCCGCGCCTATGCCCTGGCTGCTTCGGGTTGCGTGCTGCTGATCGGCTTCTACGTCAGCCATGTGCTGCACAGCTGGCTGCGCGGCGCCGGCTTCACCGCTGGGCTGGCGGCGCTCTACGGCATGCTTTACGCCCTGCTCAACGCCGAGGACTACGCGCTGCTGATGGGCTCGCTGCTGGTGTTCGGCCTGCTCGCCAGCGTCATGGTGCTGACCCGCAAACTCGACTGGTACGGCATCGGCAAGCCCGCCGCGACCTCCGCCATCTGATTCGGTCGGGCGCGGTGTGAGCCGCGCCCGCCAGGGAGCCTTTCATGATTCGTTTACTGATGCAGTTTTCCGCCTGCTTTGCCCTCGGCCTGGTAGTGGCCGGGGTGCTGTTGATCGGCCTGATGTTCTTCGGCCAGTTCGATCTGATCCACGGCCTCAACCTGAGCGGTAAGCCGCTGGCCAGCGTGGCGCTGATGCTACTGCCGGACTCTTTCTGGAACGGCCTGGCCGGCGTGCCGGATGCCGCAGCCAACCCCAGCGTGCAGTCATTCCTGCAGCTGTGCACGGCCCTGGGCCAGGTGGCCCTGCTGCTGGCGGCTGGCTTCTTCCGTCTGTGGTACGTGCGATGAGCGGGCATGTCGGTTTGCGCGAGGACGCGCGCCTGGGTCGGCTGCTGGCGCGGCGCATCGCCCGCTTGTTTGTCCCGCCACAGCATCTGCAGAAACCGCTGCACAAGGAGGTGGCGAAATGTCGTTAGCCCGTCTGCATGCCTGGGACTTCACCGTCGGCCTGATGAGCGGCAGCACTCTGGCCTACCTGCTGGCCGTGTTGCTCGGCCTGCTGCTGCCGTCCTGGCCGTTCAATGCCTTCTTCACCCCGCTGGCGCTGGTCAGCCTGGCGCTGCAGTGGCCGTCCTGGTCGGTGGCCGATGCGCTGCGTGGCGCCTGCCTGCGCCAGGGGCTGCTGATTGGCGCGGGACTGGTGGCGGCGTTGTGGCTGGCCTACCTGTTCTGGCTGTGAGGTGCCTGTGAGCCTTTCCATTCTCGCTCTGGTACGCCTTCTTGGCCGTCTTCTCTACCGCGGCCTGCTGCTGTATTGCTGGCTGTTGCTGGTGCTGTATCTGGGCTTCAAACTCCACGAGCGCGCGCATTTTATCGCCGCACTACCGGCGGACATCGAACCGTCCGGCGTGGTGCTGATCAGCGGCGAGAGCGGGCTGCGCGAAGGTTGCGGGGTGGCGGTGTTTCGCCTGGCACCGGCCCTGCGTCAGCGTTTGGCCATGCAAGGGCTGGCCGCTCTGCAGGGGGCGCGTCAGGCGCGTGGCCATGTCGACGACCCTTATTACAGCTATGCGGCCTGGCAGCCGACCCCGATGTCGGAGCCGGAGTCGCAAGTGACGCTCGGCCTGAGCTGCGCCGGAGCCGATGAGGCGCTGACGCAGCGGATCAATCGCGCACAGGGCGGTCCGGGGGCGTTTTACAGCAGCAAGGACGAGGGTTTGCTGCTAGTAATCCCGCAGGAGGGGCTGATCGTTTTTGGCTACTTCGGTTAGACCGGCACCGTGGCCTGCATCGACGGCCGCTGGCTGACCTCGGCATACCAGCCGGCCAGCCCCGCAAAGCGTTCGCGCCAGCCCAGCTCCGGCTGGCGCAGGTCGAGGTAGCCGAGGGTGCAGGCCAGGCCGATGGCGGCGATATCGAAGTGGCTGTGGATCTCCGCCAGGGCTTCGCCCTCGAAGTAGGCTAGGCCGCGTTCGATCTTCTCGCTCTGAGCGGCCAGCCAGGCGTCCCAGCGCTTTTCCTCGGGGCGCAGAAAGGTCTCGTAGCGGCTGAGCACGGCTGCATCGAGCAGGGCATCGGCCAGCGAGGCCAGGGTCAGGCGGCGCCAGCGCGCGTTGCCGCTCGCCGGGATCAGCGGGGCGCCGACATGCTGCTGGTCGAGGTATTCGCAGATGACCCGGCTGTCGTGCAGCACCGTACCGTCGGCCAGGCGCAGGGCGGGAATCTTGCCGCCCGGGTTGCTGGCGACCACGTCGGCATTCGGGCTGATTGGCGTGAGCTGGGCATTGTGCAGGGCCACCCGCGCGGTCTGGCCGGTCTCGTGCAGCAGCACCATCACCTTGCGCACGAAGGGCGAGGAGGGCGAGTGGAACAGGGTCATGGTGCTCATGGGGAATCCTTGCAGGGCTGGCGTCTGGTTGCCTGATTCTAGCGCGTGAGCCTGCTGCTTCCGGAAGCCCCTTTGCAGTTCAACCTTTACGCGGCAGCAGCGGCCACACACCAAGCACGGCGGGCAGGCCCAGACCGAACCAGGCCAGGGCATCCCAGGCGCCGTCGCCGAGCAGGGCGGCGAACAGCCCGGCCGCGCTGAGCACGCCGATCAGCGCGGGGATGGCGAAGGTCGAGTCGCGCCAACGCTTCATGCCAGCACCTCGTCGCGCAGGGCTGCCCGTGGTGCGCGACGGCGCACCCACCAGAGGTACAGGCCGCTGCCGAGGACGATGATGGTCAGCACGTCGAGCACCGCCCAGAGGATCTGCATCGGCCGGCCGCCGTAGTCGCCGAAGTGCAGCGGCTGCGACATGGCCAGGGCGTCCATGTACCAGGGCCGCTCGCCGATGGCGGTGACGGCCAGGGTCTTGGCGTCGATCAGCACTGGCGTCCACAGGTGCGCGGTGAGGTGCGTGTTGCCCTTCATGAACACCGAGTAGTGGTGCTCGCTGGAGAAACGCGTGCCGGGGAAGGCGATGAAGTCCGGTTGCATGCCCGGCGTGGCCTGCCGGGCGATCTGCAGCAGGCGGCTGGCCGGCGCGCGTTCGGTCAGCGGCGGGGCGTCGCGGTAGGGCGCGACCATGGCAACGAGCGCGTCGTTGCGCCAGGCGCTGATCAGCAGGTCGGCGCAGGCGCTGATGACCCCGGTGATACCCACGGTCAGCGCCCAGACCAGGGTGACGATGCCGATCAGGTTGTGCAGGTCCAGCCAGCGGATGCGAGTGGCCTTGCGCTTGCGCACTTCGGCGAACGGCAGGCGGCGCATGAACGGTGCATAGAGCACCACGCCGGAGATAATCGCCAGCACGAACAGCAAGCCCATAAAGGCCAGCAGC
>JBOFCR010000009.1:0-36067 GCA_051646165.1 Pseudomonas sp. | reverse complement strand
TTCACCCACCTGGCGGATTTTGTCTAGAGTCCTTGCTGTCGGTCTGAGCGCGCTCAGATGTCTAGCGCGCGCCTCTGACGGTTTTCTGAGCGGCTCGACAGGCGCAATGGTGGAGCACGCCAGGCTAGCTGGTCCGCATTACTCTGTTCGCATGGAGGTGACCCTTGTGTGCATCGACGCTGGGATTGCCCGGTCTGCCTGACAGGCAGGCCGAGATGCGTGCAGGTGGCCTGTACTGGCTGGCGTGCGAGTCGCCGGACACGGCCAACCGGCTGTGTAGGCAGTTGCTGACGGGCCAGCCGCTGTCGACTCGGGCGTTTCTGGTCAATGCCGCCGGGGCTGCTCGCGATCTGCTGGAGTCCCTCCCCGAGGACGCCGGGCCGGGGCGTCTGGCGCTGTTCGATTTGCCTCTGCTGCCTCCGATGCGCCTGATCCAGGCGCTGCGCCAGGATGTGCCGCGGGTGCGCGGTGGCGAAAACTCGCTGTGGATCATCCGGGTGCCGCTTGCGGGCTGGGATGAGGTGGTGGAGCAGTCGCTGGCCGACTGGTGCGCCAAGGCGCAGCGCTGGTTGAAGTCGGTGGGCAGCACGCTGCTGGTCGTCGGCGATAGCCCGCCGCCGGCGCTGCTCGACATCCTGCTGAGCCACAACGACTGCCTGTCCGGGCTGGGGCAGGCCTATGTCACCCAGGGTGCGCGGCATCTATTGCTGCATTTCTGGTGCAACGAGTCGGGGGTGAGCGGGCCGGAGGATGTCCTTCTGCTTGATGCCGGCGACGGCTTCCTGGTGCAGCCACGGCCCGAACTGGAAAGCGCGCCCCTTGCGGCCAATGACCAGCGTCAGGTGCTGGCACTGAGCGCGGCGCTCGACGGCGAGTTGCCCCCGACAGACCACTGGCAACTTTTCGATACCCCGGATGCCTTGCTGGCGCGAGCGCTTGAGGCGCAAGCCGCTACCGTGGTCTTCGCGCTGGCTGGCAGTGAAGAAGTCCCGACGCTCGCGGTTCATCTGCATCGGTTGCGCATGCACTGCGGGCGTTCGCTGAAACTGCTGGTGCGCGATATGGGCCAAGGCCTGCGCAACTATGACGAGCAGTTGCTGCAGGCCAACGGGGCCAACCTGGTCGTGCCTCCCGGTACGCCTTTCCTGCGCTTCCTGGAGCTGTTGCGGTCCATCCAGGGGCATCGCTGGCAGCGCCCGCTGGCGCCTGAACCGTCCACCTTGCTGCGCCGCATGCGGCCGCTGAAGGTACGCGGCAGCCTGTCGCCACGGGCCTTCGCCGTGGCGGTGAAAAAGATGCTCGACAACACGTCCGGCACCGAGATCCGCCACCAGTTGCTGCGCCTGCAGCCGCTGCCGGCCCTGGGCAGCGCCGTGGTGCTGCAGCAACTGGAGTTGCGGGGCTGGGGCGACATCGTGTGCGTCGTCGATGGCTCGCTCTATCTGTTCCTCTTCGCCTGCAGCGAGCCGGCGCTGGAGGCCCGGCTGCACGAGGCATTCCGTTTGCCCTGGCGGGAGCTGGTCAGCGGGTTCGAGGCCGGGCTGCCCTGGCAGGCACTTGCCGCGCCGGGGTTTCAGTCCGACGCGTTGCCGCTGGCGGATGCCATGCCGCTGGTCGCGGCGCAGGCTGCGCCGAGCCCTGAGACCTTCCAGCCGCTGCGGCCACGGCCAGTAGCGCTCGCTGCGCTGGAGGGGCGCTGATGATTCACGACGAAGTGCTCTGGATCGTGGCGTGGACGGCGCTGCTGACTGCGCCGCTGGCCATCATCCTGTATGTCCTGTGGTGTCGCATCCGGCCCTGGCTCAGTCGGCAGTTGCCGCCACGCCATATGGTCGCCCGGGGGCTGCGCGTGACCCGTCAGGATGAGGAGGGCCAGCCGCATGAGTGAAGCGCTGGCCCTTCGCCCGGTCTTGCGCTGGCCGGAACTGGGGCTGTGGAACCTGTATTTCCTGGTCAAGTTCATCCTGCTGTGGATGGGCCTGCTGGACTTCAATGCGCTACTCAACCTGCTGCTGGCCGCCGGCCTGCTGCTGCCCTTGCCGGGGCGCTGGTTGCCGTGGCTGCGCCAGCTGATCGCGGTGCCACTGGGCGCGGCTCTGTTCTACAAGGACACCTGGTACCCGCCGATTCGACGGCTGTTCGAGCAGTCCGAGGTGTTGGCGTTTTCCGCCGATTACGTGCTCGACCTGCTCGGGCGCTTCGTCAATCTGGATGTGCTCGGCGTGCTCTGCGCCGCCGGGCTTGCCTATCTGTTCATCGCGCCCTGGCTGCGCCTGACCCTGGTCAATGTTGCGCTGCTGCTGTGGGTCTACCTGGGGGCTGCCTTGCCGGCGTTCAACGTGCCGTCGCCCTCGCTGGCGGGTGAGTCGGTCGACGCACAGCTTGCGACCGATCCGGCGGCGCAGAGCCGGGCGATTGATGCCTGGCTGGAGCAGTTCTTCGCCGAACAGGCGAGCCGGCAAACTCGCTTCCCGGCGCGCAATCCCGAGGCCGCGCCGTTCGACCTGCTGGTGCTCAACGTCTGCTCACTGGCCTGGGACGATCTGGAGGATGCCGGGATGCGCGACAACGCGCTGCTGCGGCGCATGAACCTGGTGTTCGATCACTTCAATTCGGCGACGTCCTACAGTGGCCCGGCGGCCATCCGCATGCTGCGCGCCAGTTGTGGCCAGCCGCGTCACGACAGCCTGTACGAGCCGGCGAACGAGCAGTGCATGCTCTTCGACAACCTGGCCAGACTCGGTTTCAGCGCCGAGCTGATGCTCAACCACAACGGCCCGATCACCCGTAAATACATGACCTTTCTGGCTGGCCAGCACCTGCCGGCACCATTGATGAACAGTGATGATTTTCCTGCCGCCCTGCAGTCCTACGACGGCGCTGCCATCGCCCGTGATCTGGATGTGCTGCAGGCCTGGTGGGGGCATCGGCTCAAGCAGCCGGCTCCGGCGGTATCGCTGTTTTACAACACCATCACCCTGCATGACGGCAACCGCGTCATCAGCCCCGATGGCCGCACCCGGCGCGCTTCCTTCCAGGAGCGTGCGGAGACCTTCCTGGGCGACCTCGGGCGCTTTATCGACCACCTGCAGCAGAGCGGCCGGCGCGTGGTACTGGTGCTGGTGCCGGAGCACGGCGCGGCGGTGCATGGCGACCGCATGCAGATTTCCGGCATGCGCGAAATCCCTTCGCGCGCCATCACCCATGTACCGGTGGCCATCAAGCTGATCAACATGGGCGAGTCGGGCCAGCCGGGCCCGCTGCACATCACCACGCCGGCGAGCTACCTGGCGCTCTCCGAGCTGATCGCCCGGCTTTACGGGCAGCAGGGCGGGCCGCTCGATCTGCCGGCACTGATTCACGAACTGCCCACTACGGCGGCCGTCTCGGAAAACTCGGACTCTGCGGTGGTCGAGTACCGGGGTACGCCTTATGTGCGCTTGCGCGGGCAGTCGCGATGGATGCCCTACCCGGAGTGAGCACGTCGAGGAGGCGACATGGATCACGATGACCGACTACTGCGCAGCGATGACATCGCCCAGCTGAAACTGCACCTGGGCGATGAGGGGCTGCACTACCAGGACATCAGCCGCGCGGCTGAGCTGCTCGAGGTTTGCCGGCGCTGGCCGCTGCTGGCCGAGAGCGAGCAGCGCTTGGGCGTCGAGGCGCCTGCGCAAACGGGCCGGCGGGAGCCACAGGCATGACGATTCTGGCGCTCGGCGGCATCCGTGGCGGCGTGGGGACAACCTCGCTGGTGGCGGCGCTGGGCTTTGCCTTGCAACAGATGGAGCAGCGGGTGCTGCTGGTCGACCTGCAGCCGCGCAACCTGCTGGGCCTGCACTGCAACCTGGAGCTGGGCGCTGCGCAGGGCTGGGCCCGTGCCGATGTGCAAGAGCATCAGGGCGCCTGGGACGAGGCCTTGCTGCAGGTGGTCGGGCAGCTCTTCCTGCTGCCTTTCGGGCGCCTGGACGACGCCGGGCTGATAAGCCTGACGCAGCGCTGGCAGAGCCATCCCGGGGAATGGCGGCAGCGCCTTGAGCACCTACACGAACACTTCGACTGGGTTCTGCTGGATCTGCCCCAGGCCCCGCCCGGTGTGCCGGCGGCGCTGCCCATGCTGCCGGACGAGAGCGTGCAGGTACGGGTGCTGGAAGCCGATGCCGCCTGCCATGCCCTGCTGAGCGTGGAGGGCGCGGGCGATGGGCACCTGCTGCTCAACCGCTTCGACCCGGTGAGCCAGTTGCAGCGCGACCTGCTGCTGCTCTGGCGCGAGCGCTGGCAGGGCCGGCTGCTGCCACAGGTGGTGCACCGTGACGAAGCCATGGCCAGTGCGCTGGCCTGGAAGAGCCCCGTCGGTTATTACGCGCAAGACTCCCTGGCGGCCCATGACGTGCGCAGCCTCGCCACCTGGCTGCTGGCGCAAGGGGAGGGCCGCGTATGAGCGCTGTCCGGTCCAGCCGCTACCGTGCCTACCGTCAGCGTGGGGCCACGGTGCTTACCGCAGGCGTGCTGAGCCTGGGCGTGGGGCTGGCCTGGCTGCTGCTGCGCCTGGATACGCCCCAGTGGCAACGGCTGCTGCAGCGTTGGCCGCAGTTCTACCCACAGCTCGCGCACAAGCGGCCAACCCTGGGAGACCCGCTGCGCGGGCTGCTGCAGACTCTCTGGCTCCTGCTGCTGCGCCCACCGCACCCTGCGCATGGCGCCGATCTGCCCCGTACCCGTGGCCTGGCCTGGCTGTGGTCTGCCGGTGCCAGGCTGTTCGGATGCCTGCAAGCGCTGCGCAATGCCGTGGTGCGCGTGATGCGCGGCTTGCCGCGGCGCATTGGCCGCAGCGCGGCACTGGCGCAGGTCCAGCGCCGTATCAGGGCCAGCGGGGCGACCGGGCAGCGCTTGTTCTATGGGGGGCTGGCGCTGGGCGGGATGTTCGTTGCGCTGCTTTGCGTCACCTCACCGTTCAACCTCTATGCACAGCTGGCGTTCGTCCTGACCCTGTGGGCGTTGGCGCTGCTGATGCGTTACATGCCGGGGCGTTTCCCCACGCTGATGCTGATCATCCTGTCGATCACCATTTCCTGCCGCTACCTGTGGTGGCGCTACACCTCGACGCTCAACTGGAGCAATGGCCTGGACCTGCTGCTCGGGCTGATCCTGCTGCTGGCCGAAAGCTATTCCTGGCTGGTGCTGATCCTGAGCTTCGTGCAGAGCGTCTGGCCGCTGCGCCGGCCGGTGGCGCCGTTGCCGGATGATCAACGTCTGTGGCCGAGCGTCGATCTGCTGATCCCCACCTACAACGAAGACCTGTCGGTGATCCGCACCACGGTCATGGCCGCGCTGGGCCTGGACTGGCCGCGTGACAAGCTCCAGGTATACATACTGGATGACGGCGCGCGCGAGTCGTTCCGCCTGTTCGCCGAGGAAGTCGGGGTCGGCTACATCGACCGGCACGACAACCGCGGCGCCAAGGCGGGCAACCTCAACCACGCCCTGGCGCGGCTGGATGGCGAGCTGGTGGCGGTGTTCGACTGCGACCACATCCCCGTGCGAGCCTTCCTGCAGATGACCGTCGGCTGGTTCCTGCGCGACGAGCAGATGGCGCTGGTGCAGACCCCACACCACTTCTTCTCCGCCGACCCGTTCGAGCACAACCTGGGCAGCTTCCGCCGCAAGCCCAACGAGGGCGAGCTGTTCTACGGGCTGATCCAGGACGGCAATGACCTGTGGAACGCCACCTTCTTCTGCGGTTCCTGCGCCGTGTTGCGCCGCAGCGCGCTGGACGACATCGGCGGCTTCGCCACCCAGACCGTCACCGAGGATGCCCATACCGCCCTGCGCCTGCATCGCGCCGGCTGGAACTCGGCCTACATCCGCATCCCGCTGGCGGCCGGGCTGGCCACCGACAGCCTGGCCGCCCATGTGCGCCAGCGCATCCGCTGGGCGCGCGGCATGGTGCAGATATTCCGCATGGACAACCCACTGCTGGGCAGGGGGCTGAGCCTGTTCCAGCGCCTGTGCTACGCCAACGCCATGCTGCACTTCCTGTCCGGCCTGCCGCGCCTGGTGTTTCTCACCGCGCCGCTGGCCTTCCTGCTGCTGCATGCCTATGTGATCTACGCGCCGGCGGTGCTGCTGTTGCTGTACGTGTTGCCGCACATGATCCACGCCAGCCTGGTCAACTCGCGTATCCAGGGGCCGTATCGGCAGACCTTCTGGGGTGAGGTCTACGAGTCGGTACTGGCCTGGTACATCATGCGCCCGACCATGGCGGCGCTGTTCTCGCTGCGCCGCGGCGCCTTCGACGTGACGGTCAAGGGCGGCATGAGCGAGAGCGACCATCTGGACTGGCACATCGCCCGTCCGTATCTGCTGCTCGCCGTGCTCAATCTGGTTGGCCTGGGTTTCGCCGGCTGGCGCTTGCTGCATGGGCCGGACAACGAGTACGGCACGGTGGTGGTCAGCTCCCTGTGGGTGATCTACAACCTGCTGCTGATCGGCGCTGCGCTGGCGGTGGCCGCCGAGGTACGCCAGGTGCGCCGCTTTCATCGGGTGCCGACATGGTTGCCGGCGGCGCTGCGCCTGGCCGACGGGCACCTGTATCCGGGTCTGCTCAACGACTATTCCGACGGTGGCGCCGGGGTGGAGCTGGAGACGGCCCGCGAGCTGGCGCCGGACACCGACGTCATGTTGCTGCTGACGCGGGCCGGGCGCGAATTCGTCTTCCCCGGCAGGGTCATGCGTACTGTTGGCCGCCAGGTCGGTATCAGCTTGGTCGATCTGAACCTGCAGCAGCGCATCGATTTTGTGCAGTGCACCTTCGCCCGCGCCGACAACTGGCTGAACTGGAGTGACAACCATGTGCCGGACCGGCCCCTGCGCAGTTTCTTCGACGTACTGGTGCTGGGGGCCACGGGCTACTACCGGGTCATCGAGTTCGCCCCGGCCTGGCTGCGCTGGCCACTTTTGCCGCTGATCAGCGCCAGCCGCTGGTTGCTGAGTTTCCTGCCGCGCATGCCGCGGCCGATTCCCTCTGACCCACTGAAGAGTACGACATGAAGCGTTCAGTCCTGTCTCCCTGGATCCTGCCTGTGCTCCTTGCGGCCATGGGTTTCGCCTTGCCACTGGCTGCCGAGGAGGCGCCAGCCGCCGATCCCGTTGCCCAGGTGCCGCACTGGTTGCGCAGCCATACCTTCGAGAGCCTCGGGCGCGGGGGCGACAGCCTGTTGATGGGGGTGCGCAACAGCGACCAGATCGAGTTCGGCCTGCGCCGCGACCGCCTGGCCAGCCGGGTCGAGCTGGAGCTGATCTTCACCCCGTCACCGGCGCTGGTGCCGCGCCTGTCGCACCTGCGGGTGTACCTCAATGACGAACTCATGGGGGTGGTGCCGATCAGTGCCGAAGACATCGGCCAGCAGCGCCAGCAGCGCATTCGCCTCGACCCCAGGCTGGTGCAGGACTTCAACCGCGTGCGCCTGGAGTTCGTCGGCCACTACACCGACATCTGCGAAGACCCGGCGCACAGCTCGCTGTGGCTGAACGTCAGCCGCAAGAGCCAGATCCATGTCGACGAGCAGGCGCTGGTCACGGACAACGACCTGGCCTACTTCCCGCTGCCGTTCTTCGATGCCCGCGACACCGACAAGCTCAGCATTCCCATGGTCTTCGCCTCGGCACCAGGGCTGGGCGAGCAGAAGGCCGCGGCGATTCTCGCCTCCTATTTCGGTAGCCAGGCCAAGTGGCGCATGGCGACCTTCCCGGTGCTCTACAACCAGCTGCCAGCTCAGCGCGACCTGCAACCGCTGCCGAGCATCGTCTTCGCCACCAACGAGCGGCGCCCGGATTTCCTCAAGGACCCCGAACGCTTCCCGCCCGTAGAGGGGCCGGTGATCCAGCAGATCAGCCATCCGGACAATCGCTACAGCAAGGTGCTGCTGGTGCTGGGGCGCAACGAGGCCGACCTGATCCAGGCGGCCTCGGCACTGGCGCTGGGCACCGACCTGTTTCGCGGCTCGCGCGTGGCGGTGCAGCAGGTGCAGGCGCTCAAGCCGCGCGAACCCTACGACGCGCCCAACTGGGTGCGCACCGACCGGCCGGTGCGCCTGGCCGAGCTGCTCGAGCATCCCGGCCAGCTCCAGGTCAGCGGGTTCAGGCCGGCGCCCATCGAGCTGGCGCTGAATCTGCCGCCCGACCTGTTTGTCTGGCGCAACCAGGGCATTGCCCTGCGCACCCTGTACCGCTACACGCCGCCGGTGGTGACTGATGAATCGCGGTTGACCATCAGCCTCAACGATCACTTCATCGGCAGCATTGCCCTGCCGGGTTCCGATGGCTTCGGCGCGGCCTTGCAGAATGTGGGCGCGCGGGTGTTTGCCGGCGATGCTTCGACACTCGCCGAGAAAACCCTGATTCCGGCGCTGAAAGTGGGCGACCGCAACCGCCTGCGCTACGACTTCAGCTTTGCCAGCAAGGTCGGCAATGCGCAGAGCGGCCAGTGCCAGACCTACCTGCCGGCGGACGTGCGCGCGGCCATCGACGAGAACTCCAGCATCGACCTGTCGGGTTACTACCACTACATCGCGATGCCCGATCTGCGGGCCTTTGCCCGCAGCGCATTCCCCTTCAGCCGCATGGCCGACCTGTCGCAGACCCTGCTGCTGGTGCCGAGCCAGCCGGATGAGATGCAGCTGGGCACCTTGCTCGATCTGGTCGGCGGCATGGCCTCGCGCATCGGTTTCCCGGCGCTCGGCCTGCGGCTCTCCGATGACTGGGCCAGTGCGGCCAGAACGGATGCCGATCTGCTGGTGCTCGGCCCGTTGCCGGATGATCTGCGCAGCGGCCGCGACCTCAACCTGCTGCTGGGTCGCTCGCGTGACTGGCTGCGCCAGGCGCGCTCGCCCTGGCTGGCGGAGATGCCCAGTGCGCAGCGCCTGCGCGAGGGCTTTCGCAGCGTGCCGGTGAGCCAGGTGGATGTAGTGGCCAGGGCACCGATTGCCGCCATCACCGGCCTGCAGTCGCCATTCCATCCGCAGCGCAGCATCGTCGCTCTGCTGGCGAGCGACCACGCCGACTACACGTTGCTGCGCCAGGCGCTGACCGATCAGGGCAAGCTCAACGACCATATGCGCGGCTCGGTCAGCCTGATTCGCAGCAGCGGTGTCAGCAGCCATTTCGTCGGCGACACCTACTTCGTCGGCGAGCTGCCCTGGTGGATGAGGCTGTGGGTGCTGCTCTCCTTCCATCCGGTGCTGCTGGCCCTGGGCGTGGTGCTCAGCATCCTCCTGCTGGGCATCGTGGCTTGGCGCCTGCTGGCCTGGGTGGCACGCCGGCGCCTGGGCGAGGGCTGAGGATGGGCCGGGCGGGGCGGTTGCTGGCGGGGGCGTTGTGCTTGCTCGCCAGCCTGCCCGTGCCCCTGCTGGCGCAGCCGGGCAATCGCGCCGAACAGCGTGAGTGGCTGTTGCAGCAGATTCGCCTGGGGGAGGCAACCCAGCGCGAGACGCTGGTCGAGGACTCCCTGGCGCGCCTGCGCCTGCTCGAGCCTGATAACCTGGAGGCGCTCACCGCGGCTATTCGCCAGGCCGTGCGCGGCGCCGAGTTCGGCCGCGCCCGCCAGCTGTACGGCGAGCTGCAGCGCCTCGCTCCGGACAGCCCGCAGCAGCGGCAGATGGCGCGCCTGTTGGACATGAGCACCGGCGAGGGCGAGCAGACGCTGCAGCAGATTCGTCTGCTGGCCGCCGCCGGGCGTTTCGCGGAGGCACTGGCGCGCTACGAGGCGGCCTTCGGCAAGAGCGAACCGCCAACCCTGGAGTTGGCGCTCGAATACTGGCAGGTGCGCAGCCGTCTGCCGGAGCAGTTGCCGGTCACCATCGAGCACCTCCAGGCGCTGGATGCGCAGTACCCGGGGAGCCCCGCCCTGCAGCAGTTTCTGGTCGAGCAACTGCTGCGCGCCAAGCGCAACGATGAGGCCCTGGCCGTCATGCGGCGCATGGCCGGGCAGAGCCAGTCGCGGCGCCAGGCCGCCAGCCTGGAGTACGCCTACCTGAGCCGGCAGGCGGTCAGCGAGGCCAGCGTGCGCGACTGGCAGGGCTTTCTCGAACGCTATCCGGATGATGTTCATGCCGCGCAGGTGCAGGAGCGGCTAGCCGACCAGCTCAAGCTGACGGGTGACCCGGCCTGGCGCGCGGGGCAACTGGCTATCCGAATGCTCGGCGAGCGCCGTACCCCGGCGCTGGCCGAGCGCAACCTGCGCCAGGCGCTGGCGGCCTATCCCGCAGATGCCACCCTCAAGGGCTATCTGGGCCTGGCCCTGGCGCGTCAGGGCCGGCGCCAGGAGGCCGTCGGCTGGCTCAAGCAGGCGGTGGCCGAGGAGCAGGACACCTACATCCTCAGCAAATGGCACGACCTGCTGGCCTCCACCGAGTACTGGCTGCTTATGCAGCGCGGCAGGCAGGCGCTGAGTGCGCGCAACTATGGCGCCGCGCAGCAGGCCTACGAGGAGGCCGCGCGGCGCGACCCGCGGGAAGTCCAGGCGGTTCTTGGCCTGGGCAACGTGGCCCTGGCCCGTGGGCAGAGCCAGCGCGCCGAGCAGTACTACCGCCAGGTGCTGCGCCTGCAGCCGGGCAACGAGGGCGCCGTGCGGGGCCTGGGGCTGCTCTACCAGGCCCAGTCGGCGGAGCGTTATGCAGGCTACGTCGCCAGTCTGCCGGCCGGGCAACAGAAGCTGCTGGCCAGCCCGGCCGGCAGCCAGGGCGGTGGCGATACACAACTGCAGCGACTGCGAGAAGAAGCCCGGCAGGCACTGCAGCGAGAGGACTGGGCCGGCGCCGAACGGCTGCTGCGCCAGGCTCGTCAGCGTGCGCCCGGCGATCCCTGGCTGGCCAGCGACCTGGCGCGCGCGCTGCGCATGCTGGGGCGCACCGGGCAGGCCGACGCGGTGTTTGCCGAGCTGCTGGCGCGTCAGGGGCGTGACCCGGCTACGCGCTTTGCCCACGGTTTGCACCTGGAGGCCAGTGGGCGCAATCAGGCCGGCCTGGACAGCCTCCAGCAGATTCCCATCGCCAACTGGAACGAGGGCATGCGGGCCCTGCAGCAACGCCTGCAGCGCCAGGTGCTGCTGGAACGCGCCCGCGCCCTGCACGCCGGCGGCGATGTGCAGGGCGCCGCCGCGCTGCTCGAGGCGCAATTCACTGCCCGCCAGCCCGTCGAACAGCAAGTCGGCGACCTGCAGCAACTGGCCGGCTGGGCGCGGCAGCGCGCTGACCTGGCGGCAGCCGAGGGCTACTACCTGCGCATCCTGGCGTTGCAGCCAGACAACGGCGAGGCCCGCCTGGGGCGTGTCGAAGTGCTTGTCGAGCGCGGTGAAACGGCCGCCGCACGGCAGATGCTGCAAGCGCATCCGCCGGTTATCGGCGCGGATCGCAGCGATGCGCGCCGCCGTCTGGGCAATGCCTGGGCGGCCGTGGGCGAGCGTGACCAGGCCGTGGCGCTGCTAACGGCACAGGCCAGGCAGCAACCGGCAGCGGACGCCTTGCTCTACCGTGACCTGGCGCGCCTGCACGGGCGGCCACAGGCCGAGCAGGCGCTGGATGCCTACGCGCAGGCCATGCTCGCAGCGGGGATGCTGCCCGCCGAGCAGGCCAGCCCCCGTGACGAACTTGCCCTGACCCGCGCCAGCCGCGCCAAGGACGCTGACGGCTGGCTCGAGCGCAGCCTGCGTGGCGACGTCGAGCAGCTTTACCAATGGCAAAGTCCCACCCTCACCGTGCAGCAGGATTACGGCTGGCGCGACAATGACGGCGCCCAGGGCATCTCCGACCTGACGACCGCCACCAGCATGCTCCACGGCGAAATGCCGATGGGCGAAGGGCGTGGTTTTGCACGGGTTGAACAGGTGGCGCTGCAGGCGGCCAGCTTCGATACGGACGCCGATGGCCTGCACCGCGAGGCCTTTGGCAGTTGCTCGTTGCGTGGCACCACCGCCACCGGGCCGATTGCCACGGGTTGCCCGGGCGGCCGGGAAAGCGCCGACGGCACCACCTTGGCCGTGGGCTGGAAAGGCGCCGGCCTGAGTGCGGACATCGGCACCTCCCCGCTGGGTTTTGAGGTGCAGAACCTGCTGGGTGGGGTCACGGTCGATGGCAAGTGGCAGGGTACCGGCTGGTCGCTGACGGCCTCGCGCCGGCCGCTGAACAACTCCCTGCTGTCCTATGCCGGCGCCAAGGACCCGCGCACGGGCGTGAGCTGGGGCGGGGTTACCGCGACGGGGCTGACCCTCGGCCTGAGCCGCGACCAGGGGCTTGCTGATGGCCTCTGGGCGAGCCTGGGTTATCACCAGCTGCACGGCAAGAATGTTGAAGACAACACGCGCTGGCGCGCCATGGGTGGCTACTACTACCGGCTGCTCAACCGGGTTGACGAAGAGCTGCGCGTCGGCGCGACGGTCATGAGCTGGAGTTACGAGCGCAACCTGGGTGGCTACACGCTGGGCCAGGGCGGTTACTACAGCCCGCAGCGTTACCTGTCTTTTGGCGTGCCGGTGAACTACAACTGGCGCAATGCCGACTGGTCGATGTCCCTGGAGGGCTCGGTGAGCTACGCCTGGGCACACAGCGATGCCGAGCGGGCCTTCCCGCTTTCCTCGGTAAACGACGACATCCTCGCGCCGTATGCGGCGCTGCTCAGCAGCAATATCGACAGCCTGCGAGGCGGCGATGACAACAGCGGGCTGGGCTATCTCGCCCAGGCGCTGGTCGAGCGGCGCCTGGATGATCACTGGGTGCTGGGTGCCGGCTTCACCATGCAGCGCAGCGAGGACTACGCGCCCAATCGAGCCCTGCTGTACCTGCGCTACAGCTTCGACCCCTGGCAGGGCAACCTGCCGTTGCCGGTCAATCCGCTGAAGCCATATGCCGAATCACGTTGAGCCGGTAGCCATCTGCAGCGGTATAAGAGTCTGGACAACCAAGAGGGAACACGGATGCGTCAAGGTCCGGGGCACGTTGTCGGAGTAGGGCACAGGTCTTCTCGTACCATCACGCCCAGACGGGTGCTGGGGCGCGAGGTATTGCACCGATGAGCAGCCTGCAGTCGGTTTTCGCGGCGGTTTCAGCCATTGTCCTGTTTATCTATGGCTTGCAGGGCTTCAGCCGGGAGTTGCGCGCCATCGGTGGCGATGCGCTGCAGTCCTGGCTTGGCCGCGTGACGGAGAGTCGTTGGCTGGGCTTCAGCATTGGCGTGCTGGCGACGGCGATCATGCAATCGAGCAGCGCCATCACCTCGCTGACCACGGCACTGGTCGATGCCTCGGCCATATCCTTTCGCGCCAGCCTGGGCGTGTTGCTGGGCGCCAACGTCGGTACCACGGCGACTGCCTGGCTGGTATCGCTGAAGCTCACCAGCATCGGCCCGATCTTCATCGTGCTGGGCGCGTTTCTGTCGATGCTGCCCAGGCACCTGCGCGTGGCTGGCAAGTCGGTGTTCTACTTCGGGCTGATCTTCTTTGCCCTTGAGCTGATCTCCGTCGAACTCAAGCCATTGCATCAGCATCCCGTGTTTGCGCAGTGGCTCGCCCTGGCCCAGGTGCCATGGCTGGGCGTGCTCATGGGGGTGGTGTTCACCGCTGTGGTGCAGTCGAGTAGCGTCACCAGCGGCATCGCTATCCTGCTGGCTCAGCAAGGCGTGCTGCCCGCAGAGGCGGCCATACCCATAGTCATCGGGGCCAACGTCGGCTCAACCTCGACGGCATTACTGGCCAGTATCGGCATGAACCCCGCGGCCCGCGCAACGGCAATGGCCAACTGCCTGTTCAATACCGTGGGGGCGATCATCTACTTCCCGTTTCTGCAGCCGTTTGCTCAGGCCATGGTGGGGTTCGCCGGCGACCCTGGGATGGCTGTGGCCTGG
Organism: Pseudomonas sp.; assembly: GCA_051646165.1. Classification (GTDB taxonomy): domain Bacteria; phylum Pseudomonadota; class Gammaproteobacteria; order Pseudomonadales; family Pseudomonadaceae; genus Aquipseudomonas. Next base: position 22,174 of record JBOFCR010000009.1, on the reverse strand, counting down.
GCGCATCTGATCTTCAACCTGACGACTGCGCTGGCATTTCTGCTTTCTCTGGACTGGATCGAACCGCGGATTTGCCGGTTGCTGCTGCGCGATCAGGCCGGACTAGCTGGCGAGCCGACGGCTCATCCGAGAAGCAAAGGAGCACCATGAAGCCACTACTGTTCGTTCTAGGCGGGTTGTGCCTGGGCCTGGCCCCGGGCGCATTCGCCGCGGAGGAGGACTTCTGGTATTTCCAGACCAGCGTGTATACCAACCACTGGCGCAACGATCCGGAGCATAACAACCATCAGGAGTTGATCGGCGTTGAGCGCAACCGTGCGGATGGATCGCTATGGGGCGGCGCCACCTTCCTCAATTCGTTCGAGCAGCGCTCCTACTACCTGTATTACGGCCGGCGCTGGGTGAGTGAGCAGTACCCGCTCTACTTCAAATTATCCGGGGGGCTGATCCAGGGCTACAAGGGCGAGTACGACGACAAGATCCCGCTGAATCACATCGGCGTGGCACCGGTCATCATCCCTTCGCTGGGCGGCCATTACGGCCCGGTTGGCGCGGAGCTGGTGGTGCTGGGCTCTGCGGCGATCATGGTCAACATCGGCTATCGCTACTGATGCACTGCTGCCTGGCCTGACGTGCCCGGCAGCGTGGCTGAAATAAGCAGGCCAGGCCTGTATTCCTGAATGTCCTTCTCGTCAGGCAGCCCATTGCCAGTGGCGCTGGCGTCTGCGCTTCTCGTGACTCTTTGGCGCAGGCCAGGCCGTTCCCGCGGGCGGGGCGTGGGCATGGTTGTGTGGGCATGGCATTCGGCGGAGGTTTCTGGGTTGGTCGCTGTGGTTCTGGCTACAGATATGCGGGTGTGTTGGGTTGGGGTTGTTGATTTAAGTTGAGTTATAACATAACAATAAAAACGGGCGAGATACCAGCCCGAACTCGATAGCGGCATCGCTCGCTTGAGTCATGCCCCCGCAAGGAACCTCCAATGCTTCGCTCCTCTTCACCCCAGAGCCGGCGCCGGCTGCAGCGCCTGTCGCCTCTGGCTGCTGCACTGCTGAGCTCTTTCGTCTTCGCCGAAGACACTTCCATCTCTTTGCAGCCTGTCGTCGTCACCGATGAATATCCCCAGGAGGCTGCTGATGGCCCGGTGCAGGGCTATCGGGCTACGCGTTCGGCCACCGCCAGCAAAACCGACAGCGCTATCCGCGATATCCCGCAGAGCATCGATGTGGTGCCCGCCCAGGTTCTGGCTGACCTCAACGCAACTCGCCTGGACCGCGCCCTGGATTTCGCCGGTGGGGTGGGCCGGCAGAACAACTTCGGCGGCCTGACCTTCCTCAACTACAGCGTGCGCGGTTTCACCACCGGCGAGCTGTACAAGAATGGCTTTGCGGTGAATCGCGGCAGCTACAGTGCGCCGGATGCATCGACGATCGAGCGTATCGAGGTGCTCAAGGGGCCGGCGGCGAGCCTGTATGGCCGGGGCGATCCGGGCGGGATGATCAATATCGTCAGCAAGCGTCCGCAGGCGCAGGCCTTCAGTGAGCTGAAGGTCAGTGCCGGCAGCTGGGACCGCTATCGCAGCAGCCTCGACGCCAATACCCCGCTCAGCGAGGACGGCAGCCTGCTGTCACGGGTCAATCTGGCGCTGGAGGACAATGGCAGCTTTCGCGATTACGTCGGCAGTCGGCGGCAGATCGTCAGCCCGTCGTTGAGCTGGCAGCTCGGTGCCGACACGCGCCTGCTGGTCGACAGCGAGTTCTCGCGCACCGAGTCGGTCTTCGATCGCGGCATTCCGGCGGTCAATGGCGAGCTGGGTTCGGTGCAGCGCTCGACCTTCCTGGGCGAGCCCAATGATGGCGAGGTCAGGAACGACAACCAGACGCTCGACCTCGCCCTGGAGCATTACCTGAGCGATGCATGGAAGCTGCGCCTGGCCAACCACTACACCCAGGGCACGCTGCGGGGTAACAGCTCGGAGCCGCAGAAGCTGATCGACGAGACAGTGACGCGCTTCTATCGACAGCGTGATTTCGAGTGGAATGACAGCATCACCCAGGTCGAACTGCATGGCGGTTTCGACACCGGCACCTGGCAGCACCAGACCCTGTTCGGCCTGGAGTACGAGAATTACCGCAACAGCCAGAAATACCCGCAGAGCGAGACTTCGCTCGGCTATGGCCAGACTATCTACGACCTGCTGTATGGGCGGCCCAAGCCGGCCCTCGTCAAGCCGAACGACTTCCACGAGCACACCGAGAGTTACGCGCTCAATCTGCAGGATCAGCTCGCGTTCAGCGAGCGGCTGCGTGGCCTGGTCGGGGTGCGCCTGGAGCGTTTCGAGCAGACGTCGCTGAATCGCGCGAGCCAGGTCAGCAACCAGCAGAGCAAGGACGTCGCCACCCCGCGCGTGGGGCTGCTTTATCAACTGACGCCCCAGGTCGGCGTGTTCAGCAATGCCTCGACATCGTTCCGCCCCAACAGCATCGGTAACCAGGGCCAGGTGTTCAAGCCGGAGAAGGGGATTGGCTACGAGACCGGCATCAAGCTTGACCTGTTCGATGGCCGTGTCGGCGCCAGCGTGGCGCTGTTCCATATCGACAAGGAAAACGTGCTGACCACCGACGCTCATGGCGACAGCGTCGCGGCCGGCAAGGCCCGCAGTCAGGGGCTGGATATGCAGTACAGCGGGCAGCTGAGCGATGCCGTGCGCATCATCGGCGCCTATGCCTACATCGATGCCGAGGTCACCGAGGGCGACGCCGCCATACCGGACGGTAGCGACCTGCTGGGTATCGCCCGCCACAGCGGCAGCGTGCTGGCGGTGTACGAGTTCCAGCAGGGTGCCTTGCGCGGCTCGGACTTCGGGGCGGCGGCCAACTATGTGGGCGACCGCTCCGGGCAGGCCGGTAGCGACTTCGAACTGCCGGCCTACAGCACCGTCGACCTGCTCGCCCATTACCGGGCCAGCGACGAAGTGACGGTGGGCCTGAACCTGAACAACCTGTTCGACCGCACGTACTACGAACGTGCCTACAACAGCACCTGGGTGATGCCCGGTGACCCGCGCAACATCAGCCTCAGCCTGACCCTCAGCCTCTAATCGCCAGGATATTTCACATGACTCTCAAGCAATCCCTTTTTCCGTTCGGCCTGTGTGCCGCGCTGTTCGTTGGACAGGTTCAGGCCCATGGCCTCTGGACCGAGCAGCGCCGTGGCGCCATCGAGGTCATCTATGGCCATGGTGCCGAAGACGATGCCTTCGACCCGCAAAAGGTCAGCAGCGCTTGGGCCTATGACATGGCCGGCAAGCAGATTCCGGTCACCGTGCAGCGCCTCGCCGACCATGCCCGCCTGCAACCGCTGAAGGTGCCCGCGCTGGTGGCGGTGGCGCTGGACAATGGCGCCTGGTCGCAAACGCCGGATAAGCAGTGGGTCAACCAGGGGCGCTCGCAAGTGCCGACCTCGGTGCACTCGCTGCACACCTACAAGTACAGCCTGGCGATCTATCGGGAGGGTGCCAGGTTGCCGGCGCTGGATGCGCTGCGGCTGGCCATCGTGCCGCAGGTCGATCCACTCCGGGTCGGGCCTGGCAAGCCTTTGCCGGTGCGGGTGCTACTCGATGGCAAACCGGTGGCGGGGGTGAAGCTGATCGGCGATTACCGCAGTGCGCCGCATGCCGTCAGCGTCGAGACGGATCGTGAAGGCCGGGCGCAGGTGCTGGTGCGCAATGAGGGGCTGAACGTCATCGCAGCCGAGCTCTATGTACCGGTCGAAAATGATCCGGATATCAGCGAGCAGGGGCTGTTCAGCTCGCTGACCTTTGTCGGCAGCCCGCACCACGAGTAAGCCACGGCGGCGGCCAGTGCAGCTGGTCGCCGCTGCAATTGCGCGGCGCGGATTCGGTTGCGGCGGGGCAGAAACGAAAAAACCGGCCAGTGGCCGGTTTTTTGTGTCGATCCGTTGTTGCTGGATCGATTCGGGATATGGTCGGAGCGACAGGATTCGAACCTGCGACCTTCTCGTCCCGAACGAGACGCGCTACCAAGCTGCGCTACGCTCCGAGGAATGGCGCGCATTTTACCGAAAAAGTTTTGCAGCACAAGGGGTTAGCGGGAAGATTTTTGCCGGGCTCCACGTCCTTGTGGGGAGTTGCGCAGGCGCAGGCTTAGGATCTGTTTACGCTCTTTGCACGGCCTCATCCCTGCAGGTGTTGGCCCGTGTGGCATACGGCCGACGCTAAGCGCATAGGCTGGGTTAGCCGCGCTTACGGGCTCATGGGCGCTCGGAGTGAATCGTAAACAGGTTCTGAGCGGCGCGAGGTGCGACTGTGTAGGAGCCAGCTTGCTGGCGATGCTTTTACCCGGGCAGTGGATCGCCAGCAAGCTGGCTCCTACAAAAACATCTCGCCTGCAGCCCTGCAGGGTGGATAACGCCTGGCTTAGCCAGCGGTTCGAGGGGCACGAAAAGATCGTAAACAGGCCTAGAGCTCCTTGACGGTAATGACCTGGTCCTTGTTGATCCGCGCCGGTTTGCCATCCAGCTGTTCGAACTCGTAGAAGCCGGAATCATCGTCGAATTGCGGCGCATCCACGGTCTGGATCTGGCTGCCGTCGTTGAGGGTGATCACGCTGGGAGTGGAGCAGCCGGCCAGGGCGACAAGGGCAAGGGGGGCGAGAAAGAGCTGCAGGCTCCGTTGGGTCATGGGTATCTCCTTGTTTTAGGGGGTACCCGGTTTCTGACGGACGTGGTGGGGCAAAGTTCAGCGAGTGGTGTGGCGCTCAGGGCTGGCGAGCGCTGAGTGCAAGCAGCTCTGGCGTGTTCAGGTTGGCCAGGCGCGGGTCATCTTCCGCACAGTCCAGAGCCTGGGCCGCGAGCGCCAGCAGGGCGCGTCGCGGGCTGCGTTCGCCGGCTTGCCAGGCCTGTTGCAGTGGCTGCAGCAGGCTGCGCGGCAGCAGGCTGAACAAGGGCTCCCATTGCGCGCCACGGCGCAGCATCAGGGGCTGCTGTGGATGTTGCAGGGCCTGGCCGCGCATCTTCTGCAGCAGGGCATGGTCGAGCAGTGGGGCGTCGCAGGGCAGTACCAGCAGCCAGTCGTGGCGGGCGCTGGCGAGGCCGGCGAGGATGCCGGCCAGCGGCCCGGGGAAGTCCGCTTCGGCATCGGCTACCAGGCGGTCGGCATAGCCAGCGTAAAGTTCCTGGTTGCGGTTGCAGGAGATGATCAGGTCGTCGCTGAGCAGGCGCGTCAGTGCATACAGATGGGAGATCAGCGGCTGGCCGCGCCATTCCAGCAGGCCCTTGTCCTGGCCGCCCATGCGCTGCCCGCGGCCGCCGGCCAGAAGCAGGATGGAGCAGGGCGGCAAGGCGGCGGAGTTGGTCATGGCGGTGCTCTGGCTGGGGCCTGTGATATAACACCGGCCTGTTTTTGCCACAACCGGACTACGCCATGAGCCACAAGGCCGAGGCGGCATTCGTGCCGCTGAATATCGCCGTTCTTACCGTCAGCGATACCCGCAATCTGGATACCGATACCTCCGGCCAGCTGTTCGTCGACCGCCTCACGGCTGCCGGGCATAACCTGGCGGCGCGGGTGCTGCTCAAGGACGACCTGTACCGCATCCGTGCCCAGGTCGCGACCTGGATCGCCGAGGATGAAGTGCAGGTGGTGCTGATCACCGGCGGCACCGGCTTCACCGGGCGCGACAGCACCCCGGAAGCGGTGGCCTGCCTGCTGGACAAGCAGGTCGATGGTTTTGGCGAGCTGTTCCGGCAGATTTCCGTGGCCGATATCGGCACTTCCACCATCCAGTCGCGGGCCCTGGCCGGCCTGGCCAACGGCACCCTGGTGTGCTGCCTGCCGGGTTCGACCAATGCCTGCCGCACGGCCTGGGACGGCATTCTCGCCGAGCAGCTGGACAACCGTTTCCGCCCCTGCAACTTCGTGCCGCACCTGAAAAAGGCCGCACCCTGCGAGAGCCGTGGATGAGTCTGCTGGCGGTCGAGGCGGCGCTAGAGCGCCTGCTGCAACGGGCCGACGCCGCACCTATCGCCGAACTCGAGTGGCTGGCGCTGGCCGAGGCCGATGGTCGGGTGTTGGGCGAAGATCTGATCGCCACCCTGGATCTGCCGCCCTGGCCCAACAGTGCGATGGATGGCTACGCGCTGGCCCTGGCCGACTGGCAGGGCGAGCCGCTAAGCGTCAGCCAGCGGATTCTCGCCGGCCAGGCGCCCGAGGCGCTGCAACCCGGCACCTGTGCACGGATCTTCACCGGTGCGCCGCTGCCGGATGGCGCCGACAGTGTAGAAATGCAGGAAAACGTCGAGGTCCTGGCCGATGGCCGGGTGCGCCTCAACGAACCGCTGCGCCTGGGGCAGAACGTGCGCCCGCAGGGCCAGGAAACCCGCGCCGGCGAGAAGGTGCTGCCGGCTGGTAGTCGTCTGGGGCCGGTCGAGCTTGGGCTCGCCGCCTCCCTGGGATTGGCGCGCCTGGCAGTGCGGCGCAGGCCGCGCGTGGCAGTGATTTCCACCGGTGACGAGCTGGTCGAGCCGGGCCAGGCGCTCGGCCCCGGACAGATCTTCAACAGCAACCGCAGCCTGCTGTGCGCCTGGTTGCGCCGCCTGGGCTGCGCCGTGCTGGATGCCGGCATCCTGGTCGATGACCTGCAGCGCACCCGCGATGCACTGGCTGCGCTGGGTCAGGTCGACCTGATTCTCTCCACCGGCGGCGTCTCCGTGGGCGAGGCGGATTACCTCGGCCAGGTGCTGCGCGAAGAGGGCGAGATCGACCTGTGGAAACTGGCGATCAAACCGGGCAAACCGCTGACCTTTGGCCACTACCGGGGCGTGCCGGTGCTCGGCCTGCCGGGTAATCCGGCGTCCACCCTGGTGACCTTCGGTTTGCTGGCACGGCCCTATCTACTGCGTCGTCTGGGCGTAGCGGATGTCGCGCCGCTGAGTGTCGAGGTGCCGGCCGGTTTTACCTGGAACAAGGCGGGCACGCGCCGCGAGTACTTGCGCGCGCGTCTCGAGCAGGGGCGAGCAGTGCTGTACCCGAATCAGAGCTCCGGTGTACTGCGCAGTGCGGCCTGGGCCGATGGTCTGGTCGAGGTGTTGGAGCAGCGCACCCTGGTTGAAGGCGAGATGGTGCGCTTTATTCCGCTCAGCGAGCTGCTCGCGTAGGGCGGCCGAATGGGGTAGCAACGTAGGGTGGATCACGCTTCACCGATCCACCGAGCGGGGCCATTGGTGGATGAACAGAGCGTCATCCACCCTACAGCGGCGTGCCCTTGCGGCTTTCGCGGTATTCGCCGGGCGTCATCCCGGTCCAGCTCTTGAAGCTGCGGTGGAACGAGCGAGACTCGGTGAAGCCCAGGTAGCAGGCGATATCCTGGATCGCCAGGTCGCTGCGCAGCAGGTAGTGCTCGGCCAGCTCCTGGCGCAGCTGGTCGAGGATTTCCTGGTAGCTGGTGTCGGCCTGCTGCAGATGACGCTGCAGGGTGCGCACCGTCATGTTGAACTTCTCCGCCACCCGCTCCTTGCGCGGCAGGCCATCCTTGAGCAGCAGGCGCAGGGCGTTCTTCACCCGCAGCGGCAGCGGCTCGTCCTTGTCCAGGCCGGCCATCATGGTCAGCGCGTGTTCTTCCAGGGTGCGCAGCAGGCCGGCGTCGGCCTGGCGCAGCGGGATGCCCAGGTAGATCTGCGGTACCAGCAGGGCATTGCACGGCTGGGTGAAACGCACCGGGCAGCCGAACACCGCTTCGTAGTCGGCCAGCTGGGTGCCTGCGGGCTGCTCATGTTCGAGCCAGACTTCGTCCGGCGATTTGTCCATGTCGGCGATCCAACGGGCATACAGCAGCCAGGAGGCCAACACGTTCTCCACCATGTGCCGGCGAATCTCGCTTTCTTCGTGGCGGCAGTTCCAGATCAAGTGGACCCGGCTGCCGACCAGCTCGAGGCGGCTGGTGCCCATGTCGCCGACCAGTTTCTCGTACGGCACGATGCGGCTCATGGCCTCGCCCAGGGTGGCGCAGTTCATGGTGATGTAGCCAAGCACGCTCCATGAGCCGGGCTGCACGAAGCTGGAAGCGTGCAGGCCGAACAGCGGGTCGCCGCTGGCGTGCACCAGGTGGTTCAGCAGGCGCTCGTGGACTTCGCTGGGGATGCGTTTGCCATTGTCGGCCAGGGCTTCGCGCTCGATACCGGCGGCGGCCAGCGCGGCATCGCAGTCCAGGCCGAGCTGTTCGGCGTGGCGCAGGTATTTGAGCAGGGCGGGGACCGAGGTGTAGCCGAGGTTGGGCATCGTTATTGTTCTGGTTTTTCTGCTTGTCTTGATTGGCGACAGGCGCTGTCCTGATCCGACAGTGACCGGCGACAGCGGCTGGCTAGTATAGGCAGCCATTAATGACTACCGGAATAGGCGGGGGATCTGCTGATGCGACGTTGGAACGGATGGGGCGACGAGGCCACTGTGGTGGAGCTGCCGGCACATGGCGAAGCCTTTCTCGCCGCGCGAGTCGGTGCCGGCCAGGCGCTGCCCGATGCCAGCCTGGAGCAGGTGCTGGCCCAGGTGCCGGCCTCGCGGCTGAGTGCGGCCCATCCGCTGGTCAGCGTCGACGGTGAAGTGCGCGTACGCCACGCTCGCGGGCAGAGCCTGCCGGACTGGCTGGCCATGCGCTCCGGCGACTTCGGCCAGTTCCCCGATGGCGTGGCCCTGCCGGAAAGCGTCGAGCAGATCCGTGCACTGCTGGCCTGGGCCCGTCAGCAGGATCTGGTGCTAATCCCCTATGGTGGCGGCACCTCGGTGGCGGGGCATATCAACCCGCAGGCTGGTGAGCGGCCGGTGCTGACCCTGTCGCTGGAGCGCATGACCCGCCTGCTGGAACTGGATGAGGAGAGCCTGATCGCCACCTTCGAACCGGGCGCCAATGGCCCGCAGGTGGAAAGCCAGCTGCGGGCGCGTGGCTACACCCTGGGCCACTTCCCGCAGTCCTGGGAGCTGTCGACCCTCGGCGGCTGGGTGGCCAGCCGTTCCAGTGGCCAGCAGTCGCTGCGCTACGGGCGGATCGAGCAGCTGTTCGCCGGCGGCAAGGTTGAGACCTTCGCCGGCACCCTGGAGCTGCCGACTTTCCCGGCCTCGGCGGCGGGCCCTGACCTGCGCGAGATGATCCTCGGTTCGGAAGGTCGCTTCGGGGTGATCTCCGAGGTCAAGGTGCGGGTCAGCAAGCTGGCCGACCAGGAACGCTTCTACGCGGTGTTCCTGCCCAGCTGGCAGCAGGCCCTGGCCGGTATTCGCAGCCTGGTGCAAGCGCGCATTCCGCTGTCGATGCTGCGCCTGTCCAACGCCATCGAGACCGAAACCCAGCTGGCCCTGGCCGGGCATCCGGAGCAGATCTCCCTGCTGGAAAAATACCTGGCGCTGCGCGGTGCGCGGGCCGGCAAGTGCATGCTGACCTTCGGCGTCACCGGCAATCGCAAGCAGAACGCGCTGTCGGTGAAGCAGGCCAAGCAGTTGCTCAAGGGCTTCGGCGGGGTGTTCACCGGTACTTTGCTGGGCAAGAAGTGGGCGGAAAACCGCTTCCGCTTCCCTTATCTGCGCCATGGCCTGTGGACTGCCGGCTATGCGGTGGACACCCTGGAAACGGCCACCGACTGGGGCAACGTCGACAACCTGCTGAACCAGCTCGAGGACTGCCTGCGCCACGGCCTGGATGAGGAGGGTGAGCAGGTGCACGTGTTCACCCACCTGTCGCACGTCTACGGCCAGGGCTCGAGCATCTACACCACCTATGTATTCCGCCCCGGCAGCAGCTACGCGCAGACCGAGGCGCGCTGGGCGAAGCTCAAGCACCTGGCCTGCCGCACCATCGCCGACAACCGCGGGACCATCAGCCACCAGCACGGTGTGGGCCGCGACCACGCGCCGTACCTGGGTGTCGAGAAGGGCGAGCTGGGTATGGCTGTGCTGCATAACCTAGCCAAGCACTTCGACCCAGAGCAGCGCCTGGCTCCCGGCGTGCTGCTGGAAGACTGAGCCATGGCCTGGAACGCCGCCTGGCGTGAGCAGGCGCTGCCCGAGCTGGCAGCGCGCGAGTGGGACCTGATCGTCGTCGGCGGCGGTATCAGTGGTGCCGGCATCCTGCGTGAAGCGGCGCGCCGTGGCTGGCGCTGCCTGCTGCTGGAGCAGCGCGACTTCGCCTGGGGCACGTCCAGTCGCTCGTCGAAGATGGTGCATGGCGGCCTGCGCTATATCGCCAAGGGCCAGATCGGCCTGACCCGCGATTCGGTGCGCGAGCGCCAGCGCCTGCTGGCGGAGGCGCCGGGCCTGGTCGATCCGCTGGGCTTCCTGTTCCCCCATTACCAGGGCAAGTTTCCTGGGCCACGGGTATTCGGCGGCCTGCTGGCCGTGTACGACGCCCTGGCCGGCAAACGCAACCACCTGTATTACCCGCTGCAGCAGCTGCGCTACCTGATGCCGGGTATCCGCGAGGCCGGTCTGCAGGGCGCCACGCGCTTCGTCGACGCGGTGACCGACGATGCGCGCCTGGTGCTGCGCGTGCTCGGCGAGGCGCGGGTCGATGGCGGTGAAGCGCTCAACGGCGTGCGCGTGGTCGAGCTGCTGCGTGCAGAGGGACGGGTGATCGGCTTGATCGGCGAGGACAGCGAAAGCGGCCGGCGCTTCACCTTCCGCGCCCGCGCCGTCGCTCAGGCCACCGGAGCCTGGGCCGACGGCCTGCGGCGCAAGGACGGTCCCGAACATATCCGCCCGCTGCGCGGCAGCCACCTGCTGCTGCCGCACTGGCGCCTGCCGGTGGCCCAGGCATTGAGTTTCATGCACCCGCAGGATGGCCGGCCGGTGTTCGTCTTCCCCTGGGAAGGCGCCACGGTGATCGGCACCACCGATCTCGACCATGGCGAGGGCCTGGAGCAGGACGCGCGCATCAGCCCGGCGGAGGTGGATTACCTGCTGGCGGCCTGCACGGCGCAGTTCCCCGACGCCGGTGTTGCGCGCATGGATGTGTTGTCGACCTGGGCGGGCGTGCGCCCGGTGGTCAGCAGCGGCGACGACAGCGGCAAGCCTTCGGATGAAAAACGCGAGCATGCGCTGTGGGTCGAGCCCGGCTGCGTGACCTTGGCCGGCGGCAAGCTGACCACTTTCCGCCTGCTGGCCCTGGAGGTGCTGCGCGCCTGCGCCGGCTTCGTCGGCAAGGCGGTGGATGACCAGGGCCAGGCGGTGTTTCGTCAGGCCCCGGCAGCCTTACCGGGGTTGAGCTCGGCCTTGCGCCAGCGCCTGGCGGGGCGGCATGGCCCGGCCTTGCCGCGCCTGGCGCAGTTGCTGGTGGAGTTGGGCAGTGAGCGGATCGGCGTGAGTGACACCCTGTGGGCCGAGCTGGCCCTGGCCTGCGACGAGGAGCTGGTGCTGCACCTGGACGACCTGCTGCTGCGCCGTACCCGCATCGGCCTGTTGCTGCCTGGCGGCGCCGCCGCCGAGCTGCCGCGCATCCGCGCCCTGTGCCAGGCGCGCCTGGGCTGGAGCGATGCGCAGTGGGACGTGGAGCAGAGCCGCTATCGGGTGCTGTGGCAGCGCAGCTACAGCCCGCCGGCGTTCACATAACAAGAATCATGGAGTGCTCGCCTTGAGCGAACAAAGCTATCTGCTGGCCATCGACAACGGCACCCAGAGCGTGCGTGCGCTGCTGTTCGACCTGCAGGGCAACCTGGTCGGCAAGGGCAAGGTCGAGCTGCAGCCCTATTTTTCCCTGCAGCCGGGCTGGGCCGAGCAGGACCCCGAGTACTACTGGCGTAGCCTCGGCGAGGCCTGCGCCAAACTGTGGGCCAGCGTCGATATCGACCGCAGCCAGGTCAAAGGCGTGTCGCTGACCACCCAGCGCGGCTCGCTGATCACCGTGGACGAGCAGGGCACGCCGCTGCGCCCGGCAATCCTCTGGCTCGACCAGCGCCGTGCAGATGTCCAGGGCAAGATCAAGGGGCCCTGGGGCTGGCTGTTCAAGCTGATCGGCGAAGAGGCCACCGTGGACTATTTTCGCGCCCAGGCCGAGGTCAACTGGATTGCCCAGCACGAGCCGGAAATCTGGGCGCGCAGCCACAAGCTGCTGATGCTCTCGGGCTTTCTCACCCACCGCCTGACCGGGCGCTTCGCCGACTCGGTGGGCAGCTGTGTGGCCTATCTGCCGTTCGACTACAAACGCCTGAAATGGGCCGCGCCCAGCGACTGGAAGTGGCAGGCCATGCCGGTGCGCCCGGAGCAGCTGCCCGAGCTGGTCAAGCCGGGTGAGCTGATCGCCACCATCAGCGCCGAGGCCAGCCGCCACACCGGCATTCCCGAGGGCTTGCCGCTGATCGCCGCGGCCTCGGACAAGGCCTGCGAGGTAATTGGCGCCGGCGGCGTCGATCCACAGACCGCCTGCCTGTCCTACGGCACCACGGCGACCATCAACACCACGCGGCGCCAGTACCTGGAGACCATCCCGCTGATCCCGCCGTACCCGGCGGCGATTCCCGACCACTACAACACCGAAGTGATGATCTTCCGGGGCTTCTGGATGGTCAGCTGGTTCAAGGAACAGTTCGGCTATGCCGAGCGCCAGCGCGCCCTGGAGCTGGGGGTGGAAGCGGAAACCCTGTTCGACGAGCTGGTCAGCCAGGTGCCGCCCGGCTCCATGGGCCTGACGCTGCAGCCGTTCTGGTCGCCGGGTATCCGCGAGCCGGGGCTGGAAGCCAAGGGCTCGATCATCGGCTTCGGCGACGTGCACACCCGCGCGCACCTGTACCGGGCGATCCTTGAAGGCCTGGCCTATGCCTTGCGCCAGGGCCGCGAGCGCATCGAGAAGCGTTCGGGCACGCCGATCACCCGCTTGCGCGTATCCGGTGGCGGCTCGCAGAGCGACGCAGCGATGCAGCTGACCGCCGACATCTTCGGCCTGCCGGCCGAGCGCCCGCATGTCTACGAGGCCTCGGGCCTGGGCGCGGCCATCGACTGCGCGGTGGGCCTGGGCCTGCACCCGGACTTCCCCAGCGCGATCGCCGCCATGACTCGCGTGGGCAAGGTGTTCCAGCCCAATCCCGAGGCGCAGCGCGTGTACGAGCGGCTGTACCGCGAGGTCTACCTGCGCATGTACAAGCAGCTGCAGCCGCTGTATGCCAGCATTCGCCAGATCACCGGGTATCCGGCCTGATATCGGCCATGCTGGCAGGGTGGTTTTTCCTGCGGCATGATAGCTCTCGGCCACCCTTCTGCAGTTTCTGCGCAGCGGGCCGATACAGCGGCAATCGCTGGGCTAGACTCGAAACAGATAACAGGAGCGCATGATGGCCGGCATTCTCGATACAGTGGACCAACGTACCCAGCTGGTGGGTGAGAACCGCCTGGAAATCCTCATGTTCCGCCTGGCTGGGCGGCAGTTGTTCGCCATCAACGTGTTCAAGGTGCAGGAAGTTCTGCAGCTGCCCAAGCTGACCCTGATGCCGCACCGCCATCCGTATGTCTGCGGCGTGGTCAACCTGCGCGGCCAGACCCTGCCGGTGATCGACCTGTCCCAGGCCATCGGCATGCGCCCGATCACCCCGAGCGCCAACAGCACCATCATAGTTACCGAGTACAACCGCTCGGTGCAGGCCTTCCTGGTGGGTGGCGTGGACCGCATCCTCAACCTCAACTGGGAATCCATCCTGCCGCCGCCGGGCGGGGCAGGGCGCCAGCACTACCTGACGGCGATCACCAAGGTCGACGACCAGATCGTCGAGATCATCGACGTGGAGAAGGTGCTCTCGGAAATCGCACCGATGAGCACCAAGATCTCCGACGAGAAACTGACCGATCCTCTGCTGGCCAAGGCCGTGGGTCGCGAAGTGCTGCTGGTGGACGACTCCAAGGTGGCTCTCAACCAGTTGCGCGAAACCATGGCCCAGCTGGGCATCCGCACCCACAGTGTCGGCGATGGCCTCAAGGCCTTGCAGCAGCTGAAGCAGTGGGCGGACACCGGCGAGGTGATGACTGACAAGCTGCTGATGATCTTCACCGACGCGGAAATGCCGGAAATGGACGGCTACCGCCTGACCACCGAGATCCGCAACGACCCGCGCCTCAAGGACCTCTACGTGGTGCTGCACACCTCGCTGTCCGGCAGTTTCAACGAGGCCATGGTGAAGAAGGTCGGCTGCGACAACTTCCTCTCCAAGTTCCAGCCGGACAAGCTGGTCGACGTGATCCGCGAGCGCCTGCAGCTCGACGAATAAGCAATCCCCAGCGAGCGGTCAGCGCCATGGGCGCTGACCGTGCTTGCTTCAGGCGCCGACTGCCGCAGGCAGAATCCCGGCGCTCATGGTGCCCCAGCGGCGGCCATCGACCATGATCGGCACATACATCACGAAGATGATTGTCGTGGTGCCTGGCAGCACGAAGGTGCCCATGCTCAGGTGCGTGCACTTGCGCATGTTGTCGTGCTCGATGGCGCTGCCGAAGAAGCGCAGGTGGGTGCTCTTGGCGGCATCCACCGCCGGGTCTCCGGTCGGCGCCTGCGAGGCGGCGCTGCGTGCAGCAGCCAGGTAGCCGCGGTCATTGACCGGCACGATGTAGAGCACGCCATCCTTGCCGCCCTGGTCCCATTGGTCGAGCAGCGGCTGGATGCGTTTGCGGTAGGCCTCGGCCCAGCTCACGTTGTGCTTGGGCGGGTTGCTGTTGGCGATGGCCTTGTAGTTGTGGTCGAACAGGTCGACGCCGGAGCGCTTGAGTTCATCGAGCTGGATTTCGATCTCGTTGCGGCGTTGCATCAGCTGGTCGGTGATGGCTTCGAGCTTGCCATGGCCGAGGCGGAAGCTGCTCAGGCTCTGCAGCATCAGGTTGCTGTTGTCACGCAGGCGGTCGGCCTGGGCGAAGGAAGTTTCCATGCGCTGGCTGATGGTCAGGCTGAGCTCGCGGATCTGGCTGCTGTGCTGGTGGGTTTCGTTGTTGGTGGCGGTCAGCTGTTCCATCGCGCTGTTGACCATCAGCAGGTCATCGTTGGCCTGCTGGAAGTCTTCGACCATGTGGGTGAACTGATCGGCGGCGGTGCTCACGGCCATGCCGGCCTTTTCGGTTTTCTCGAGCATGTCCAGGGTCTGCTGGTCGGCCCCGGCCATGGCCTTGGTCATCTGCTCCATCAGCTGGCTGATCTGCCCGGCGGCGCTGCCGACCTTGACCGACAGGCTGCGCACTTCGTCCGCGACCACGGCAAAACCACGGCCCTGGTCGCCGGCGCGGGCAGCCTCGATGGCGGCGTTGAGGGCCAGCATGTTGGTTTGCGCGGAGAAGTCCTGCACGGTGGTGAGGATTTCACGGACCTGGGTAGAGCTGTTGTCCAGGGCGGTGATGTTGTCCTTGAAGCTCACCATGACCTGGCTGATGTGCTGCATCTGTTCGCGGGCATCGCCAAGCTGGGTCTTCGACTGGCGCGCCAGTTCCAGGTTGCGGCTGTTCATGCCGGTGATGCCGCTGGTGTGCGAGGAAATATCGTGCAGGGCGCAGGTGGTCTGCTCGCTGGCCTGGAAAATCAGCTCGGACAGGCTTTGCTGCTGCTTGGCGTCCCGCGCTGCCTGTTCCGACTGCAGGCGGCTGTTGGCCGAGGTCGAGGCCGTTTGCAGGCTGTTGTGCTGGAACTCCAGCAGCATGCTGCGCAGGCGCGTGGTGAAGGTGGCAAAGCTCTGGCTGGCAGGGGAGACGGAGTTCTGCAGTTCGCTGTCGGCGGTCAGGTCGATCAGCTTGCCGTTGGCGCGCTCCAGTCTCTCGACCAGGGCGTCGGAGGTGCTGCGCGAGTTGCGCACCAGCCAGGACAGATAGAGCATGGGCGCAGACAGCAGCAGTGCGACAATCCAGACTGTGCCACTGGTCTGTAGCAGCAACGCGGCGATGAAAAACAGCTGGCAGAGCAGCAGAAGCAGGAAGGTGGCGCTGGAGGTGGGAAGCGGGGTGGTGCTCGCTGGCCGGAAGTCGGCAGCAGACTGGCTGTTTTGCATGGTCTTTCTCGTCTTTATTATTATTCGGCTTGAGCTTGTGGGACGAAAAGTGCCCACATCCGGCTCATGCTCGTTCCCGTAATCTGCCTCAAGGATGTCGCTCATGCAACTTGCAGCCCTGTACCGCTATCCCCTCAAATCTGGCCAGGCCGAAGTGCTGACGAGCGCCAGTCTGGAAGCCCTGGGGCTGGCTGGCGACCGCCGCTGGATGCTGGTCGAAGAGGCCAGCGGGCGCTTCCTGACCCAGCGCCTGCTGCCGCAGATGGGGCGGATCAGCGCGCGGTACAACGCCGCCGGCGGCCTGACCCTGAGCGCACCGGGCTGCGCCGACCTGCAAGTGGCGTTGCCCGAGCCGGACAGCGAGCTGCGTGGCGTCACGGTATGGCGCGACAGCCTGCGCGTGCCGGATGCCGGCGATGCCGCCGCCGAGTGGCTGAGCGCCTTTATCGGCCGCGCCTGCCGCCTGGTGCAGGTGCCGGAAAGCCGCGCGCGGCAGGTCGATACTGGCTATGCCCAGGCCGGCGACAAGGTGGCCTTTGCCGATGGTTTCCCGCTACTGCTGATCGGCCAGGCTTCGCTGGATGACCTGGCGGCGCGGGTCGGGCGGCCGCTGGAAATGCTGCGTTTTCGCCCCAATCTGGTGGTGCAGGGCGGTGAGCCCTATGCCGAGGACAGCTGGAAGCGCATCCGCATCGGCGGCCTGGAGTTCGAGGTGGCCAAGGGCTGCAGCCGCTGCATCCTCACCACCCTCGATCCGCACACCGGCGAGCGCAGCGCCGACCGTGAGCCCCTGGCGACCCTGAAGACCTACCGCGAGCGCGATGGCGACGTGTATTTCGGTCAGAACCTGCTGCCGCGCAGTTACGGCGAGCTGCGCCTGGGCATGCCGGTCGAGGTGCTGGAGTAGGGCAGATACCCGGAATCGAAAAGGGCGCCTTCAGGCGCCCTTTTTGTTTGCTTTAGAATCTGTTCAGGAGCTTGCGAGCTAGAGAAAAACAAGGCGAAGGCAGCTGAGGAAGCGGAGTTGACTGGTGTCAATGAGCATGACTCGTTGCACTCGCCCTGCGGGTCGCGCTAACGCGCGCTAGTCACAGGTGACTTTCCGAAGTTGCCTTCAACGCAGTTTTTCCGACGCGCAGCTGCTCATGGGCAGGTTCTCACTGGTCGTCGAAGAACCGTTCATGCCAGTCCACCAGCGGGGTGGGGGCGTTGAGCTTCTGCCCGTAGATCACCGAGTAGGACAGTACGTTCTGCACATACTGGCGGGTTTCGTCGAACGGGATGTTCTCCACCCACACGTCGAACGCCAGATGATCGGCGCCTTTCAGCCACTGGCGCACGCGCCCTGGGCCGGCGTTGTAGGCCGCTGAGGCGAGCACGCGGTTGCCGTTGAACTGGCCGTGTACCTGGCTCAGATAGGCGGCGCCGAGCTGGATATTCTTCTCCGGTACCAGCGCCTGCTGCGGGCTGGCCAGGGCAATGCCGAACTTGCGCGCGGTCTCCTTGGCCGTGGTCGGCATCAACTGCATCAAGCCCATGGCGCCGACTGGCGAGCGCGCGTCGGCCATGAAGGCGCTTTCCTGGCGGGTGATGGCGAACACCCAGCTGGAATGCAGGCCACGGGCCTTGGCCTGGGTGGTCAGGCTGTTGCGATAGGCCATCGGGAAGCGGATATCCAGGTCGTCCCAGTATTTGGCCTGGCTGATGGTGCGGATGGCCGGGAAGTACCACTGCTTGTCGTAGGCCAGCTTGGCCTGGGCCACCAGTTCGTCGCGGCTGAACAGGCGGCTGACGTGGTACCACTCGCGGCGGCCGTCGACTATCTGCCCGCGGTCGTGGAACTCCAGAGCGCGACGGATGCCAGCGGTGTTGCGCACTTTCTGGATCAGCTTGGGGTCCAGCGTCAGCGGCTTGTTGTTCAGGCTGTAGGGTGCCTCGATCCGATCGGCGGCGAGAAAGCCGTAGAAGTCGCGCTCCTTGGCCAGCGGCTGGTACAGCGCCTGGACCTGCGGGTTCTGCGGTTGCGCCAGTTGCAGGCTGCGTGCCTGCCAGTAGCGCCAGCGGGTGGTGCTGGCCAGGTCGGCGGGCAGGCGGGTGGTGAGCTGGTAAGCCTCGTCCCAGCGGCCGTGGCGCAGCAACAGGCGGGTGCGCCATTCGGACACGGTGTTGTCGCGCAGTTCGGGGTCGTACTGGGCCATGATCTGCAGGGCGCGCACGTCGAACTTGCGCGCCAGGGTCAGGCCTATCTCGCGGGCGATGGCGACTTTCTCTTCCTTGGAGAAGGCCATCTTGCTGGCGTAGGTGTCGAGCAGCTTGATCGCCTTCTCCGGGTCCTGGCGGGCCAGGCGGCGCAGGCCCAGGCTGACCACGTCGGCCATGGCCTGGTTGGCGGGAGTGAAGCGGCCGGTCTGGCTCAGCAGTTGTGGATTCTGTGCCACATCGAGCAGCAGCTTGCCCTGGGTGGCCAGGCTCGGCAGGGTCTTGATCAGGTGGCTGGCGAGGCCATAGTTGCGCGCCTCTGCGGCCAGCTTGGCGCGTTGCCAGCGGCGTTGCTCGGTCAATTGGCCGTTGGCGCGCCACAGGTCGAACAGCGCATCGCAGGCATCCGGCTGCGACTTGCCGACCAGCCAGAGCTTCTCGGCGGTGGCGTTGCCTTCGGCCTGCATGCCGTGCTTGAGCTGGTACTGGCCGTACAGGCAGTCCAGTTCGGTGAAGTTGAGCTTGGGGTCGTAGTGGTTGACGAAGGTCTGCCATTCGCCGCGCTCGGCCAGCCAGCGCAGCCAGCGCAGTTTCATCCAGCCGGCCTGGGGCAGGTCGCCGTGCTCGGTGAGAAAGGCTTCGATTTCCTCGTTGCTGGCCCATTTCAGACGTGCGGTCAGCTCGTCATAGGCTAGATAGGGCTCCAGTGGGTAGTCATTCAGGGCGCTGGCGTAGCGCTGGTACGGCCCTTTGTCGCCGTTGGCCAGGGCGCGCTTGGCTTCGTCGTACATTTGCCGTTGCTGGGTCAGGGAAGCGGCCTGGGCGCTGGAGAGGCCGAGGGAGCAGGCAAGCAGGGAGGAAAACAGGCAGATCAGAGGGCGGCGCATGACACTTCCGGGCAGGGAAAACGAAGCGGTGCCGGTCGTCTGGCACCCGATGCGCCTAGCTTAGCCTTTTGCGCGGGGGCGGCGGAAGCGCGAGGGCGCAGGCGTGAACCGTGATGCATAAATGCCAGCATCGCCGCCCGGCAAGTCGGTTAGAATGCGCGCCCGGTTTTAGAAGGTGGTAGTCATGACCCTGCTCAAGTTCGCCGATGTTTCCCTGGCCTACGGCGCCATGCCGCTGCTGGACAAAGTGTCCTGGCAGATCGCCCGTGGCGAGCGGGTGTGCATCATCGGCCGCAACGGCACGGGCAAGTCGAGCATGCTGCGTCTGGTCAAGGGCGAGCAGAGTGGCGACGATGGCGAAATCTGGCGCGCCCCGGGGCTGAAGATCGGCGAGTTGCCGCAGGAACTGCCGCGCGCCGACGACCGTACCGTGTTCGACGTGGTCGCCGAGGGCCTGGCCGGGGTCGGCGAGTTGCTGGCCCGCTATCACCATCTGAGTCAGAACATCCATACCGACGAAGACCTCAACCAGCTCATGCACGTGCAGCAGGAGCTGGAAGCGAAGGACGGCTGGCGCCTGCAGCAACTGGTGGACAGCACCCTGAGCCGCCTGCAGCTGCCGGCCGACAAGACCCTGGCGGAACTGTCCGGTGGCTGGCGCCGCCGTGTGCTGCTGGCCCAGGCGCTGGTCTCCGAGCCGGATCTGCTGCTGCTCGACGAACCGACCAACCACCTGGACATCGGTGCCATCGCCTGGCTGGAAGAGGCGCTCAAGGACTTCAACGGCGCCGTACTGTTTATTACCCACGATCGTTCCTTCCTGCAGAACCTGGCCACGCGCATTCTCGAGCTGGATCGCGGTGGTCTGATCGACTGGAACGGCGACTACGCCAGCTTTCTGGTGCACAAGGAGCAGCAACTGGCGGCGGAAGAAACCGCCAACGCACTGTTCGACAAGCGCCTGGCCCAGGAAGAAGTGTGGATTCGCCAAGGCATCAAGGCCCGTCGTACCCGTAACGAAGGCCGCGTGCGTGCCCTCAAGGCCATGCGCCAGGAGCGCAGCGAGCGCCGTGAGCGCCAGGGTAAGGCGAATATCCAGCTGGATACCGCGGACAAGTCCGGCAAGCAGGTGATGGTGGTAGAGAACGTCACTTTCGCCCATCCGGGCGGTGCGCCGCTGATCCGCGACTTCTCCTTCGTTTTGCAGCGTTCCGACCGCATCGGCCTGCTCGGTGCCAACGGTACCGGCAAGACCACCTTGCTCAAACTGCTGCTCGGTGATCTGCAGCCGACCAGCGGCAAGGTCGAGGTCGGTACCAAGCTGGAAGTGGCGTATTTCGACCAATTGCGTCACCAGCTCGAGCCGGAAAAGACCGTGATCGACAACGTCGCCGAGGGCCGCGACTTCATCACCATCGATGGCCAGAGCCGCCATGTGCTTAGCTACCTGGGCGACTTCCTGTTCAGCCCGCAACGTGCGCGCACGCCAGTCAAGGCGCTGTCTGGCGGCGAACGGGCACGTCTATTGCTCGCCAAGCTGTTCAGCAAGCCGGCCAACCTGCTGGTGCTGGACGAACCGACCAACGACCTCGACGTGGAAACCCTCGAGTTGCTCGAAGAGGTACTGCTGAATTTCCCCGGCACCGTGCTGATGGTCAGCCACGATCGGGCCTTCCTCGACAACGTGGTGACCAGCACCCTGGTCTTTGAGAGCGAAGGTCGGGTTCGCGAGTATGTTGGCGGTTATCAGGACTGGCTGCGCCAGGGCGGTTCGCCGCGCCTGCTGGGGGTTGGCGAAAGCAAGTCGGGCAAGGCCGAGCTGAGCGCAGTGGCACCCGCTGCGCCAGTGGCCGAGGCAGTGACAGAGGCGGCTCCGGTCGCCAAGAAGAAGCTCAGCTACAAGCTGCAGCGTGAGCTGGAAGCGATTCCCGGGCAGATCGACGCCCTGGAGAAACAGCTCGCAGAGTTGCAAGCGCAGATCGCCGATCCGGCGTTCTACCAGCAGCCGGCGGATACCACCGCGGCGGTGCTGGATCGCTTGCAGAGCCTGCAAGAGGAGTTGGACCAACTGGTGGAACGTTGGGCCGAACTGGAAGCCTAGGAGCCTGTCGGAGACACGCATGGCGATTGAGTACCGCATCACCCTGGATGACAACCATCAGTTCAGCTACAGGATCGAGCTGGACCGTCAGTACGACCCCCAGGGTGCCGAAGCCGCGCCGAAATGGACGCGCCTGGAACACAACCAGTGCAGCAACTGCCCGCTGAAGAAAGAAGAGTTCAGCTGCTGCCCGGCGGCAGTCGACCTGCACCGGGTCATCGAAGATTTCCACGGTTTGCCGGCGATCAAGAAAGCGCATGTGTGGGTGCGCACACCCGAGCGTGAGTACACCAAGCAGGTCGGTCTGGAAGAGGGTCTGCGTTCGCTGTTGGGGGTGATCATGGCTACCAGCGCCTGCCCGGTGCTGGGCAAGCTCAAGCCGATGGCGCATAACCACCTGCCGTTCGCCAGCAGCCAGGAGTTCATCCTGCGCACCATTTCCCTGTACCTGGCGCGGCAGTACTTCAACTTCCGCGAAGGGCGTCGTCCGGATTGGGAGCTGAAGGGGCTGGTCAAGCAGTTCCAGCAGCTGCAGCTGGTCAACCAGGCGTTCTGGCAGCGGATTCACGACACCTGTGAGGGCGACTCCAACCTCAAGGCGTTCCTGACCTTCTTCTCCATGTCGTCGAGCATGACGGTGTCGCTGGAGACCCAGCTGCAGAAGATTCGCCCGCTGGTGATGAGTGCGGGTGAAACCGGGGACTGAGTCGCCGTAGAGCCGTTTTCGGGGTTCTGGCTCAAGAGCTCCGCGACAGGCTCTTACTCCTTGGCTTTCTTCAGGCGTACCGCCAATACATCGCACGGCGCGCCGTGCAGCACGTCGTTGGCGGTTGATCCGAGCAGCAGGGCCAGGCCGTGGCGGCCATGGCTGCCAACCACTATCAGGTCGCAGCCCTGCTCCTCGGCCAGGCGGTGGATCTCCTGGCGGGGCTGGCCGTAGGCCAGGTGGCGCAAGTCGCTGCCCAGTTCGGCATAGTGCCCCGGG
>JBOFCR010000204.1:0-2574 GCA_051646165.1 Pseudomonas sp. | reverse complement strand
CTGAAGGCGTTTTCCGACTCTTCCAGGGCCAGCAGCACCTGCTGCTCATAGTTGGCCAGGGCACCATCGGATTCCGCTTCGGCACCGCGCAGGCGGGCCCGCACGCTGCCCAGGTCGAACGCGGCCCAGCTGATGGTTGGTGCCACACCCCAGGCGCGGGTATCGGCGGCGCCGAGCTGCGAGCCACGTCCGGCGGTAAAGCCGAGGAATCCCGACAGACTAACCCGCGGGAACAGATCCGCCGTGGCCACCCCGACATTGGCCGTAGCCGCCGCCAGCTGGCGTTCGGCTACGCGGATATCCGGGCGGCGGCGCAACAGTTCGGCCGGATCACCGATTGGCAGGGCCTTGGCGATCACCGGCAAAGGTTTATCCGACAGATCGACCGTCAGCTGTTCCGGACGCTGGCCGAGCAAGGTGGCGATGCGATTGCGCGCCCGCGCTTCTTCGGCCTGCAGTTGCGGCAGGCTGGCTTCGGTGGCGGCCAGGCGGGCATCGGCGCGCAACACATCCAGCTCGCTGCCAACGCCGGCGTCGCGCAGTTGCTCGGTCAGCGCACGCGACTCCTGCTGGTTTTTCAGGTTGTCGCGGGCAATCCGTTCGCGGAGCTGAGCGCCGCGCAGGTTGCCATAGGCATCCACCAGCTCGGCGATCAGGCTGACCTGCAGCTGATACAACTCGGCCTCGGCGGCTTCGCTCTGTGCGTCGCTGGCCTCGATGGTGCGCTGGATGCGACCGAACAGATCAAGTTCCCAGGCCATGTCCAGACCCAGATCGTAGCGTTCCTGGCGAATGCGCTCCTCGCTGGTTGGTGGTTGCTGGGCCTTGCCGAACTCACCGCTGGCGCGGCTGGTGATGACCGGCATCTGGTCGTTGCCGACATCGTCGCGGATCGCCCGTGAGGCGCGCAGGCGGGCGAAGGCCACGCGCAGTTCACGGTTCTCCCGGAGCGACTGCTGCACCAGCTGGCTCAGGGTTGGGTCGTCGAACTGCTGCCACCAGGCGGTTTCGAAGCCGGTGCGGTCATAGTCGCCGGACTCCAGACTGGTGATCTGAGCCGGTTTGGTGGCCGGCTGCTGGTAGTCGGGGCCGACGGCGCAGGCACTGACAGCCAGCGCCAGCAGAGCAGGAGCAAACAGCTTCATACGTGCAGCTCCTGCAGGCGGCGGGCTTTCTTCGCTTCGCGCTTCTCCACGAAACCGCGAATCAGCACATAGAACACCGGGGTCAGCAGCAGGCCGAAGAAGGTCACCCCGAGCATGCCGCTGAACACCGCCACGCCCATGGCATGGCGCATTTCCGCACCGGCGCCGGTAGAAATCACCAGCGGTACCACGCCCATGATGAAGGCGAAGCTGGTCATCAGGATTGGCCGCAGGCGCAGACGGCAGGCTTCCAGCACGGCGCTGACGCGGTCCATGCCTTCTTCCTGTTTCTCCTTGGCGAACTCGACGATGAGAATGGCGTTTTTGCAGGCCAGTCCCACCAGTACGATCAGGCCGATCTGGGTGAAAATGTTGTTGTCGCCACCGGCCAGAATTACCCCGGTAATGGCTGACAGCAGGGTCATCGGCACGATCAGGATCACCGCCAGCGGCAGGCTCCAGCTCTCGTACTGGGCAGCCAGCACCAGGAAGGCCAGCAGCACGCAGAGCGGGAAGACGAAGATTGCGCTGTTACCGGCCAGGATCTGCTGGTAGGTCAGGTCGGTCCACTCGAAGCTCATGCCATTGGGCAGTTCGTCCTTGAGCAGCTTGGCCATTGCCGCCTCGGCCTGGCCGGAGCTGTAGCCGGGCGCTGCCGCACCGTTGATCTCGGCGGTAAGGAAGCCGTTGTAGTGCATCACCCGATCCGGGCCGGAACTCGGGTTGACCTTGAGGAAGGCCGACAGCGGCACCATTTCTCCGCGGTTGTTACGCACCTTGAGCTGACCGATCTGCTCCGGCTCCAGGCGGAACTGCTGCTCGGCCTGCACGTTGACCTGGTAGGTACGGCCAAAACGGTTGAAGTCGTTGGCATACAGCGAGCCCAGGTACACCTGCATGGTGTCGAAGATGTCGCTGATGGCCACGCCATGGGTCTTGGCCTTCTCGCGGTCGATGGCGGCATCGATCTGCGGCACATTGACCTGGTAGCTGGTGAACACCGACATCGGGTTCAGTTCCGGCAGCTGCCGGGCCTTGGCGATGATGTTCTGGGTCTGCACAAACAGCTCGTCATAGCCGAGGTTGCCGCGATCCTGCACCTGCAGGCGGAAGCCGCCAATGGTGCCCAGGCCCTGTACCGGTGGTGGCGGGAAGATGGCGATATAAGCGTCCTGGATCTCGCTGAACTGGGCATTCAGTTCGGCAGCGATGGCGGTGGCACTCATCGACGGGTCGGTACGTTCATCGAACGGCTTCAGCGGGGTGAACACGATGCCGCTGTTCGGGCTGTTGGTGAAGCCGTTAATCGACAGGCCCGGGAACGCCACGGTGTTTTCCACGCCCGGGTGTTTGCTGGCGATTTCCGACATCTTCTTGATCACCGCTTCGGTACGGTCGAGGGTCGCGGCGTCCGGCAGTTGGGCGAAGG
>JBOFCR010000202.1:0-6802 GCA_051646165.1 Pseudomonas sp. | reverse complement strand
CGCCAAGGCGATGGCCAACCAGGTCTCATCGGCCTTCAGGCGCTTGAGCCAGACCACCAATACGCCGCTAACACCCAGAGCGATGGCAGCGAAGAACCAGCGCTGCCAGCCCGACTCGCCCGCCAGGAAGCTGAACGCTGCGCCACGGTTGTACAAGTGGGTCCAGTCGAAATAACCGTCGAGCACCACAACCCGCTGACCGTACTCCAGCACCTGCAGCACCACCTGTTTGCTGCCCTGATCGAGCACAAACACCAGCAGCGCCAACCACAGCCAGGCCAGACGACCGAAACGCGAGCCCTCAAACATGCTTGCGCACCTCACCCGAGCCTTCGATGTTGTCTACGCAACGCTCGCACAGCTCAGGGTGAGCGGCATGGCTGCCGACATCGGCGCGGAAGTGCCAGCAACGGCCGCACTTGGCATGAGCCGACTTGACGATCTTCAGCTTCAATCCGGGCACGTCGGTGGCCACGGCATCGGCAGGCGCCTCGCTCAACGGGGCAACGGCAGCGGCAGATGTGATCAGCGCAAAACGCAGCTCATCGCCCAGCTTGGCCAGGGATTGCTGCAGGGACTCATCACCGAACAGGGTGACCTCGGCTTGCAGATTGCCGCCAATGGCCTTGCTGGCGCGCAAGTTCTCCAGCTCCTTGTTCAATGCAGCCCGGACTTCGGTGAACTGCTCCCAGTAGGCGCGATCCAGCTCGAAGCCTTGCGGCAGACGCTGCAGACCGGTGTACCAGGTGTTCAGCATGACCGACTCGTTGCGCTCGCCCGGCATGAACTGCCAGATCTCGTCGGCGGTGAAGGCCAGGATCGGCGCGATCCAGCGCACCAGCGCCTCGGCGATATGGAACAGCGCGCTCTGGCAGGAGCGACGCGCGATGCTGTCGGCCTGAGTGGTGTACTGGCGATCCTTGATGATATCGAGGTAGAAGCCGCCCAGCTCCTGCACGCAGAAGTTGTGCACCTTGGAGTAGACGTTCCAGAAACGGTATTCGCCGTAGGCCTCGATGACTTCTTCCTGCAAGCGCGCCGCAGCGTCGAGCGCCCAGCGGTCGAGGTCGAGCATCTGCTCGACCGGCAGCAGATCCTTCACAGGATCGAAACCATTGAGGTTGGAAAGCAGGAAGCGCGTGGTGTTGCGGATGCGCCGGTAGGCGTCGGCGCTGCGCTGCAGGATGACCTTGGACACGGCCATCTCGCCCGAATAGTCGGTAGAAGCGACCCACAGGCGCATGATGTCGGCGCCCAGGCTGTCGTTGACTTCCTGCGGGGCGACCACGTTGCCCAGCGACTTGGACATCTTGCGGCCGTTCTCGTCGACCACGAAACCGTGGGTCAGCAAGGCTTTGTATGGCGCATGACCGTCGATGGCGCTGCCGGTCAGCAACGACGAGTGGAACCAGCCACGGTGCTGATCGGAACCTTCCAGGTACAGGTCGGCACGCGGGCCCTGCTCATGGCCCATCGGGTGCGAGCCACGCATCACGTGCCAGTGGGTGGTGCCGGAGTCGAACCAGACGTCGAGGGTATCGCTGATCTTGTCGTACTGCTCAGCCTCGGCGCCCAGCAGCTCGGCAGCATCCAGCTTGAACCAGGCCTCGATGCCTTGTTGCTCGACACGCGCCGCCACCTGCTCCATCAGCTCGACGGTACGCGGATGCAGCTCGCCGCTGGCCTTGTGCAGGAAGAACGGGATCGGCACCCCCCAGTTGCGCTGACGCGAGATGCACCAGTCCGGGCGCCCGGCGATCATGCTGTGCAGGCGCGCCTGGCCCCAGGCCGGGACGAAGGCGGTCTGCTCGATGGCACTCAGCGCGCGCTCGCGCAGGGTCGCACCGGTGTTGGGCTGGGTGTCCATGCCGACGAACCACTGCGCGGTGGCGCGGTAGATCAGCGGGGTCTTGTGGCGCCAGCAGTGCATGTAGCTGTGCTGGATCGCCTCGTGCTTGAGCAGCGCGCCGACTTCGCCGAGCTTGGCGACGATGGCCGGGTTGGCCTTCCAGATGAACTGGCCGCCGAAGAACGGCAGCTCTGCCACGTATACGCCGTTGCTCTGCACCGGGCTGAGGATGTCGTCGTTGTGCATGCCGTACTGCTTGCACGAACGGAAGTCGTCTTCGCCGTAAGCCGGAGCCGAGTGGACGATGCCGGTACCGGCGCCCAGTTCGACGTACTCGGCCAGGTAGACCGGCGACAGGCGCTCATAGAACGGATGACGGAAGCGGATGTTTTCCAGCGCCGCGCCTTGGGCGGTGGCGACCACTTCGCCTTGCAGGCCATAGCGGGCCAGGCAGCTCTCGACCAGCTCTTCGGCCAGCAGCAACAGCTTGTCGCCGACGTCGACCAGGGCGTAAGTAAATTCCGGATGGACGTTGAGCGCCTGGTTGGCCGGGATGGTCCAGGGTGTGGTGGTCCAGATCACGATGCTGGCCGGCTTGGCCAGTTCGCTCAGACTGAAGGCCGCAGCCAGCTTGGCGGCATCTTCGACGACGAAGGCCACATCGATGGCATCGGACTTCTTGTCCTGGTACTCGACTTCCGCCTCGGCCAGGGCCGAACCGCAATCGAAGCACCAGTTGACCGGCTTCAGGCCCTTGAACACGAAGCCCTGCTTGACCATCTCGGCCAGAGCGCGGATTTCGCCGGCCTCGTTGGCAAAATCCATGGTCTTGTACGGGTTGTCCCACTCGCCCAGCACGCCCAGGCGGATGAAGTCGGCCTTCTGCCCTTCGATCTGCTCGCCGGCATAGGTGCGGCAGCGCTCGCGAGTCAGGTCGGATGGCTGGTTCTTGCCGAAGGTGGTCTCGACCTTGTGCTCGATCGGCAGGCCATGGCAGTCCCAGCCTGGCACGTACGGCGCGTCGAAGCCGGACAGGGTCTTGGACCGGGTGATCATGTCCTTGAGGATCTTGTTGACCGCATGACCGATATGGATGCTGCCGTTGGCATAGGGCGGGCCATCGTGCAGGACGAACTTCGGCCGGGTTTCGCCAATCTGCCGCAGCTTCTGGTACAGGCCAATGCTGTCCCAGCGCGCCAGGGTTTCCGGCTCGCGCTGGGGCAGGCCGGCTTTCATCGGGAAGGCAGTATCCGGGAGGTTCAGCGTGGCTTTGTAGTCGGTCATCTCAGGCTCTTGGACTTAATCAATACGAGCGGTGGTCAATACGAAAGCGGTCAATCCAGCGGCTGGCCCAGCCAGTAGGCGCGGGCGGCGGCGACATCGGCCGTTATGGCCGTTTTCAGTGCCTCCAGGGAGGCGAAGCGCTGCTCATCGCGCAGCTTGTGGTGGAACACCACCGTCAGGCGCTGGCCGTAGATGTCCCCGGCAAACTCCAGCAGATGCACTTCCAAATGGGGCAGACCATCGCCGGCGACCGTTGGCCGCAGGCCGATATTGGCCACCCCGTGGTGACGCCGACCATCGATCAGCGCGCTAACCAGAAACACGCCGCGCAGTGGCGGCTGACGCCGCTTGAGCTGCACATTGGCGGTTGGCGAACCGAGCTGGCGCGCCAGCTTCTGCCCGTGCAACACGCGCCCGGCCAAGGCGAAGGGGCGACCCAGCAGACGCTCGGCCAGCTCCAGCTCGCCAGCCTGCAGGGCTTGCCGCACACGGGTACTGCTGATGCGCTCGCCATCCAGCTCGACGGTCAGCGCCGCCTCGACGCTGAAATCCTGCTCGACACCGGCCTGCACCAGAAAAGCGAAGTCGCCGGAACGGTCACAGCCAAAACGGAAGTCGTCACCGACTTCCAAGTGCTTGACGTGCAAGCCCTCGACCAGCACCTGACGCACGAATTCGGCCGCCGACAACTCGCGCAAGCGCCGGTTGAAGGCCAGGCACAACACCCGGTCGACGCCTTCAGCGGCCAGTAGTTCGAGCTTTTCACGCAAACGACTCAGGCGCGCCGGCGCGCTATCCGGGCCGAAATACTCACGCGGCTGCGGCTCGAAGATCACCACGCAACTGGGCACGCCCAGCTCGATCGCACGCTCGCGCAGGCGCGCCAGAATGGCCTGGTGCCCACGGTGCACGCCATCGAAGTTGCCGATGGTGGCAACGCATCCCTGGGTCAGGGGTAGCAGATTGTGGAGGCCTCGAACCAGCTGCATAGCGCGCTTCTTGCTTACAAAGTGGTCGATTATACGCACACAGGGCAGCGGACAACAGGCAGCACGTCCGCCACCAGCCGCTCAGGACACCGCGCGGCGCGAGAAATCGCGCAGACGAAAGCCCATCAACAGCAGCATGCCGAAATAAGCCAGCACCCCACCCAGCACCAACACACCCAGGCGCAGCAGGCGGATAAGCATATTGCCGTCGGCCCAGACCGGCATGAAGTGCATGATTGCCAGCAGTACCGCCACCATCGTCGCGATCGCCACCAGCAGCTTGCCGAGGAATACCGGCCAGCCGGGCTGCGGCTGGAACAGGTCGCGCTGGCGCAGCTTCCAATAGAGCAACCCGGCATTCAGGCAGGCCGCCAGACCGATGGACAGAGCCAGACCGGCATGCGCCAGGGGAATCACGAAGACGAACAGTACGTTCATCAGTTGCGTCGCCAGCAAGCTGAGCATGGCAATACGCACCGGCGTGCGGATGTTCTGCCGGGCATAAAAGCCTGGCGCCAGGATCTTCACCAGGATGATGCCGAGCAGGCCGACGGAATAGGCGATCAGCGCCTGCTGCGTCATAGCCGCATCGGCACCGGTGAACTTGCCGTACTGGAACAGCGACACGGTCAGCGGCTCGGCCAGCACCGCCAGCGCCAACGAACAGGGCAGTACCAGCAGGAAGCACAGCCGCATGCCCCAATCGAGCAGACGCGAGTATTCCTCGCGATCAGCACTGGCATGGGTTTTCGACAGAGCCGGCAGCAGGATGGTGCCCAGCGCGACGCCGAGGATGCCGGTCGGGAACTCCATCAGGCGGTCGGCGTAGTACATCCACGACACGCTGCCCGAGACCAGGAAGGAAGCAAAGATGGTGTTGATGATCAGCGAGATCTGGCTCACCGATACCCCGAAGATCGCCGGCCCCATCTGCCTGAGCACCCGCCACACCCCGGCATCCTTGAAACTCAGGCGCGGCAGCACCAGCATGCCGACTCGCTTCAGATGCGGCAGCTGCCAGACGAACTGCAGCAGCCCGCCAACCAGCACCGCCCAGGCCAGCACCATGATCGGCGGGTCGAAATACGGCGCGAGGAACAACATGAACACGATCATGCTGACGTTCAGCAGGGTCGGCACGAAAGCCGGCACCGAGAAGCGGTTCCAGGTATTGAGCACCGCCCCGGCCAGCGACGACAGGGAGATCAGCAGGATATAAGGGAAGGTCACCCGCAGCAGATCGACCGTCAGACTGAAGCGATCGGCCTCGTCGGCAAAGCCCGGCGCCGACACCCAGACAATCCAGGGCGCCGCCAGCATGCCCAGCAGGGTGACCAGCGCCAGCACCAGGGTCAGCAACCCCGACACATAGGCGATAAAGGTGCGCGTCGCCTCCTCGCCCTGCTGCACCTTGTATTCCGCCAGGATCGGCACGAAGGCCTGGGAAAAGGCGCCCTCGGCAAAAATCCGCCGCAGCAGATTGGGTAGTTTGAACGCCACCACCCAGGCATCGGAAGCCACCCCAGCGCCGAAAATGCGCGCCATCAAGGTGTCGCGCACAAAGCCCAGCACGCGCGACAGCATGGTCAGGGAGCTGACGGCGGCCAGCGACTTGAGCAGATTCATAGAATAATTAGTCTTCCGCAGACAGGCGCAATCGCGGACAATCCGCCGCCTGCGCAAAGTCGTCGAGTGTAGCGAGCCGCCGCTGGTCAGACCAGCATCGGCAAACATCATCGGGCTTGACATACGCCGCCCGCCTCGGCATGATTCGCGGCCTTATTTGTTGCTATCCCCCAGATTTTTTTCGAGGAGCTTGACGGTGGCCAATACACCTTCTGCCAAAAAACGCGCCAAACAGGCTGAGAAGCGTCGTAGCCATAACGCCAGCCTGCGCTCCATGGTTCGTACTTACATCAAGAACGTGGTCAAGGCTATCGACGCCAAAGACCTGGAAAAAGCGCAAACCGCTTACGTTCTGGCTGTGCCGGTAATCGACCGTATGGCCGACAAAGGCATCATCCACAAGAACAAAGCAGCTCGCCACAAGAGCCGCCTGAACGGTCACATCAAGGCCCTGGCTACCGCCGCCTAAGATGCACCGTTCCTGAAAAACCGGCTTCGGCCGGTTTTTTATTGCCTGCGATTCGGCAGCCATAAAAAACCGGAGACTGGCTCCGGTTGTTTTATCTGATTATTGCCCCGCCCAGGGCAGGATCGGAATGGCCGTCACCGCATTCTGCGGACTGCCCTCGATAACCCGGTCGCTATACACCAGATAGACCAGGGTATTGCGCGCCTCATCGAAGAAACGCACCACCTGCATGGTCTTGAACACCAGCGAAGTGCGCTCCTTGAACACCTCCTCGCCATCCTTGAGCATGCCGGAGAAGCGAATCGGCCCGACCTGGCGGCAGGCAATCGATGCCTCGGCGCGATCCTCGGCCAGACCCAGACCACCCTTGACCCCGCCGGTCTTGGCGCGCGACAGGTAGCAGGTCACACCCTCCACCCTGGGATCATCGAAGGCCTCGACCACAATCTTGTCGTTCGGGCCGACCCACTTGAACACCGTGGAAACCTCGCCAATCTCTTCCGCTGCAGCCAGCAGCGGCAGCATCAGCAAACCACCCAGCAATCCCTTCGCCCTGCGCATTGGCCCCCCCCCCCTCAGACCAGA
>JBOFCR010000193.1:0-36436 GCA_051646165.1 Pseudomonas sp. | reverse complement strand
GCCTGGCTCTGGTTGCCCTGCTTCTTCAGGCCGTCGATATCGCCGCCCAGGGTCTTCACCTGTTCCTGCAGCTTGGCCACGCCGGCCAGGCCAGCCTTCTGCTCGGCCGTCAGCTTATCCAGCGTATCCAGGCGCCCGTCGTACTGGCTGGTCGCGCTCTGCTGGCTCTTCAGGTCGGCAGCCAGCTGCTCGATGCGCTTGCCCTGCCCGCTTTGCTGGCCGGTGACGTTCTGCTGCTGCTTACTCAGTTCGGCCAGCTTGGTTTCCAGCTGTTTGACCCGCAACTTGAGGGCCTCGCTGCCACTGGTGACATTGGATTCGGTGGCCACCACCTTGCCGGAAATATCCTGGATACGCCCGTCGGCAACTTCGCTCATCTTGGCGAAGGTTTCCTGAGTCACCACTATCGAGGCCTGCATCTGGGCGATCTGCTGGTAACTCCACCAGCTCAGGCAGCCCAGCGCGATGATCAGCGCGCCGATCAGCGCCCACAGCGGGCCGGTGCCGACACCACGACGCCGCTCCACCTGCGGATAGCTGCGCGCGCTGCTCTGCGGTGCGTGAGCGTGGGCCGGGGCGTGGTGAACGGCCTGGTAGTCATCGCGGTCGCGCGGGTCGGTGGTCAGGCTGGGAACGTGGTCCAGCTCGTCGTGTGCATCGTTACGCATGGGTAAACCTTCAGGATGGGCCGTAGCCGAATAACAAAGCGCCAGTATACCGGTTAGTCCCGGCGCCTTCAGCGTCGCGCCAGAGAAGTGCAAGACGCACCAGCGACGAGCAGGCCGCGCAGCATGGACCTGTGAAAGGCCGCACAGTTCGCCGCCCCGACGACTGGTACGTACCTTGCTAAAGCCTGCAGGGGTAACGCCACCGGCGCCGCATCGAGTCACCTAGACAGGGGAACGCAGATGGAATTGAACAAGGCCCTATTGGACTGCATGCAGGCACTGCGCCGCCGCCTGCGCGACGAACTGTGCGTGGATATCCGCCTGAGCCAGCCGGACGCGGTGGAGGCCATGCTGCTGGCCTGCCTGCGCTCCAGCGACCAGGACACCCGCAACTTGGCCATCCGCCTGGCCGAGCTTAGCGATTTCCACAGCGCGCCCGCACCTGCGGCCGGCACGCCCGTCGCAGCCCGCCAGTATCGCGGCCATGCCCTGCCCGAGGACGAACGTGCGGCCCTGCCGGCCACGACCACGGCAGTCGAGGAAGAGCGCGGCTCGGTACGTATGTATCGCGGCCAGCGCATCTACGCTTGAGCCACACTCGGTCGGGACTGGACGCCGACGCGGCAGCCGGCTAAAAGTCTGTCAAGAACTCCCAGCGAGAGGAGACCTTGATGGCTGCACGTCCGCTTTGGCTAGACCACCTGGAATCCGACCCTCCGGCACTGTTCGCTGCTGCCTTGGCAATCGCCGCAGAGCACGAGCCGGACCTCGACCGCGAACAGGTGCTGCGTGATATCGGCAACCTGCGCCAGCAGGTGGCGGCCGGCCTGACCAGCCAGCCGGCAGGCGAACTGGCCCAGCCACTGCTGCGCCGCCTCAACGAGCTGGACTTCCACGAAGACGATGACTTCCCCATCCGTCCACAGGCGGCGCTGCTGCATCGCGTGCTGCAACGCCGGCGCGGCCAGCCACTGTCGCTGGCGCTGATCGCCCTGGAACTGGCCCGGCAACTGGAGATCCCGCTGCAGGCGGTGAACTTCCCCGGCCACCTGCTGCTGCGCGTGCCCGGCGCCGACCACCTGCTCGACCCCTGCAGCGGCCGCCGCCTCTATACCCGCGACTGCCGCGAACTGCTGGCCCGCGTCGCCGGCCCGCAACTCGAACTGAATGCCAGCCACCTGCAGACCTGCGACAACCGCGCCCTGCTGCTGCGCCTGTCGCGCAACCTGTGCCATCTGCACGGTGCCGCCGGCGACCACCTGGCCGCACTCAAGGATGCCGAGCGGGTGCTGCAACTGGCTCCGGCGAATGCCGCCGACCACCTGGTGCGGGCCATGATCTACCGCGAACTGGATTGCCCGCAGGCCGAACGCTTCGACCTGGAGCGCGCCCTGCTGCTGAGCGATGACCCACAGGAAAGCATGCGCCTGAACCAGCGACTCAATGAACTGGGCCGCACTCCGGCCCTGCATTGAACGGCCGCTTTGGCCCCAGCTGAATGCTGCCGTGTTGATCGTTCCCACGCCCTGCGTGGGCATCAGACGCTCTGCGTCTGCGGGACGCGGAGCGTCCCCGGATCAGGCGCGTGGAAACCATCGGAAACAAAAAGGCCGGCTCAAGAGCCGGCCTTTCGCAGCAGCGCGAAGGAATCAACCGAGCTTCATATGCTTCTGCAGATTGGCCATCATCTCGCGCAGGGCGGTGACGTTGTCATCCGGGTGCACCGCACCCTCGAAGTCGCCGATCTGCTTCCAGCTGGCCGCCACGTCTTCCGGGCTGAAGCCGGCACGCGGGTCGAAACCGGCACCCAGGCTGCGCTCCCAGCGCACCTTGCCCATCCAGCCGCCGCCCACTTCGTAGAGGCCGCCGGTGTCCTGGCACTGCTCGCTGCCGAGGTACACCACCAGCGGGCTGACCAGTTCCGGCTTGAGCTGCTCGAATACCTGCGGCGGGATCAGGCCTTCAGTCATGCGCGTGCCGCCGGTCGGGGCGATGGCGTTGACCAGCACGTTGTTCTTGCGCCCTTCGATGGCCAGGGTGCGGGTCAGGCCGTACAGGCCGAGCTTGGCCATGCCGTAGTTGGACTGGCCGAAGTTACCGTAGATGCCCGAGGTGGACGCGGTGAAGATCACCCGGCCGAAGTTCTGCTCGCGCAAATACGGCCAGGCAGCGTGGGTGACCTTGTAGGCGCCCTCGACGTGGACCTTGTAGACCAGATCCCAGTCGGCGTCTTCCATCTTGACGAAGGACTTGTCGCGCAGGATGCCGGCGTTGTTGACCACCACGTCGATGCGACCGAAGGCATCCAGGGCGTGCTGGACGATCTTGCCGCCGTCGGTCACCGAGTCATGGTTGGCCACCGCGGTGCCGCCAGCTGCCTGGATTTCGGCGACCACTTTGTCCGCCGCCGAAGCATTGGCCCCTTCGCCCTGAGCGCTGCCGCCCAGGTCGTTGACCACCACGCGCGCGCCGTGTTTGGCGAACAGCAGGGCATGCGCACGGCCGAGGCCGCCGCCAGCGCCAGTGACGATCACCACTTTGTCTTCGAAACGAACGGCATCACTCATGAACATGCTCCCTCGGCAGCGTGGAAAAGAGCCCGAGTGTCCCGCAGGCACAGGGCGCCGGCAATCATCTGCCGGCACACTGAATAGTGGCCGATAAGACAGCAGGATGATCCTGCCAAGGCAAAATCAGGCAGATTGATCGGCTTCGCCAATCAGGCTCAGGTGGTTGTACAGATGCAACACGTGTGCCTGGGCATATTGCCCATGGTCAAGGGCGCCATAGGCGAAGTGCGGCTGCAGCTCGCCCTGGTACGCGGCGAAACGACTGAAGGCGGCCTGCAGGCGAGCCAGGGCGGCGGCGGTGCTGGCCGGTTCGAGCAGCGGGCCGGCGCCGGGAATCACCTCGTTCAGCGGGTGGCGCATGGCACCACGGGCGCTGAACACGCTGAAGGCCAGCGGGCCGACGCT
This sequence comes from Pseudomonas sp., assembly GCA_051646165.1. Taxonomy (GTDB): domain Bacteria; phylum Pseudomonadota; class Gammaproteobacteria; order Pseudomonadales; family Pseudomonadaceae; genus Aquipseudomonas. The sequence continues at coordinate 32,793 of JBOFCR010000193.1, read as the reverse complement.
GTGGCGGAACCAGGCCGGCTTGAGCTCGGGGTAGCCATCCATCGAGTAGTCGATGCTCTGTGCGCAGTGATTGAACACCTCGCTCGGGCTCCAGCCCTTGCGGCTGACCAGCTCGCGCCCGGCCAGGTTGGCCAGGGTCTGCTGCGCGCCCTCCAAGGTCAGCGCAGCCGGTGCCGCACCGGTGGGCAAGGCCCAGAAACCACCACCCAACAGCACCACGCCACCCACGGCGGCACCCTTCAAGACACTGCGTCGCTGCATGTTTTGGCCTCCAGCCGGTCACGGAATTGCAGATAATGTTCGAGCACCTCTGCGGGTGCCTCGGTCTGCGGATAGTGGCCTATGGCTTCCAGCAATACCGTGTCGGGGCTCTCGATCAGCTCGCGATAGCGCGCCACCATGTGTGCCCCGGAAATCGGGTCGAGCGCGCCATCGATCACCCGCATGGGCAGCGCCGTTTGCTGCATGGCCGTCACCCAGCGCTCGCGGTTGACCCGTCGATCGAGGATGTAGCGGATCAGCCGGTGCATCACCGCCGGCCCATCGTTGTGCGCGATCAGTTGCCAGAAGGCGTCCAGCTCGCTGTCGCTGGGTGGCGTCTGTGGACCGAATACCTGGGTCAGGTTGGCCTTCAGCTTGCTGCGCGAGAACAGCTTGCCGAGCAGCGGCCCGAGCGGGCTGAGCAGCAGTTTCTGCATCAGTACCGGGCGATGGGTTTCCGGGAACAGGCCGCCGTTGAGGAACACGCAGCTGGCCAGTTGCAAGCGACCGTCCTGATGCCGGGCAACCAGCTCCTGAGCCACGCTGTCGCCGTAGTCGTGAGCCAGCACATGCACCGCCTGGGTAACGCCCAGATGCGCCAGCAGCGCCTGCTGCAGATCGGCCTGCTCCAGCAGGCTGTAGACATGCCCGCGCGGCTTGGCCGAATAGCCAAAGCCGAGCATGTCGCAGGCGATCACCCGGTACTGGGCCGCCAGCGGCTGCCACAGGTAGTGCCAGTCCCAGCTGGCCGTGGGGAAGCCGTGGATCAACAGCAGCGGCTCGGCGTCCACCGGCCCCGCCACCCAGTAACGGATGGCATGGCCCTTGAAGGTGAAGCCCTGCCCCTGCGCGCGCCATTCATCCAGGGCGATGCCTGGCAGCGCCGTCACTCGGCGTAGCCTGGCATCTGCTGGTCGAGCTTGCGCAGCAGCGCCGGCCAGGCCAGCTGCCCGCCCATGCCCTGGCTGGTCTTCATCACCCCGGCGACCATCGCCGCGGCGCCGTCGAGCACCTGCTGCGGGATATGGATCAGCTCGGCGCCGCCGCTCTGCGCCATCACCTGCGCCTCGCAGGCGCGCTGCAGGGTGAACATCATCAGGAAGGTGTCGGCGATGCTGCCGCCCGCCGTGAGCAGGCCGTGGTTGGGCAGGATAAAGAAGTGCTTATCGCCCAGGTCGCGCTGCAGGCGGACCTTCTCTTCGTGGTTGATCGCCACGCCTTCGTAGTCGTGATAAGCCAGGCTGGAGAGGACGAACAGCGACTGCTGGGAAATCGGCAGCAGGCCCTGCTTCTGCGCCGACACGGCAATCCCGGCCGGGGTATGGATGTGCAGCACGCAGGCCGCGTCGTGGCGCACTTCATGCACGGCGCTGTGGATGGTGTAGCCCGCCGGGTTGATGTTGAACGGGCTGTCCATCAGCTTGTTGCCGGCCAAGTCGATCTTCACCAGGCTGGACGCGGTGATCTCGTGGAACATCAGGCCGAACGGGTTGATCAGGAACTCTTCGGTACCGGGAATCTTCGCCGAGATATGGGTGAAGATCAGGTCGTCCCAGCCATACAAGGCGATCAGACGGTAACAGGCGGCCAGGTCGACGCGGGTCTGCCACTCGGCAGCGGAAACCTGACTCTTCACATCGGGGAGATTGAGCGGAGCATTCACGGCGGGTACCTCGGCATTTGTTGTTGTGCCAAGGAGTCTAGTGGCAAGCCACATCGACGGTAGTCGCCTTGCAGGCCAGCTTAGTGGCCCAGCAGGTCACACCAGCTCGGGAAAGTCGCGCGCCAGCAACGGCCAGTCCCGTTGCGCCTGGGTATCGTCAGCGAGCAGGCGGAAACCCTCGAAACGAAACTCCGGCGCCACCGTACAGCCCACCAGGGTGAACTCGCCGAGGCTGCGCGCGGCCTGCCAGGCCTGGGCCGGCACCACCCGCTGTGGCAGCTGCTCAGCTGCCACAGGGCCGAGCCGCTCGCTGCGTACCTCGGCCGGCGTTTCACCGATCAGCAGCTGCAGCGGCGCACCTTCGTGGAAATGCCACAGCTCGTCGGCATCCACCCGATGCCAGCGACTGGCCACCCCGCCTGGCAGCAGGAACAGGATGGCGCTGGACGCGGCGCGACCCTCTTCATCGCGCCGGGCCGAGGTGAACAGGCGCCGGTAGTAGCCGCCCTCGGGATGGGCGACCAGTTGCAGCTCGCGGATCAGCTCGGCGGCGCGCGGATGCATCATCAGCCCTTCAGCCCTTCAGCGCCTCGGCCAGTTCGGCCAGCCAGGGCATGGCATCTTCTTCCGGGGTCACCGATTCGCTGGAGTCCAGGCGCAGCATCGGCAGCACCTCGCGCACGCCCAGCTCCAGCAGCAGTTCGCGCATCTGCTCGCCACCGCCGCAGAACACGTCGTAGCTGGAATCGCCCAGGGCCAGCACCGCGCCCGGCAGGCCGTTCCAGGCCGGGAAACGGTCGCGCAGGGTGAAGTACAGCTCCTGCAGGTTGCCCGGCAACTCGCCCATACCGGTGGTCGAGGTCACCACCAGCACCGCCTCGGGGGCGAAGGCCAGGACCTCGTCGAACTTCACCCCAGCCTTGTGCCAGGGCTCGAAACCGGCGGCCTTGAGCACCGTGACGGCGCGCTGGGCGACTTCTTCGGCGGCCCCGTAAACCGAGCCGGAGAGAATGGCGACTTTCATGCAAAGCTCCGCATCAACTTGATAATGCCTCGTATTATGCCGCAAGTGGACAGCTTGGCGGGATGCCATAGAATGCAGCGCAAACGGATTAGGAGGCGCACGATGATCAATGCCAAGCTCTTGCAACTGGTGGTGAACGCCTCCAACGACGGCATCGTGGTGGCCGAGCAGGAAGGCGAGGACAACGTGCTGATCTACGCCAACGCCGCCTTCGAGCGCCTTACCGGTTATTGCGCCGACGATATCCTCTACCAGGACTGCCGCTTCCTGCAGGGCGACGACCGCAACCAGTTGGGCCTGGCCGCCATCCGCGAAGCGATCCGCAGCCAGAAGCCCTGTCGGCAGATCATTCGCAACTACCGCAAGGATGGCAGCGCGTTCTGGAACGAACTGTCGATCACCCCGGTGCTCAACGAAGGCGACCAGCTCACCTATTTCATCGGCATCCAGAAAGATGTCAGTGCCGAGGTCGAGGCCAAACAGCGCGTTCGGGAACTCGAAGCCGAAGTTCGTGGTCTGAAGGCGGAACTCGCAAGACTGACGACCGGTTAGGCCTCAGGTACAGATAATGCTTGCGACCCTGCATTCCCCGCTCGTGGGAGGCCCCATGTCCGAGCCCAACACCCTGTCCAGCGAAGAGCTGAACTTCATCCGCCAGTTGTTCAACAACCCGTTGACCGGCAAGCCCCTGCAGATCCCGACCTTCAAGGTCGACGGTGGCCCGCAGAGCAATGCCCTGCTCAGCCGTCTGGGCGAACATGCGCAGCTGCACCTGCAAGCCCAGCTGGGCAATTACCACATGTCCTTCCCGCTGCAACTGGTGGAGGACGAGATGCACAACCTGCAACTGGAACTGGGCGCGCCGAGCATCTTCGAAGAAGGTGCAGTGCGCCGCCCCTGGCGCCTGATTCTGGTGCAGCCGCTGACGCTGCTCGACGAGCATGGCGAGCCAACCCACCTGCAGGTCCACGAACTGTCGCCAGACAGCCTGCTGATCGGCCTCGATGGCGATCAGGAACTGCCTCCGCAGTTCAGCCTCTGGCTGCCCCTGCCCGAGCGCAAACCCATGCCGGTGCACGGGCGGCGCATCCGCCAGGCCGGCACGCAGCAGGCCGCCTACCGCCTGCTGCTGAGTCACCCTGAACACAGCGAACGCATTCGCCAGTTCATCTTCGAGCAGTACCGCCAGCGCCACCCGCAACTACAGATCGCCGGCTGATTGTCATAGATTACTGCCACCTTTTAGATGAAGGCAGATAGACCCAGCCAATCGTGCTCATGCCTTCATTCAATTTAGCGATTACTGCCGATGCGGTTAGTATGCCCAGCATCAAGTTACCAACCCCCAACAGGAGTTTTCCCATGTCTCTGATCAATACCCCGGTTCAGCCGTTCTCGGCCAACGCTTTCCACAACGGCGAGTTCATCCAGGTTACCGAGCAGTCCCTGAAGGGCAAATGGTCGGTTCTGATCTTCATGCCGGCAGCCTTCACCTTCAACTGCCCGACCGAAATCGAAGACGCCGCCAACAACTACGCCGAGTTCCAGAAAGCTGGCGCCGAAGTGTACATCGTCACCACCGACACCCACTTCTCGCACAAGGTCTGGCACGAAACTTCGCCGGCCGTTGGCAAGGCCCAGTTCCCGCTGATCGGCGATCCGACCCACGCCCTGACCAACGCTTTCGGCGTGCACATCCCGGAAGAAGGCCTGGCCCTGCGCGGCACCTTCGTGATCAACCCGGAAGGCGTGATCAAGACCCTGGAAATCCACTCCAACGAAATCGCTCGCGACGTCTCCGAGACCCTGCGCAAGCTGAAAGCCGCCCAGTACACCGCCGCTAACCCGGGCCAAGTTTGCCCGGCCAAGTGGAAAGAAGGCGAGAAGACTCTGGCTCCGTCGCTGGACCTGGTAGGCAAGATCTAAGATCTGCCTGGGGCCATATAGGCCCCATCCGCCTTGCGCTTTGCCGGCTGAAACCCAGCCGCAAGTGCCCGAACGCCCGGGCGCGATCCGCCCGGGCGTTTGTTTGTCCGAAATTCGTTGAAAAGGAACCCCGTCATGTTGGATGCCACTCTTAAAACCCAGTTGCAGGCCTACCTCGAGAAGGTCACCCAGCCGTTCGAGATCGTCGCTTCCCTCGATGACGGCGAAAAGTCCCAGGAACTGCTCGGACTGCTGCAAGACATCGTCGGCCTGACCGACAAGATCACCCTCAAGACCGACGGTAGCGATGCCCGCCGTCCGTCTTTCGCCCTGGTTCGCCCGGGCGCCGATATCGGCGTGGCTTTCGCCGGTATTCCTATGGGCCACGAGTTCACCTCGCTGGTACTGGCCCTGCTGCAGGTCGGTGGCCACCCGTCCAAGCTCGACGCAGAAACCATCGCGCAGATCCAGGCCATCGAAGGCACCTTCGAGTTCGAAACCTACTTCTCGCTGTCCTGCCAGAACTGCCCGGACGTGGTCCAGGCGCTGAACCTGATGGCCGTGCTCAACCCCAACATCCGCAACGTCTCCATCGACGGCGCGCTGTTCCAGGAAGAAGTCGAGCGCCGCCAGGTCATGGCCGTGCCGAGCATCTACCTGAACGGCGAAGTGTTCGCTTCCGGTCGCATGGAAGTGAAGGAAATCCTCGCCAAGATCGACACCAAGGCCGGTAGCCGTGATGCCGAGAAGATGAGCGCCAAGCCCGCCTTCGACGTGCTGGTCATCGGTGGTGGCCCGGCCGGTGCCGCGGCGGCGATCTACGCCGCCCGTAAAGGCATCCGCACCGCCATCGCTGCCGAGCGTTTCGGTGGCCAGGTGCTCGACACCATGTCCATCGAGAACTTCATCTCGGTGAAGGAAACCGAAGGGCCGAAACTGGTCCGCGCCCTGGAAGAGCACGTCAAGGAATACGAAGTCGACATCATGAACCTGCAGCGCGCCAGCGCCCTGGTTCCGGCCAGCAGCGAAGGCGGCCTGCACGAGGTCAAGTTCGAGAACGGCGCTTCGCTCAAGGCCAAGACCGTGATCCTTTCCACCGGCGCGCGCTGGCGTGAAATGGGCGTCCCCGGTGAGCAGGAGTACAAGGCCAAGGGCGTGTGCTTCTGCCCGCACTGCGACGGCCCGCTGTTCAAGGGCAAGCGCGTGGCAGTGATCGGCGGCGGTAACTCCGGCGTGGAAGCGGCCATCGACCTGGCCGGCCTGGTCGCCCACGTGACCCTGCTGGAATTCGCCGACACCTTGCGTGCCGATGCCGTGCTGCAGAAGAAGCTGTACAGCCTGCCCAACGTCACCGTGATCAAGAGCGCCCAGACCACCGAGGTCAAAGGCGACGGGCAGAAGGTCAACGGCCTGGTCTACAAGGACCGCACCACTGACCAGGTTCACACCGTGGAACTGGAAGGCATCTTCGTGCAGATCGGCCTGCTGCCCAACAGCGACTGGCTGAAAGGTAGCGTCGAGCTGAGCCGCTTCGGCGAGATCGTGGTCGACGCCAAGGGCGCCACTAACATCCCCGGCGTGTTCGCTGCCGGTGACGTGACCACGGTGCCGTACAAGCAGATCGTCATCGCCATGGGCGAAGGTTCGAAAGCCTCGCTGAGCGCCTTCGACCACCTGATCCGCACCAGCTGATCACCACGCCGTAACGAAAAAGCCGGGCTCGCGAGAGACCCGGCTTTTTTGTGGCCGACGAACCCGAACAGGCCTACTGAGCCGTGAGCAACCTGTATTCGTCCTGGGCCAGCTGATCAGTCAGGCCGCTGACGAAGTCCAGCAGCAGGCGCGTACGGTGGTAGAACTCCCAAAGCGGCGCATCGCTGCCCTGCCCCTGCGTCAGAGCCAACCGATAGGCGCTGAGCAGATGCGTGGGCAGGCGGCGCACCAGCATGCGCAGGTCAGCCTGACCGCGACCGTCGAGCACGGCCTGGAACGCCTCGCCATCCGGCTCAAGCAGCGCGCCATAGGTATCGAGCAAGCCCTGCAGGATGCGCAGCCCCTGCAATTGCAGGGTATCCACCTCGCGATGACAGAACACGTGCTCGGCGCCCACCGTCTTGAACGTCTGCACCACCGCGCAGGCGGGGCTGTCGTCTTCCAGCAGAGCTCGGTCGAGGGTGCCGGCGTACACCGCATCGAGCTGAACGATGAACTGCTCAGCGGCGTGCTGCACCAGCGGGTGGATCAGGTTCACCCGCAGGCGGATGAAGAACTTGCCGACCTTGTCCACCGGCTCATCCTCGGCCCGCTGGCGGGCATCCTGCAGCAGCTCGGCGAAGCTGCGGCCCTGGGCGTCGATCACAGTCGTCAGCGGCTTGAAGCGGGCGAAGGTGCCGCTGAGCAGATCGCAGAGTCGGTCGAGGTCGAGGATGCCCTTGACCACCGCATCTTCCAGATCGGCCAGGCAGTAGGAGATGTCGTCTGCCGCCTCCATCACGTAGACCAGCGGATAGCGCGTCTGCGGCGCCATACCCAACGTCTGCCACAGCTCGCTGACGAAGCCTTCCTCGCTCAGGTAGAAGCCCGGCTTCTTGCGTAGGTAGGCACCCTCGCTGCCCTTGGCCGGGCGTGGCTGATAAGCCGCGCGCACGTACTTGAGCATGCACGCGGCCTGGCTGTAGGTCAGGTTCATGTCGTGCAGGCGCTGCACCAGGCGGATGGCCTGAGCATAGCCCTCGAAAGCCTTGAGATCAATCAGCATGCGCTGGCGCAGCTTGGCATCGCCCACTTCGGGTACGGCCTGGGCAAACAGCCTGTCGAGATGACGGGCGCACCAGTCGCCGATGGCGAATTCACCGAAGTGGCCGAACGGCGGGTTGCCAATGTCATGGGTCAGGCAGGCCATTTCCACCAAGCTCTGCAGCGCGCCATCGAGGCCGTCGAGGCCATGCTCGGCAGCACGCGGGCCAAGCTTGTGGAACAGCGTGCGGACGATATGGCGGCCGACTTGCTGCACTTCCAGCGAATGGGTCAGGCGGCTACGCACCGCCGCATTGCGCTCCAGCGGAAACACCTGGGTTTTCTGTTGCAGGCGGCGTACGGCGGCCGAGTTGATGATGCGGCCACGGTCGCTTTCCAGGCGCTCGACCAGCTCCGCCAGCCACGCCTGATCATGCTCCGTGTAAAGCGTCGCCGCGCTTTCGCGCGGGCGGCGCAGAGAAATCTTCGCCTTGAAGTCCACTCACCCACCCCCTCTGCCGATTGCCCTGCAGAGCCTACAGTGACGGCCAGCCCTTGGCCACGCGGCGCCGGCACCTTATCCTCGCTGCCTGCCTCCGTTCGCGACCCGCTCAATGAAACCCGAAGACCTCCTGCTCCTGGTCACCCGCACCATGCCCTTCGGCAAGTACAAGGACCGCCTGCTCGCCGACCTGCCCGGCCACTACCTCAACTGGTTCGCCCGTGAAGGTTTCCCCAAGGGCGAGATCGGCCGCCTGCTGGCGCTGATGCAGGAGATCGACCACAACGGCCTCAAGCCACTGCTCGACCCGCTGCGCCAGCGTCCGCCGCGCCAATAGCACGGCATTCCCCGGGGCAATAGCACTTCATCCAGCTCCTGCGGGCGATTAGGGTTAGGGCCTTCCCAACCTGCCCGAGGACTCCTTCATGCACTCCTATTTCAGCCTGAAAGGCCGCACCGCCCTGGTCACCGGCGGCACCCGTGGTATCGGCCGGATGATCGCCCAGGGCTTCCTCGAAGCTGGCGCGCGGGTGTTCATCTGCGCGCGTGATGGCGCCGCCTGCATCCAGGCCGCCGAGGAGCTGTCGGTACATGGTGAGTGCATCGGCCTGGCCGCCGACCTGTCCAGCGAGGAAGGCGCCAAGGCCCTGGCCGCCGAACTGGGCGGCCGTCTGCAGCAGCTGGATATCCTGGTCAACAACGCCGGCACCACCTGGGGTGCGCCGCTGGAAAGCTACCCGGTGAAAGGCTGGGAGAAGGTCATGCAGCTCAACGTCACCTCGGTGTTCAGCTGCATCCAGCAACTGCTGCCGCTGCTGCGCAAGGCCGGCAATGCACAGAGCCCGGCGCGGGTGATCAACATCGGTTCGGTGGCCGGCATCAGCTCGTTCGGCGAGCAGGCCTATGCCTACGGCCCGAGCAAGGCGGCACTGCATCAGCTGTCACGCCTGCTGGCCCGCGAACTGGTCAGCGAGCACATCAACGTCAACGTGATCGCCCCCGGCCGCTTCCCGAGCAAGATGACCAAGCACATCGCCCAGGACGAAGCGGCCATGGCCGAAGACGTCGCGGTGATCCCGATGAAGCGCTGGGGCCGCGAGGAAGAAATGGCCGCGCTGGCCATCAGCCTGGCCAGTGCGGCGGGCGCCTACATGACCGGCAACATCATCCCCATCGACGGCGGCTTCAGCCTGTAACGTCCGCGCCTGTAGCCCTGCTCCCACGCGACAACTGACCGCAGCCAGCGCCAGGCTGGCCGCGCTACAGTGAGGGCATCAGGGCTACTCAGGACGAGACGCATGGACAGTGATAGCGACAGCCTGGCGACGGGCTATGCACGTATTCACGAAGAGGCAACGCTGCTGGCAGGAGGACTTGGCGACCTGAGCCAGCGTGCCTCGGTCTACCACCACCTGTACGAGGACTCCGGCGGGCGCAATGTGTTCCCGCTGATCGCCGCCCACGGCGCACTCTGGGGCGCTGGCTACTTCGCCCTGGGCATGCAGGTCGGTGCCCTGCTCTGCGCCCAATACCTGCTGCAACCCGCCATGCGCCGGGAGAAAATGCGCCAGCTACACGCCTTCGCCGACGCCTTCCGCGAGATCAACCGGCGCGTGTGCATCGAGGCCTACTGCGCCTATCACTTCAGCAAGCAATACGGCCAGGTCGAGGGCATCGACGAATACGTGCCGCCGCGCCTGCTGGGCGCGCTGAATGCCTGCCACCAAGCACAGGCCGAGCAGCAGCCGCTGCCCATCGAGCAACGCCGGGCACTGTTCGAGGCGTTCTTTCTGTGGGAGCAGGAAGTCATAGTCGGGCCCGCCGTGGAACAGGCGCTTGCCGCCCTCGACTGGCCGCTGATCCGCCATGTCGCGCTGCGCCCACGCATCGAGTTCGCCTACTTCAGCAGCAGTCGCGAGATGAAGTTCGCCGATTTCGCCAGCACCGCCGAACGCATCGAGAAAGGCCTGCGCGCCTATGAGCTGGCCGAACAGGCCGGGCTGGAACAGGTGGAGCGCGCGCTAAGGCACTACAACATCCTGCCGGGCGCCTTCTTCACCGGTTCCGCCGCCTACTTCCAGGCCATGCGCCAGCGCCTGCAGTCGCCTCAGTCGGCTTCCAGCTCGGCCTTCAGCGCGTCATAGGCCGGGGCAGCGTAGATGCCGACGTCCACCGCCAGCGCCTGCACCCGTGGCAGGTCGTTGGTGTAGACGAGTACGCACTGAAGCTCATCGTCCAGCGGCTCGCTGAGGTCGACCAGCACGTAGCCGCCCTTCTCCTTGTACATGCTGGAGAGCTGCACCTGGATGCGGTTGAGCGCCTTCAGCGGCTCGACCTTGGCCAACTGCTTGGGCTTGATGTTGAAGGTCACGTCCGGGCCGAACGACTCGATGATGTTTTGCAGCAGGTCTTCGTAGCTGTCGGCCTGGAACAGCACGGTTTCCGGCAGGCTGCCGATCACCACCCATTCACCCAGCGGGATCGGGAAGCTGTCGTCGTAGTTGATGTCCGGGTTGGCGGCGAGGAACGCCTGCGGGTCGGCGTAGGCCTGGGCGGCCTCGTCGGCGATGCGCGCGATCTCCTCGTCGGTCATGCAGCCGGAGCTGATCAGGGTGATGAGTTCGAGGAGTTGGGCTTTCATCGGGCAGACCTGACGCGAAGTTGGAAAGGCGCACAGGATACGCCGCTACTCGCCATGGCGCACCGCCAGCTCGGTGAACTGCACTTCACCGACTTCGCCGGCGCTGCCGTCATCGTCCTGCACATAGGCGCCGGCCTTGAAGTAGAAGGCCACGTCGCGCCAGGCCGGGTCGGCGGCGTAGAAGTCATGACTGAAGCGCTCACCGTTGACCTCGACGCTGAGCACGCCGTCACGCACCTCGATGCGGTAGGCGAACGGGTCGTTGTGCACCGGTACCGCAAAGGTGTGGCTGAGGTCGTCATTGTCACCCGCCGGGTGTTGCTTGATCAGCGCCCGCAGCTTGCCCTTCTGCCACTGCAGCTTGACCAGCGGGCGCGCGTCGAAACCATGGATCTGGCCGACGATGATCTTCTCCGTGCTCGGTGCCTGCAGCACCCGGCAGCGGGCCTTGAGCTGATGTAAGCCGCTGCCCGACCAGTTGCGGTTGTCGTCCGCCGGGTCGAGTACTTCGCGCAGCTCCGCGCGTGGGTAGTCGGAATTCCTGGTGCTGCCGCCACCAGCCGGGGCGATAAAGACCATGGAGCCATTGTCGGCCAGATGGAAATAGCGCGAGGCGTAGCCCGCCTCGAGCTGCTCGCTACGCACCTCGCTGGCCTCGTCGTCCGGCAGGGTCAGTTTCCAGTGCGACAGGTCATAGTGGCTGCCCGGCGCGTCATAGTCGCGCTGCGGCTCCTGATCCTTGCCACAGCCCCCCAGCATCAGCAGGCCGCAGCTCAGGTAAATGAAGGGTCTATGCATGCTGCTCTCCCTGATCCAGTGCGCATCCGCGCAACGGTGGGCAACCACCCACCCGGCAAGTTCACCGTTCTTATGCAATGCAAGATCGCGCAGAGCAAGTGAAAGTGCCGAGACAGAGGGCGTCAGGGGGCTGATCGCCTAGATCGGGTCGCCCAAATCGGGCTGGGCGCGTCTTGTAGGGCGGGTGAAACCCGCGTTGCCGACCCCGCGGGTTGCACCCGCCCTACACAAGAACCAAATCTACGCTTAGCGCAGTTTTTCCAGCAGGCCGTAGTACCACATGCCCACGGCCAGCATCGGGTTGCCGAACACGTCGCCCAGCGGCACCTTGATGTGCTTGCAGCTGGCGAAGGTGTCGAACTGGCCCAGGCTGCCGGTCATGGCGTTGGCCATGATCTCGCCCATGATGTGGGTGGTGGCGATGCCGTGGCCGGAGTAGCCCTGGCAGTACCAGACGTTGTCCGACAGCTTGCCCAGCTGCGGGATGCGGTTCATCACGATGCCCATGGCGCAGCTCCACTGGAAGTCGATCTGCACGCCCTTGAGCTGCGGGAAGGTGCGCTCGATGCACGGCAGCAGCTCGCCGGCGATATCACGCGAGTCACGCCCGGAATAGTTGGCGCCGCCGCCGAACAGCAGGCGGCCGTCGGCGGTCATGCGGTAGTAGTCGAGCACGAAGCGGCAGTCGTAGACGGCCAGGTCCTGCGGGTTGAGCTGCTTGGCCAGCTCGCCCAGCGGCCTGGTGGTGACGATGCCGCCCATGGCCGGGAAGATCTTGCCCTTGAGCTGCTTGGCCTCCAGCTTGTGGTACACGTCGCCGGCCAGCAGCACCTGCTTGGCGTCGATGCGGCCCTGGGCGGTGATCACCGCCGGGTTGGCGCCGTGGACGATCTCCAGCACCTCGGAATGTTCGAAGATCAGCGCACCCAGGCTAGCTGCGGCCTTGGCCTCGCCGATGCACAGGTTGAGCGGGTGCAGGTGCATGTTGCGCTTGTTCTTCAGCGCGCCCAGGTACAGCTCGCTGTCCAGGTGCGAGCGCATGCCGTCGCGATCCAGCAGAGTCACTTCATCGCCCATGCCGCGCAGCTGCGCTTCCTCGTAGGCAGCCTTCAGCTCGTCCATGTGCACCGGTTTCATCGCCGCATGCAGGTGGCCGTGCTTGAGGTCGCACTGGATGCCGTATTTCTCGACCCGGCTCTTGATGATCTCGTGGCCGCGCCAGCGCAGGTGCCAGATGAAGTCGTCCACTTCGGCGCCGAGCTTGTTGCGCATCTGCGAACGCATGGCCTCGTCGCCGGACAGGCTGCCGGTGACCTGGCCGCCGTTGCGCCCGGTGGCGCCCCAGCCGATCTTGTGGCTCTCGACGATGGCCACCTTGAGCCCGCGCTCGGCCAGCTCCACTGCGCTGGCCACGCCGGTGAAGCCACCACCGATGATCACCACGTCGACGCTGACCTGGCCTTGCAGGGTCGGGTAGTCGGTCTCCTCGTTGAGAGTCGCGCTGTAGTAGGACGGGCAGCGCTCGGCTGCGGGAATCACGGGTTTGGTCGCGGCGTTCATTGCGGTGTTCCTTGTTGTGTAGGGCGCTGGGCGAACCACGGCGGGATTTCGCTGGCGCCAGGGCGCGCGGTGTCCACATCGTGGCGGCCCACTCGTTGCGGCGGGCAGGTTGGTTCGTTCAGAGACAGCGCGGCGGCGCTGCCTTCTTCAGAATCCAGCGGGCGAAGAATCCGGCGGGCGCGCATGGCGGCAATGCCAGAGCGCCCAGAAGGCGAGGATTGCGGGGAGCAGCGGGTTCCCCCAGTCGACAGCGCAACGCACCCCGGCCTGGCTCAGGCAGGCAGTGGGCAAACGGCGGGAATGACGGATCGGCGAACTCATGGTGAAGCAGACTCGCACGCCGGCTAGCGTTGGTTAAATCGGATTTCTGATACGTTCAGTTTGGCGATTGCTAAACAATGAACATGCCTGCACGAGATGCCACCCCGGTTGGCGCCGCCTACCCAGGGCAGGCGGCGGTCTAGGGTCGATCCGCCCAGGCCCGACACAGCGCCTGCAGGGCAGTGGCGATAGCCGCCTCGGGCACGGCGGCGAAGCCCAGCACCAGGCCGGCGCGCTGGTCCGGTGGGGTGTCGCTGTCCGGTAGCCAGTAGTTGCTCAGGCCATTCACTTCTACCCCCACCCGCTCCGCTGCGGCGATCAGTTCCCGCTCGCGCGCCAGGCTGTCGACCCGTACGCACAGGTGCAGGCCGGCTTCCACCACGGGCATGGGCGCACAACCGGGAATATCCGTCGGCCAGCCGGCCAGCAGCGCATCGCGGCGGCTCCTGGCGGCGCTGCGCATGCGGCGGATATGCCGCTGGAAGTGCCCGGCGGCGATGAACTCGGCCATCACCGCCTGGGTACCGATTTCCGAGTGACGCATGTCCAGCGCGCGGCGGCGGGCGAAGGGCTGGGCCAGGGCCGGCGGCAGCACCAGGTAACCCAGGCGCAGCGCCGGGAAGGCAATCTTGCAGAAGGTGCCGACATACAACACCCGGCCCTGGCGATCGAGCGCCGCCAGGGGCGCCAGCGGCGTGCCGCTGTAGCGGTATTCGCCGTCGTAGTCGTCCTCGACTATCCAGCCGTCGTGGCGCTCGGCCCAGTCCAGCAGTTCCAGGCGCCGCGCCAGGGACAGGGTGACGCCGGTGGGGTACTGGTGCGAGGGCGTGACATAGGCCAGGCGGCAGTCCCCGGCGCGCTCCAGCGCTGCGGTGTCCAGACCCTCGGCATCCACGGCGATGCCCTGCAGCTGCGCGCCGGCCACCGCAAAGGCATGCCCGGCGGCGCGGTAGCCGGGATTCTCGATGGCCACCCGGTCGCCCGGCTGCACCAGCAACTGGGCGCACAGGCTGATGGCCTGTTGGGCGCCACAGGTAACGACGATCTGCCCCGGGTCGCAATGCAGGCCCCGGCTGTTGCGCAGGTAGGCGGCGATCAGCTCGCGCAGCTGGCCGTCGCCGGCCGGGTCGCCATAGCCCAGACGCGCCGGCGACGGCTTGCGCCAGAAGCGTGCGGACAGCCGCGCCCAAGTCTCGAAGGGGAACAGGTCGAAGGCCGGTACGCCGACCCGGAAGGCCCGTGGCGCGCCCTCCAGCGGCGGGTTCAGGTGGTGCTGATCCAGGCGCTGCAGCGCGCTGCCCGGCGCCGGGCCGGCTGCCACGCCGGGAGCCGGGCGTACCACCCCGGCCAGTTCGGCCACATAGGTGCCGGCGCCGATGCGCCCGGCCACGTAGCCCTCGGCATACAGCTGGTCGAAGGCCCGGGTCACGGTATTGCGCGAGATGCCCAGCAGGCCAGCCAGGTCGCGGCTGGCCGGCAAGCGCGCGCCGCTGGCCAGGCGGCCGTCGAGGATGCGCTCGCGCAGGGCCTGGTACAGCTGGCGCGCCAGGCCGCGCGCGGCGTCGAGCTGGATGCCGGAGAGGTCGACCGGCAAGGGTGGAGACAGCGCCATGCAATTGGCTCCATTGAAGTCGCAGAAAGTGGCTCTTACAACAGACCAATATCCTGCCTAGCATGAGTCCATCACGCCAGAGCCCGTTTGGAGAAAACCCATGTACCTGCCCAGCGCCTTCCGCCAGGACGATCTTGCCGAGCTGCACCGGCAGATCGCCGCCAGCCGCCTGGCCACCGTGGTCAGCCAGGGAGCGGACGGCCTGCAGGCCAGCCACCTGCCCCTGCTGCTGGTCCCCGACGAAGGCGAGTTCGGCACCCTCTATGGCCACTTCGCCAGGGCCAACCCGCAGTGGCGCGAACTGGCCGGCGGCGAGACGCTGGTGATCTTCAACGGCCCGGACGCCTACGTCAGCCCCTCCTGGTACCCGGCCAAGGCCGAGCACGGCAAGGTGGTGCCGACCTGGAACTACATCGCCGTGCACGCCTATGGCCAGGCCGAGGTGTTCGATGACGCCGAGCGCCTGCTGCAACTGGTCAGCCGCCTCAGCGACCAACACGAGGCCGGGCGCGCCCAGCCCTGGGCGGTCAGCGAAGCACCGCGCGACTACCTCGATAGCATGCTGCGCGCCATCGTCGGCTTCGCCCTGCCGATCCAGCGCCTGCAAGGCAAATGGAAGCTCGGGCAGAACCGCAGCAGCGCCGACCAGCATGGCGTGCAGACTGGCCTGAACGCCAGCGCCGACAGCCGCGACCAGGAAATGGCCCGGCGCATGAACCCCATCACCTGAACCCAGCACGCCAAGGAAAGCCCATGTCCACCCTCGAAATCCGCGCCATCACATCCGCCGACCATGCCGCCTGGCTGCCGCTCTGGCAGGGCTACCAGCGCTTCTACAAAGCCGAGATCGCGGCCGAAACCAGCGCCGTCACCTGGCAGCGCTTCCTCGACGCGAACGAGCCGATGCATGCCGCCCTGGCCTGGCAGGACGGCCGCGCCGTGGCCCTGGTGCACTGGATCTTCCACCGTTCCTGCTGGACCGTCGGCGACTACTGCTACCTGCAGGACCTGTACGTCGATGCAACCCTGCGCGGCGGCGGCATCGGCCGCCGGATGATCGAACATGTCTACGCTCAGGCCGCTGCCGCCGGCGCTTCGCGGGTGCACTGGCTGACCCAGGAAGACAACTACACCGGGCGCCAGCTGTACGACCGTATCGCCGACCGCTCCGGCTTCATCCAGTACCGCAAACTGTTCTGATCAGGAATCCGCCATGACCCAGCAAGCCCAACTCGACTGGCAACCCGTTGCCGCCCCGGCCCGCGCCGCGCTGGACGGCCGCTATGTGCGCCTCGAACCGCTGGACAGCGCACGCCACGGCGATGACCTGTGGCTGGCCCTGCAAGGCCCGGACTCCGACCCGCTGCTGTGGGACTACCTGCCCTACGGCCCGTTCGCCGAACGCGCGCCATTCAATGCCTGGCTGGGCGGCCACGCGGCCAGCGCCGACCCGCAGTTCTTCGCCGTCATCGACCTGGCCAGCCAGCGCTGCGTCGGCCTGCTCAGCTTCCTGCGCATCGCGCCCAAGGACGGCTGCATCGAGATCGGCCATATCGCCTTCGGCCGCGCCATGCAGCGCAGCCCGGCCTCCACCGAGGCGGTCTACCTGCTCGCCGAACTGGCCATGGGCACGCTCGGCTACCGCCGCCTGGAGTGGAAATGCAACGCGCGCAACGCCCGCTCGCTGCGCGCCGCCGAGCGCCTGGGCTTCGTCCACGAAGGCCTGTTCCGCCAGCACATGGTGATCAAGGGGCGCAACCGCGATACCGCCTGGTTCTCCATCATCGACGCGGAATGGCCACGCTGCCGCGACGCCTTCCAGCGCTGGCTGGCCAGCGACAACTTCGATGCCCAGGGCCGGCAGAAACAGCGCCTGGAAGACTTGCGCGACTAAGAGCCTGTTTACGATCGTCTGAATTAGAGCCAGACAAGGCACAACGACCGGCGGGAGTAACAGCCGTAGGCTGCGCCAGCGAAGCAAGTGGCCGAAAAGCGCAGTTGAGGCACGCCTGTGTAGGAGCCAGCTTGCTGGCAATGCTTTTGTCCGGGCAGTGGATCGCCAGCAAGCTGGCTCCTACAAAAACATCTCGCCTGCAGCCCTGCAGTACCGTAGCCCGGACTTCAGCCCGGGCTACTGACTGCACTGGGGCGACCCACAACGGGAGTACTTGGTCCGGATGGCACCAGCCAGGTCATTGCCAACCACCCGCGCATGGTCACCGACGACCTGGCCAGCGACGCACGGGTGGAGATGCTGCCGTTAGAGCAACCACGTTGCAGACAATCAACCCGGAAGACCCTGCCTTGGGATAACCACTCAATGGTTAGTCCGCGGGCTGAGCGAGGAATCTCGTCACAGCGGCCCATTTCCTTTCGCGATACATAGAGCTCGACTCAGGTTAATTGGTACTTGAGAGCCACTGGCAACAACAGAAATCTCCCATATACCTAAAAGACGGTACGGTTGGGTCACGGTAGAGCCGATGCCGATAACAGTGCGCCCAAGCGTGCTACCGATAGCTGAACACTCGGAAAGGAAGACCATGCCATGACCACAGTCCTGAAGGCTGTCGCCACACTGGCCCTACTGACACTCGGTAACTCAGCAGTGTTCGCCGCCCCCGCCCCCTCGAAACCGGCCAGCGAAGCTACCAAGGCCGCTAATGCTGAAGTGCTCAAGGCCCTGCCATTCAGCGACAAAACCGACTTCGAGGATGCCGCACGCGGCTTTATCGCAAAACCCGATACCCTGACCATCCTCAGCGCCGCTGGCACGCCGGTGTGGGACCTGGAGAGCTACAAGCAGTACATCAGCCTGGACAAGGCCACTCCCGACACCATCAACCCCAGCCTGTACCGCAATGCCCAGCTGAGCATGCAGTACGGTCTGTTCAAGGTCACCGACCGCATCTACCAGGTGCGCGGCTATGACCTGTCCAACATCACCTTCGTCCAGGGCGACACCGGCTGGATCGTCTTCGACCCGCTGATCTCGACCGAAACCGCCAAGGCGGCCTACGACCTGGTCACCGCCAACCTCGGCCAGCGTCCGGTGGTGGCGCTGGTCTACAGCCACTCGCACATCGACCACTACGGTGGCGGTCGCGGCCTGGGCAGCGACCAAGACTTCGCCTCCGGCAAAATCAAGGTATTCGCCCCGGATGGCTTCAGCGAGCACGCCATCAGCGAGAACGTGATTGCCGGTAACGCCATGAGCCGCCGCGCCATCTACATGTACGGCGCGATGCTGCCGCGCAATGCGCAAGGCGGGGTCAACGGCGGCCTCGGCCAGACCACTTCCACCGGCACCACCACCTTGGTATTGCCGACCGACCTGATCACCAAGACCGGAGAAGTGGTCACGGTGGACGGCGTCCAGATGGAATTCCAGATGACCCCGGGTACCGAGGCTCCGGCCGAGATGAATACCTGGTTCCCGCAGTTCAAGGCGATGTGGATGGCCGAGAACTCGACCAACACCATGCACAACATTCTCACCCTGCGCGGCGCGCAGGTGCGTGATGCGCTGAAGTGGGCGAGCTTCCTCAACGAAACCATCGAGCGCTACGGCGACAAGGTCGAGGTCAAGTTCCAGAGTCACCACTGGCCGCAATGGGGCCAGGCCAAGATCGACGACTACTGGAAGAAACAGCGCGACCTGTACAAGTACACTCACGACCAGTCCGTGAACCTGATGAACAAAGGCTACAACGGCGAAGAAATCTCCGAGATGATCAAGCTGCCGCCGGAGCTGGATCAGTTCTGGCCCAACCGCGGCTACTACGGCACCCTGCGCCACAACTCGCGCGCGGTCTACCAGCGCTACATGGGCTGGTATGACGGCAATCCGTCCGACCTCAACAACCTGCCACCGGAAGATGCGGCGAAGAAATATGTCGCCTATATGGGTGGTGAAGCAGCGGTGCTGAAGCTGGCCAGGGCCGACTTCGACAAGGGTGAATACCGCTGGGTAGCCGAAGTGCTAAAACATGTGGTCTTCGCCAACCCGAACAGCACCGCTGGCAAGGATCTGCTGGCCGATACCTACGAGCAGCTTGGCTACCAGGCCGAGAGCGGCCCGTGGCGTGGCGTGTACCTGCAGGGTGCGTATGAACTGCGCAATGGCGTGCCGAGTGCCGGTGGTATCAACACTGCCGGGCCTGACGTGATCAAGGCCATGCCGCCAGAAATGCTCTTCGACTACTTGGCGGTACGTCTCAACGGGCCGAACGCTGCTGGCAAGAAGATCTTCCTCAACATCGACTTCACCGACCTGAAGAAAGAATACGGCCTGTCCGTGGAAAACGCCGTGCTCAACTATGGCAAGCCGCTGGCGAAACCGGATGTGACCCTGACGCTGAGCAAAGCCACCCTGGACGCCATTCAGCTGAAACAAACCACTCTGGAGAACGCCATCGCCAAGGGCGATCTCAAGGTCGATGGTAAACGCGAAGCGCTCACCGAGTTCCTCGGCCTGCTCGACGTGTTCCCGTTCTGGTTCAACATCGTCACGCCATGAGTCATTCACGACTGAAGGCCGCCGGGCTGACGCTGCTATTGAGCGGCGTCAGCCCCATGGCTGCGGCTTGTGGATATGACAGCCCGATGGTCGATCTCACGCCAGCCCACCCAGAGTCGCTGACGGTGGCGCTGGCGATCCACGACGCCTATGCAAGCAAACAGCTGCGTAAACCTATTCCCTTGCCGGGTGGCTTTGGCATGCGCCGCGCCCTGAGCATGGTCGAGAAACTGAGAACCGCGCTTGGACCGAATGCCGGCAGCGACAACTTCTATCTGCTGATGGTCGAGTCTGGCCTGTGGACCGCCTACCGACCTGTCGCTGGGGCCTGGGAGGCGACCGCGCATGTGGCCAGGCCGGCAGCCGATGAACCCGTGGTGATCACTGGCGAAGGAGTCCTGCTGGCACTGCAGGGAGGCAAGCTGAGCATCAGCCAGGCCATGGCTAGCGGCCTGCTGCGGATCGAGGCTTCTGCCTCACAGAGAGCCCGCATCAGCCAGTACTGGCAACAGGCGGCGCTCTCCGTGGTACAAGCCAACTGAGCCTGGCAATTAGCTCCACCGTCCACCAGAGGCCCAGGAGAAAACTCGATGCATATACGCTACCCGGCTCCGCTGTCACCAGCAGGCCCAGGCTGGCGGCATCATGCTCTACGAAGCCGGCCACGCGGGCAGCAGCCTGGCCGATGCCGGTGGCCGCGAGAGCCATGGACCTCACTCAACAGCGGCTCGACTGCCGACCGTCAGCACCAGTAACAGATCGACCTGCGCCTGCGCTGGAACTTTGGCATCGCCTACAACAGCTCGGCGGTGGACGAAGAAGACCGTACCTTCGACAACCCGATAAATGAAACCTGGCGCCTGGCCACCGGGATCAACTACCAGCTGGAAGAGGGCCTGGGCATGAACCTCAGCTATAGCCTGGTCTGGCTCAGCGATATGGAAGTGGAGCAGAGCAAGAAGATTTCCGGGCAGAGCGCGTACTCCAACACGGCACTGCATATTCTCGGAGATGGCGTTGTCTGGCGCTTCTGAGCGACTAGAGTTGAGTCACCGATAGCGATGGGCAGGAGCGATCATGCGCAGAATCAAGGAATGCACCCTGGCTGTAGTCAGTACTCTGTTGCTGATGTTGTGTATGGCGGCCCGGGCGGACGAGGCGGAGTTGCCTGCTGTCGAGCTGAGCGCCCAGGAAGAGGCCGAAGTCGAGGCCATGGTGCTGCCCGTACCCAATGCCTGGATCGGCGACTTCGACGGCATGCGCAAACAGCGCCTGGTACGCGTACTGGTGCCGTACAGCCGCACCTTCTTCGTGGTCGACCGCGGTCGCCAGCAGGGCATCAGCTACGAACTGGGCAAGGCCCTGGAGGCCTGGCTGAACAAGAACCACCCCTACGAACGCAAGTCCCTGCAGTGGCGGGTTCTGTTTATCCCGGTGGCACGCAACGAGCTCATGCCCAAGCTGCTGGAGGGCGTCGGCGACATCGCCGCCGGCGGCCTGACCATCACCGAAGGGCGCCTGCAGACGGTGGACTTTGCCGATCCCTTCGCCACGAACATTCGCGAAGCGGTAGTCACCGGGCCGGGCAGCAAACCATTGAGCAAGATCGAGGACCTGGCCGGCCGGGAAATCATGGTGCGCGCCTCCAGCAGCTACTTCGAGCATCTGATCAACCTGAACAAGACCTTCAAAGAAAAAGGCCTGCAACCGATCAAGGTCAAACCGGCCGACGAAAACCTGGAGTCCGAAGACCTGCTGGAAATGGTCAATGCCGGCCTGATCGAAACCACGGTGGTCGACCGCTATATCGCCGAGGCCTGGAGCCCGCTGTATACCGGGCTGCAAATCCACGACGAGTTCTACATCCACGAAGGCTCGCAGTTCGCCTGGGCCATCCGCAAGGGCAGTCCACTGCTGCAAAAGGAGCTGGCGAGCTTCGTCAAACTGCACAAGGTCGGCACCGTTTTTGGCAACTCGCTGCGCAACAAGTACGTGAAGAACAGCAAGCGGGTCCTCAATGCCACCTCGGAAGAGGAGATGAAGAAGTTCCAGGACATGGTCGGCCTGTTCCAGAAGCATGCCGACACCTACGCCTTCGACCACCTGATGCTGATGGCTCAGGGCTTTCAGGAGTCCCAGCTGAACCAGGGAGCCCGCAGCCCACGGGGCGCCGTGGGGGTGATGCAGCTGCTGCCCACTACGGCCGCCGATCCATCAGTGAGCATCAAGGGCATCGACAAGAGTGCAGACAAGAACATCGAAGCCGGCAGCAAGTACATGCGTCTGCTCGCCGACAAGTACCTCGATGATCCCGAGCTGACACCACTGAACAAGACGCTGATGACCTTCGCCGCCTACAATGCCGGCCCGGGCAACCTGCGCAAGTTCAGACGACTGGCGGAGAAGTCCGGGCTGAACCCGAATGTCTGGTTCGGCAATGTCGAGCACGCCGCCGCGCGCATAGTCGGTCGGGAAACCGTCGACTACGTGGGCAATATCTACAAGTACTACGTGGCCTACAAACTGGCGGCCGAAAAAGGCAAGCAACGTCAGTTGGCTCAGCCTTGAGCCCGAAGCACGGGAGTGAAGCGAAGTCGAGCCCGCAGCAACGGCTGAAGAGCCTGAGCTGCCGCAACAGACTTGCCCGGTGCCGAGGCGGGTCGGTCAGAATGCAACGGACATGAATACTCGGCCTTCCCAGATATCCAGGCCGTTCTGCCCGAGACTCAAGTAGCCGAGGCTGGTCTCGACGAACATGTTCGGCGACAGCATGCTCATTACGCCAGTGCGTACGGTGCCAGACCAGGGCGAGGTTTTCTCCTGACTCAGGTCGCCGGTAAGAATATTGCCGTCGTTAGGCCGCTCGAATTCGTTGCTTACGCCGAACTCGGCATAGGGATACCAGTACTTTCCACCGTTGCTGCGGTAGGTTCGGGTCAGCTTCAGCGAAGTTTCGGCTACACCGTAATCGAAGTTCTGTTGCTCGATTGCCAGCTCGATGGGAATCCCCGCGATGTTGCCGGTCATCTCGTGCTCTTCACTGCGAAAGTGGGTATAGGACAGCGATAGCTTTGGCGTCAGAACCGTTTCATTCACCACATATTGACCTGTTGCACTCATCGCCAAGGCATAGCGTTGGGTGGTGTAGCGTTCATCAAGCACGGCGATGTGGTTATCGTTGTCCAGGCTTCCGATGCTGAGCGAGCCGTCAAGCGTCCAGTTGGGTGACAGCCGATACGCCGCGTAGGGGCCGGCGCTGATGCCATCCGAGCGTACTGTCCAGTCTCCATCAAAACCGTCGGAACGGTTGCGCTCGAAGATCGTCATCATGCCCACGACCATGTCGCTATTGATGCGCCGATCAGCGCCGATCGTCACGTAGCCGGAATAACCGTCGACATCGAGCCCCGAGCGGCGATCCCTGATATCGCTGTAACGACTGTCGGCCCATACGTTCCACAGAGGCTCCTGCTCGAACTTGCGCCCCTCGGTAAGCGGGGCGTTGCCGTCGATATTCAGACCTTCGCTGACAACGCTACCGTCGAGCGAAGGCAGATTACTGCCAGGGTGTTGCACGCCCTCTGGCAAGCCAGGAGCAGCGCCACCCACGGGCGGGATTACCGCTCCCGGAACTGATGGAGTGATCGTACCGGGCGGCAGGCCGGCAACCGGTGGCTGCACGCCCATGGGCACACTCGGCGTAAGCCCGCTGGGCGGCAACGTCCCCAGCGGCGGAGCGACCGTGCTCGGCACGGAGGGCGTCAGGCCGCTCGGTGGCAGCCCCGCGACCGGCGGCTGCACGCCAATGGGCACGCTCGGAGTGACGCCACTGGGCCGTGAGAGCCCTCCCCCCAAAGAAGGGCGAGAAGGAGTCAGGCCTGATGGCAAGTTCCCCATCGGTGGCGCAATCCCACCAGGGGAGCCCGGCAGGACTGAAAATCCTCCGCTAGGAAATGTAGGCATCAGACCCGGCAGCGAAGGCCTCTCGCTAGGCGGTTTGAGAACAGGAGGGAGTTTCGGCGGCAGCTGAACCAGCGGCGGAAACACGATGCCGCCCTTCTGGTTCTTCATGTCTATCTCGCAGGGGACATTTGTGACGTCGACCAGCGTATGTGGCAACCCACTCCCCTGCGACACCACTGGCGACAGAGAAATATGTAATCCGCGTCTACTACGACTCCAGGTATCCACAGCCGTGTTGTCCGGTGCCTGGAGTGCAAAAGAGCCGGTACCGGTGCCCGACAGCCAGACCGAGCGAGTCAGATCCGAGTTCTTGCCGAGAAAGACCAGCCCACCTGGAGCTTTACAGTTAGCTGCGTAGGTAGTCGGCACAACAGCCATGAGCAGGAGGCCGGTCATCACAGAGCACATCGGCCTGCAGCTTAGATTGACGTAAGGAATCATCCGTTAGTCCTCCCACATTTGCTTCCACTGCTGTGCGCTGTAACAAGCCTGGCTTGTTCAAGCGCAACGACCGGCCAAGTGAAATTAGCCACGATTCTTGTTTTTGGCCAAACCGTTGGAAGCATTAGTGGATGCTCTGCTGGAGGCCACTTTGGATCCGTTGCCGAAGGAGAGAAAACTGGAAACCGCGCGCCTGAATTCGGCTATCACCTCGCTCATGTAAGGTAAATAAGCTCCGGCCTCCGTAGAGACCATCAAGCTTCAAAATGTGGCTTTCCCAACTCGGCACCGAGCTTTTTGATCGTCGATGCGCAGAGCGTGAAGAATACTGATAGTGCTGGCGAGAAAGGCGATGACGCGAGCAAGAAGGTATCGGGTATCAAGCTACATATTGCGGTGGACACCCGGGGACTCCCTCATGCTGTCGCAGTGACGACTGCCGATGTCACCGACCGCACAGGAGCGCTGCTGGCGCTCAAGCGGTGCGCCAACAGCCTGCAAAATGTGCACAGATGCCTGAGGCGATACAAGCTAGTAAACGACGTGGAGTCGCAAGCCGCCTACCAGTGACCGATCCCGGTTCTCCTGCGCCGGCTCAAGCCATTGAAGATCGCTGCCCAGGGTGAGCCAGGGGGTCAGCGCCAGGTTATAGAAAACCTCCACCCCGTGTTCATTACCCAGCCCCAGAATGGGCTGCAGAGAAGACTGCAGATCGCTGCTGAAGCGGTAATAGAAGTAGCCAACGCCAAACTTGTCGTTCGGCCGCCCAGGCACCATGCCATGCCCGGCCAAACCACCTGCGAACGAACCCTTGATAGGGTTCGGGTTGCCATCGGCGATGGCTGTCAACGCATAGACCCCGAGACCCTTACCGGCCACTTGGCGACTCTCGAGCAGCAAGTGGCTTAGCTGCAGGCTGATGCTGTACGAACTGGACTCATCCCCCGTACGTGTATCGGCCGGCAAGTCCAGCTGGCTGAGGTCGGCGCCGCCCTTGGTGCTGTATGTGGCAGCCAATGTCGCACTGCTGGCCCGGCCATCGAGGGCTCCCGCCCAGCCAGCACTCAATTGTGCTGCGGTTCCCGTGTCGAACAGGTGATTCAGCTCATAGCTGTCCGTCTGATCGGTCGGGTCGAAAACCATCGCGTTAAATGTGTAAGGCCCTGCGCTGTGGCTGAGCACGCCGCCAACCAGCACGGCCGGCACGATCCCGTTGGGTGGCGCTACAAAGGCCATATTCCAGAAGCGCTGGGTACCCCAGCCGCCGAAGAACGGATCAGCAGCCAGCAGATCGACAGCGTTTATCTTCCCCAGTAGCAGACTGGTCCGGTCACCCAATTGCTGACTCAGATAGAGCGATGTCGCCTCGAGCTCATTGCCGCTATTCAGCGGCAGCATGGTGCCCGAGTTGACCGGCAGGATCGCCCCGCCGCGAAAGTTCTGCATGCGATCTTCCCGGTACTCGAGATGACCGTGCAGACCGCCGCCCTGCCAGAGCCCGAGCTTCTGCGTGTCGATATCGATGAAGCCATCGAGACGATTGGTAGCATCGAAATGCTGGCGACCATCGCCCTGATAGGCCCCCTGATAGAAGGTGGTCGATTCAAACCCCAGACTTACCCCGCTCTCCTGCAACTGGCTCCGGGCACCACCCCAGTCGCCCGTAAGCCTGTCCCGGCCCCATAAGCTGTCGGCGCTATCGGCTCGCGCTGCACCGGCAACCAACAGGCTGGCCAGTAACGCTATTGAAGCCGTCGGCGCTTGGTCGACCAGGAAGCGAAACGGATGAGCTGTGTGTTGGCGCATGTCATGTCCCTTAAAGCGCTTCATGGGGCGGCCCTTGCGATGAAATCTCAAAAAATCATAGCAAGTGTTTGCCCAGGCACCTTTGTGCACGAGCCTCTTCCACCGACATCCGCACTCGACAGACAGACGCCCCCGCCCCGAGACCGCTTGTCCTAGAGCGGGAAAAGTCACAGTTACCGACTACTCTTGACCCGCAGGACAAGAAGTTGGAGCCCGTAAAAGCAGTCCGTGTAAATGGGGGAAACCCAGAGATCTTGATCTGGGCTGAGAAGACCCGACGCAGTGCCATGAGCGCTGCTAGGGGACGAGACAGGACTCCGGCTTACCGGCTTGGCTCAGGAAGCATTCTCAAAAACGAAGAGTGGATAAGGAGATTGAAAATGCGGAAATTTCTATTGGCCCTGATCGCGCTGAGCTTCGCCGCAACCAGCTGGGCCGATGCAAAACGCCCCAACATCCTAGTGATCTGGGGCGATGATGTCGGCATGTACAACCTTAGCGCCTACCACCGCGGGCTGATGGGCGGCAGCACACCGAATATCGACCGCATCGCCGACCAAGGCATGCTGTTTCTCGATCACTACGCTCAGGCTTCCTGCACCGCTGGGCGAGCAGCATTCATCACCGGCCAGTACCCGATTCGTGTGGGGCTTGCCTCCGTAGGACTGCCGGGTGCAGAGCAGGGCATGAACCCCAAAGACCCGACCTTGGCCTCGCTGCTCAAGCCACTGGGCTATGCCACCGGTCAGTTCGGCAAGAACCATCTTGGTGATCGCGACGAACACCTGCCCACCAATAATGGTTTCGATGAGTTCTTTGGCATTCTCTACCACCTCAACGCTGGCGAATATGTAGAGCTGTACGACTTCCCGAAGGACCCGCAAGTCGCCAAGCAGTTTGCCCAGCGCGGCGTGATCCACTCGTGGGCCGAACCGGGCGGCAAACAGAAGATTGTGGACACCGGCCCGTTCGGCAAAGAGCGCCAACGCAACCTCGAATGGGAAGTTCTGGCTGAATCCAAACGCTTCATCACCGACGCGGTCAAGGCCGACAAGCCCTTCTTCGTCTGGCACAACTCCACACGCACCCATATGAAAACCAATCTGTCGAAGAAGTACGATGGCATCACCGGCTATGGCCTGTACGCCGATGGCGTCAAGGAAATGGACGACGTCGTAGGTGAACTGCTCAAGCTGGTCGATGGGCTTGGCGTGGCAGACAACACCATGATCATGTTCGCCACGGACAACGGCACCTATGTCCATACCTGGCCTGATGGCGGAAACACTCCGTTCCATGGCGAGAAAGGCGTTGGCGGCTGGGAAGGCGGCTTCCGCGTACCGGTCATGGTCAAGTGGCCCGGGGTCATCAAGCCGGGCAGCATCAACCCCGGATTCATGACCATGGAAGACTGGCTGCCGACCATCATGGCCCAGGTTGGCGAGCCCGATCTGAAGGAAAAACTGCTCACCAGCTACAAGGCCGGCAACCACTCCTACGAGAGAATCCATCTCGACGGTTATGACCAGACTCCACTCCTGACCGGCAAAGGACCATCGAACCGCAAGGAGTTCTTCTACTTCACCGAAACGACACTGCATGGCGTGCGCCACGGCGACTGGAAGTTCCTGTTCAAGAAGCAGGACAAATGGTTCCAGGGGGTTCAACAGGATCTGGTCACCCCCATCGTGATCAATCTCAAGCTCGATCCATTTGAGCGTTTCATAGACTCGCGCGGCTACAACGAGTGGGTCGAAGACCGTGCCTGGACCTATTCCCCAGCCTTTGCCCAGGTGGGAGAACTGGTCAAATCACTCAAGGACTATCCGCCTCGCATGAAGAGCCTGGATTTCAATGTTGACGAAGCACTGAAAGCATTGGCGCCTGCATCACATTAAAAATAGAGATCGTTCGTGTAGGGCAGGTACAACCCGCGAGAGATGAATGCGCGGGTTGCCCCGCCCTAGACGGGATACTGGCTTATGGAGCCGTAGATAGCGCTCGGACTTGATGCGCAGGAGTACAACACTATCTACGGAGCAAGCTCGAAGCTTAAGAACCCGTTTACGATCTCCTGACTCGCGGCCATACGGCGTTAAAAACGGCCTTGGCACCAGTAACAGGCAGAAAAAACCGGCATGTGTGCCGGTTTTTTTCTGCCTGATTAGAGCGCTACAAGTGTCGCTCCAGAGGCAACCAGCTGATGACTCTGGACAGCACTCTGCGGCCCAGTCCCGCGCCTGGCTCACTCGTGTGCTCAACCTTCCCATCGCTCCAGTGGATATCTCCGTCCTGCAACTGCACCCGCCAGGCATGTGCACCGTCAGACTGCGCCATGAAAATATTCCTCAGTCGCTCACCCACCCAATCATCCCTGAAGAGAACACCTTGCTCGGTATTTAACGCATTGGATCTGGGGTCGAGGTTGTAGCTGCCGACAAACACGTGACTACCGTCGAACACCAGCGCCTTGCTATGCAGGCTCGCCCCGGAGGAACCGAACAGACTGGCCCTGGGCCGCTTGCCGGAAACAGGCTTGAGTTCCCAGAGTTTCACCCCGCTTTCCAGGAGTTGTTTACGGTAGTTCCGATAACCGCTGTGCACCGCCACGACATCATTGGAAGCCAGAGAGTTAGTGATTAACCGTACATCTACGCCGCGTCGACACAAATCCTGCAGAACCTTGACGCCACCGGGGCCCGGCACAAAGTAGGGGGAGAATATCCACACGTCTTCATGAGCCGACTGCACCGCAGGAAGCAGGCTCGCATAAACGTCCGAGGTTCGCTTTTCAGCTCCCAGACCAATCGCCTTGAGGGGATCGTCGCTAAGCCAGCGGTACTCATCCGTCCAGTGCATGGACCAATCGCCCAGAACGATACGCTCGACAACCGGGTCGCCCCTGAGCGTACTCGCATAGCGGCTCGAACCTTCCGCCAGTATCAAACGGTTCAACGTTTCCCGGAGCTTCGCCAGTGCCTCGGCATTGACGTCCGTTGCGGACAGCAACTGGGCGGGGTAGCTGACTGAAGCATTCCAGTACCTGTCGAACGAAGCGGAAAGATCGCGCACCACGGGCCCGATCATCGCCACATCCATATCGACGAAGTTCACCGAGTCGCTGGCGCCAAAGTATTCATCGCCTATGTTCCGCCCCCCTGCAAACGCAACCCGGTTATCGACTATCCAGCTCTTGTTGTGCATCCGCTTGTTCATCGTGCCGAAGCGCGAGAGCGCCTCGGCGAACTTGAAGAACGTACCTGTCCTGGACGAAAACGGGTTGAAGAACCGCACCGCAATATTGGGGTGGGCGGACAATGCGGAGAATTCATAACTCTTTTCTCGAGCATCCATGTCATCCACCAGAATCCGCACCTTCACCCCCTTGTCCGCAGCCACCAGCAAGGCATGGGCAAGGTAGGCACCTGTCGCGTCGGCATGCCAGATGTAGGTCTGCACATCGATGCTGCGCTCGGCGACAAGGGCCGAGCGAGAGCGTACGGCAAAGGCCTCATAGCCATCAGGCACCAGGCGAAAGGCACTTTCCCCCTGGTGCCGCTGCTCCGCCAGCGCGATGACCCGGTCTAGTTGGCTGGTAGAGCCTGGGGCAATAGCCGCCTCAACGCTCCCCAGCTCCGGGCGCACGGGAAGCTGTCCGCATGCACTGATAATCGCCAGCAGCAAAACCAGTACGCAGCACTCCTTGTATTTCATCTCCGGTCTCCGGCTCAGCACAGTTCGATCAGCGTAGTAGATCCCCTCCCCCGACCAAGCGGGCTCCGGATGCCCGTCGAACCACCTGGCAATCGGCAGGCCGGTGTGCTCGAGATACAAGACCGGCTAGGCTTTTCTGATCGCCCATGCAGAAAATGGAAGCTCATGAAAAGGACAATTGCTTACATCGCGAAAAGAGTGCTGGGAGGGTTGCTTCTGATCCTGCCGATCTACCTGGCCATTCTGATCCTGATCAAGGGCATGAGCTCGATCAGCCATCTGATACGCCCCTTCACCCATGTATTCCCGGAGGCATTTCCCGCCGAGCAAGTGCTGTCGTTTCTCTTGGTGCTGCTGATCTGCTTTCTGATCGGACTAGCCCTGAACACCAGCCTGGGGCGACTGACACGCTCACACCTGGAGGGCGTAGTCCTGGTGAAAATCCCTGGCTACAGCCTGTTCAAGAGCCTGACTCAGCAATTGGCGGGAGAAAACGAAAGTGTCTGGCAACCTGCCCTGGTGGATATTGAGGATGCTCTGGTGCCGGCCTTCATCATCGAAGAGCTCGCTGACGGCAGATATACCGTTTTCGTGCCGTCGATTCCCACGCCATTCGCCGGTGCCGTTTACGTCATGGATGGGCAGCGCGTGCATGCCGTGGATGTTGCGTTTACGGACGCCATCAAGGTCATTACAAAATGGGGTTCCGGCGCCAGACAACTGGTCGATGCCATGGCCAAGGACAGTCACCAGAACTAGCCCGGGCTTGCCGGCCAGTAACTGATGACGCGCCTCAGCACCCGCACATCAGCGCCACGCAACCCGCTTTCATTGGATGCCCAGCTGGCCGCGCAGCGGCGCCAGCCGTGGATCGCCCGGCGCAGCAGCCTGCAGGCGATACCAGTAGCGCGTTGCGGCCTCGCGCTCGCCGGTGCTGCCGTGCAGGTAGATCAACGCATACAGCAGGTCGGCATCGGCCGGCGCCTGCTCCAGCCCTGCCTCCAGCGCCGCCTGGGCCTGATCCCGACGTTGCAGCTGGAGCAGCAGCAGGCCTTGGTTGTAGCGAATGCGCGGGTTAGTCGGCAGCACCTCGGCGGCCTCGTCCAGCCATTGCACGGCTTCTTCGGCCCGGCCACGTTCGACCAGCAGCAGCGCCAGCATATAGGCCAGGTTGCCACGATCGGCCTGCGGCACGTCGCGCAAAGCCAGGCCCTCGCGCAGCGTCTGTTCGGCCTCGTCCTGACGCAGGATGCCGTTGGCCAGGCTAACCAGGTTGACCCGCGCGGGCGAGAAGTAGGGGTCGAGCCGTAGCGCCTGACGGTATTGCTCGATGGCCTCCAGCTGCCGATCCGTGCGCTCCAGCAGTACCGCCAGATTGAGGCGATTGCCCGGCAGATCGGCGTTGGCCCGCAGGCGCCGCTCGTACTCCGCCAAGCGCTGACTGAACTCGGCGCGACGCGCCTCCGGCAAGGCGATCAGCGGAATACCGGCCAACGCCCGCAAGGCCTCGTCGCGTACAGCAGGCGAGGCGTCGTCGAGCAGGGGTAGCAAGTGCTGCACGCGCTGCACCGGCGGCAGGCTGGCAAAGCCCGGAATGGCGTAGGCACGCACCAGCGCGCTGTCATCGCCCAGCGCCTTTTCCAGGCTCGGCAGGGCCGGCGCGCCCAGCTGGGTCAGGCGCTCGGCGGCCGTGGCCCGCACGATGGCCGGTTTGCCAAGGTCGCCAATCAGTGCAACGAGCGGCACCAGCGCGTCACCCTGGCCCTGGTTCAGCCCATGGAACAGCTCGCCATAGTGCGGCGCGCGCTGGGGCTGGGCGAACCAGCCGTCGATGGCCTTGCTCGCCCAGGCCGGAGTCTTGCCCGCATGGCAACGGGTGCAAGCATCCGGGCTGGCGGTCTTCTCCGCCAGGTCGGGCCTGGGGATGCGCAGGCTGTGGTCGCGCCGCGGGTCGACCTGCATATAGGTGGTCTGCGGCATATGGCAGTTGACGCACTGCGCCCCAGCCGAGCCTGGCTGGTGGTGATGGTGCTCGGGGCTGTCGTAGTTCTTCGCCCGCAGGCTGGGGAAGCGTGCCGGTGGCTGCTCGCTGTGGCATTGCTGGCACAGGCCGTTACCCTCGATTTTCACCCGGGTGCTGTGCGGGTTGTGGCAGTCGGTGCAGGCCACACCCGCTGCGTACATTTTGCTTTGGGTGAAGGAGCCATATTCGTAGACCTCGCCGAGACTCTGCCCGTCAGCGTGGTACAGGTCCGGGCGCAAGCTGGCTGGCAGCGCCGAGTCGAGCAGCGGATGCCCAGGCTGCGCACCGCTGCCCAGGCTCTGTCGGCGGCTATGGCAATAGGCGCAGTGCTCGACCCGCTCACGGGAGTCGAGCGCCTTGAGGTCCACCGGCAAGCCCAGTTGTGCCGCCGGGGCGCCCTTGCCGGCCACTGCCCCGGCCTTGCCAGCCCAGTCCACATGCGCCAGGCCGGGGCCATGGCAGGACTGGCAGCCGACGTTCTGCTCATGCCAGGTGGTGGTGAAGCTGTCGTTCTTCGCGTCGTAGCCCTTGAGCAGGTTGGTCGAGTGGCAATCGGCACACATCGCGTTCCAGTTCTGGTAGCGCCCGGTCCAGTGCAGCGCATCCGTGGGCGCGAAGCGCTGCCCCGGGTAGAGCGAGAACCAGCGTTGCCCGCCGGCACTGGCCGGGCGGCTGTCCCAGGCCACCGTCAGTGCCTGCAGGCGACCACCAGGGAACGCCACCAGGTACTGCTGCAGCGGCTGATACCCGAAGGTATAGAGAATGCGGAAGTCAGCCAGCTTGCCGTCGGCCCCCTCGGTGTTGACGAAATACTGGCCGCCCTTGCGGAAGAAGCGCGTGGTCAGGCCGGCGTCGTTGAAGCTCGCGCCAGCGAAGTTGCCCAGCACGTTACCCTCCTTCGCTTCACGCATGGCCCAGTCATGGTCGGAATCCTTCCAGTCCCGCGCTTGCTCGGCGTGGCAGCCCAGGCAACTGGCCGCCGGCGCATAACCGGCCGGATCGCTCGCCAGGGTCGGCACAGTTACCTCTGCGGCATGCAACGACGGAACGAGGAACAGCAGACACAACAACCAGCGGCTAAGGGAACTCAAGGACACTCCTTGTGAAGGCAACGCTCATGGCAGACGACAGCTGCGCCGGGGCAGATAGCGCGCGAGTCTAACCTGCCTGCCCGGCGAGAACTTGACCTTGTACGCCAGCCTGGATCGACTACGTGGCGAGATAGATGATCACCGGGCCGCACACCGCGAGCAGGACATTGGAGATGGCGTAGCACACCGTAA
>JBOFCR010000186.1:0-3107 GCA_051646165.1 Pseudomonas sp. | reverse complement strand
CCTGCCGGATCTCGGCGAAGCACCCTGGCAACATCTGCAGCTGGCGCCTGCACCGCCCCCCAATGCGGTACTGGAGCCGCGCGAATCGCTGCTGAGCAAGCGCGAGCTGGCCGTACTGGAGCTGATCGCCCAGGGCTGCTCCAACCTGCAGATCGCCGAGCAGCTGTACATTTCCCTGCACACGGTGAAAACCCACGCGCGGCGCATCAACGTCAAACTGGGGGTCGAACGGCGTACCCAGGCCGTAGCCCGGGCCAAGGCCGAAGGCTGGATGGCCTGAGAGGCTCTCTTGATCGTCGGCCATGCTGCGTTGCAACGCAGTAACAGCCTGTGGCTGTTACTCCCGCAGGTCGTTACGCCTTGCCTGGCTCTAGCTCAAAAGACCCTAAAGCAGTCTGAGAGCTAGGACGCCAGCTCAACCCGGGGCGCCTGGCTATGGCGCCACACCGAGGCACACACCCCGCCCAGCAGCAGGACGATGGCCAGCAGCTCCAGCGGGTTCGGCAAACGCTGCAGGTAGATGAAGCCGTAGACCAGGGCGAAGAAGGTCTCGAACACCACCATTTGCCCGGACAGGGTCAGCGGCAGGCGCCGCGCGCTGGCATTCCAGAAGGCGTAGCCGAGCCAGGACGCGACCACCGCCAGCAGCGCGTTGATCATCCAGAAACTCTGCCAGCGCTCGCTGGACACCTGCGGCTGCACCCCGTCCAGATCGAGCAGCAGCGCACCCAGCCAGATCAGGCCGGCCAGCAGGCCGGTGGCCAGGCCGATCAACAGCGACCACTCGTTGCTGTTGAAGCGCGTCTGGCGCTTCATGCAGCGCGCGTTGTCGGTGGCGAACCAGCTCCAGCAGGCCAGCGCCAGCGTCGCGCAGCCCAGGCCGAAGAGCTGGTCGAACAGCGCCAGATCCTGCGACTCCGCGCTGAACAGCGCTTCCAGGTTGATGCACAGGATGCCCGCCAGAATCGCCAGCAGCGGCCAGGCCAGCTGGCGCAGTGGCGGCGCATCCGCCTCGTTGCGCCCGAGCAGGGTAATGGTCAGCGGCAGCACGCCGATGATCAGCGAAGTCGGCGCGATGCCCACACGCTGGATGGCCGCGGCCAGCAGCACGAAGTAGACGATGTTGCCGCTCAGGGCCAGGCGCAGCAGCACCGGCACATCCGCCCAGCTCAGCTTGTGCAGCAGGCCACGTGCCAGCGGCAGGGCCAGCAGCAGCGAGACCAGGCCATACAGCAGGAAACGTCCGCAGCTCAGCAGCAGCGGCGCAAAGTCGCTGAGCAGGGCCGGGCCGAGAAACACCATGCCCCACACCGCACCGGCCAGCCCGCCGTACATCACACCCTGTTTCATGCTCATGCCAACTCTTGATGGCTTGCAGCAATCGGCAAGCCCTGGTCAGCAAGGCTATGGAGCTTTCTCTGCTTAGACAAACGAAGCCTTGGCATCCAGCCATTCCTTTATGGAATGGCCTTGCTATTCTCGCCAGGTCATCCAGCCCCGCAGGACCCCACCCATGAGCCGCCTCAGCAAACAGTTGCCGCCGCTGGACACCCTGCTGTTCTTCGAAGCCGTGGTGCGCAATGGCAGCTTCACCAAAGCCGCCAATGAACTGCACCTGACCCAGGGCGCGGTGAGCAAACAGATCAAGACCCTGGAACACAGCCTCGGCGTGCCGCTGTTCGAACGCCAGGCCCGCGGCATCAGCCTGAATGCCGCCGGCACGGCGCTCTACGCCGAAGTCAGCCCCTTGCTGCAGCGCCTGCAGAACACTGTCGGCGCCATCCGCACCGAGCACCAGCAACAATCGGTGAGCATCACCTGCACCCAGTCGGTGGCACACTACTGGCTGTTCCCGCGCATCGTCGCGTTCAACCGCCTGCATCCGCAGATCACCATCAGCATCCAGTCGACCAACGACGTCAACGAGAGCAGCTGCGGCCGCTGCGACCTCGGCATCCTCTACGGCGACGGCAACTGGAGCACCCTGCACGGCGAGCCGCTGTACCCGGAAGTGGTGTTTCCGATCTGCCATGCGCAGCTGGATATCGGCCCGGTGCAGACCCTCGAGCAGCTGCAGGCGCTGCCGCTGATCCAGCTCGACTCCTCGGCCTGGGACTGCATGGACTGGCGCGACTGGTTCCACCACTTCGGCGTGGACTACCGGCCGCCACGGGCCGCCCTGACCTTCAACCAGAACACCCTGGCCTTCAACGCCGTGCTGCAGGGCATGGGCGTCGGCCTGGGCTGGGACTTCATGGCCCGCGAGCTGATCGAAGCCGGCACCCTGCGCCAGGTCGGGCCCTTGCGCCTGCACAGTGGGCGTCTCGATTACCTGGTGCATGCGCGGCACAAGAAGCTGTCGCCACCGGCAACGATCTTCTACCAGTGGCTGCTGACCCAGGCCGATCCGCAACTGGGCTAGAACGTACAGCAAACGGGCGGAAAATCCGGCGCAAGCGCTAGGCAAAACGTTTTATAACCATTCGGTCAGGTTATGTACCAAAGTGGACAAAATAGTCTAGCGGTAGCTGGCAGGAACGCCGTTTTCAGTCACACTTCTAGGGTCGGTCGGCGCTTTTAGCGACCCGATGGCTGCGAAAATAGACAAATTCCGTCTCAGTAACTGGCTGATTGCCAGCATCCTGTCTATCAAGCAGCATGCGTCCCGCTCAGTGGGGCAAGAACAATAATCGAGTTGCCGGGTTGCATGGATCGAGCGTCGACATAGGGAGGAGTCGAAACCGGTCATTGCAGGGGAGGCCCGGATTGAGGAGTCACAGCATGCCCGCGCGGGTTGTATTGGTTGATGATCACGAGTTAGTCAGGGCAGGCATTCGGGCGCTGCTGGTGGAAGCCGGCTATCAGGTAGTCGCCGAAGGCAACGATGGCGATCAGGTGGTGGGGCTGCTCGAGGCGCACGTCCCGGATGTGTTGCTGCTGGATCTGACCATGCGCCGCTGCTCCGGCCTCGAGGCCCTGACCCGCGTGCGCTCGCGCTGGGCGGACCTGCCGGTGATCCTGCTGTCCATGCACGACACCCGCGATTACGTGATCAAGGCCATGCAGATGGGCGCCTCCGGCTACCTGCTCAAGGACGCCGCGGTGAT
>JBOFCR010000180.1:0-16568 GCA_051646165.1 Pseudomonas sp. | reverse complement strand
ACCAGGGCACCATCTCGCAGAGCGGCCCGGCGGTGAACGGCGAGCGGGCGATCAAGGCCGACGCCGACTACAGCAGCAGCGGCAACCAGATCATCAACGGTTCCAGCAGCAACAGCGCGGCGGTGATCAGCGCTACCGGCAACGATGCCGTGCGCCTGGGCAGCAACTTCACCCTGAGCAACTACGGGCGGATCTTCTCCACCGGCACGGTCAACACCAGCTGCCCGGATTACCTCGGCAGCCAGTGCGTCAACGACTATTCCGCCGCCGACGGCGTGGCCATCGAGAACGCCCGCGCCAACGTGGCCATCCTCAACCACGGCAGCATCGAAGGGCCGCGCCACGCCATCGACGGCGGCGACCCACTGGCAGCCGACGCCGATGCCGACCTGCTGGGCATCGAGCGCCTAATCGTCACCAGTGCCGACGGCAACGGTGTGGTCTTCGACAAGCTGGTCGATGGCGTCACCACCCATGGCGTGCAGATAGCCAACCCGGTGGTGATCAACTATGCCGACGGCAGCCTGATCGGCCACAACGGCTCCGGCGTCGGCCTCGACGGCCACGGCGTGGTGTTCAACTACGGCCTGATCAGCGGGCGCTACGCCGGCGCCGGCAATGTCTATGACCACGAAGGCCTGGGCCAGACCACCAGCAACGGCGACGGTGATGGCGTCGATATCGACGGCCTGGCCTATGTCGAAAACCATGGGCGCATCGAAGGCCTGGGCGCCGGCGGCTTCGACTCCGGCGGCAACCCCAATGGCGCGGACGGCATCGCTGCCGGTGGCGGCACCATCATCAACGGCGTCGGTGCGAGCATCTTCGGCCAATCCAAGGGCATCCTGATCGACGACGGCGCCAATGGCAGCGTCGAAGCCAGCGGCCGTGGCACGGCAACCGCCCACGGCGGTGTGGCGCGCATCGACAACGCCGGCAGCATCATCGGCGCCGACGAGGCCGCCATCGGCCTGGTTGGCAACTACGCCGACCTGCTAATCAACCGTAGCGGCGGGGTGATTCGCGGTGGTGCCGACAGCACCCGCGTGGACCAGCTGGGCAGCACCACCGCAGGCGCCGCCGTGCAGATGGGCGCAGGCGACGATCAGTTGCTCAACGCCGGCCTGATCGAGAGCCAGAACGGCCTGGCCGTGGACCTCGGCGACGGCGACGACCGCCTGACCCTGCTCGCCGGCAGCCGTTTCATCGGCACGGTGAATGGCGGTGCCGGCAACGACCAGGTACTTCTCGACGACGCCAGCGGCGGCAGTCTGGCCGACACCCTCGGCTTCGAGAGCCTGCAGGTGCGCCAGGGCGACTGGAACCTGGACAGCGACGACTTCGCCGACGGCGTGCAGGTGCTCGGCGGTGCCGGCCTGCGCAACGTCGGGCGCATCCAGGGCGATGTGCAGGTGGCCAGCGGCGCACGCTTCGGCGGCGGCCGGGTCGACGGCGACCTCAACCTGGCCAGCGGCGCCAGCCTGACCCTGAACCTGGCTGCCGATGGCAGCCATTCGCCCACCTCGGTCGGCGGCAGCGCCAGCCTTGCCGGCGCCAACCTGCAGATCATCGCGGCATCGGGCGATTACCCGCGTATCGGCCAGTACCAGGTGCTGCAGGCTGACGGCGGGGTCAGCGGGCGCTTCGCCGGGGTCAGCAGCAACCTGGCCTTCCTCACTCCCGAGCTGAGCTACAGCGCAAACAGCGTCGAGCTGCAACTGCTGCGTAACGACCTGGCCTTCGCCGACCTGGCCAGCAGCGGCAATGGTCGCAGCGTAGCCGATGCAGTCCAGGGCAGCGGCGACGGCGTGCTCTACCAGACCCTGCTCGGCAGCGACGCGGAGCAGGCCCAGCGCGGCCTGGAACAGCTGGCCGGCAGCGCCAACGCCAGCATCACCAGTGCCAGCCTGGCCGGTAGCGCGCAGATCGGCGGCAGCATGCTGTCCGCCATGCAGCAGATGGGCAGCAGCGGCAACCTGCAAGCCGCACTGCTGCGCGAAGACGGCCCGCAACTGGTCGCCAGTGGCGTGCCGCGTGAGGCGCGCAACCTGAATGACCCTGCAGCCGCAGGCCGCCTGTGGCTGCAGGGCCTGGGCAGCCACGGCAAGCTCGACAGCGACAGCGGTGACATCAGCCAGGACAACGCCGGCACCGCCCTCGGCGCCGACTGGGCGCTCGACGAGCAGTGGCGCCTGGGCGTACTGGGCGGCTACGGGCGTACCGATGTGGACGCCGACCACGGCGCCTCCAGCGATATCGACAGCCTGCACCTGGGCCTCTACGCCCAGCGCCAGAGCGGCCCGCTGGCCCTGCGCCTGGGCGCCGCCTACAGCTGGCACGACAACAGCAGCGAGCGCCGCATCGACTTCAGCGGCTTCAGCGATCGCCTGCGCGGCGACTACGACGCCGACAGCCAGCAGGCCTTCGCCGAACTGGGTTACCAACTGGCCGACGGTCGCCTGCTCGCCGAACCCTTCGCCAACCTCGGCTACCAGCGCTACAGCCACGAGAGCTACGACGAGCAAGGCGGCGCCGCCGCGCTGCATGTCGAGCAGCAGGATCAGGACAACCTCAGCACCACCCTCGGCCTGCGCCTGGCCCACCTCGGCAACCTGGACAACGGCATGAGCCTGACCCCGCGCGCCAGCCTGGGCTGGCGCCACACCTACGGCGACCTGCAAAGCAGTGCACAGCAGGCCTTCCTCAGTGGCGGCAGCGCCTTCAGCGTCGAGGGCAGCGCCCTGGATCGCAACAGCCTGCTGCTGTCGGCCGGCGTCGACCTCGGCATCAGCGCCACCCAGAGTCTCGGCCTGGGCTACAGCGGCGAGCTGGGCGACGACACGCAGAACCATGCACTGGTCGCCCAGTGGCAGGTGACGTTCTAAGCAGGCAATCGGCTCGCTGAGCGACTCCGGGGGCCCGATGCTGCCCCGTGAGTCGCCTGGTCAGCCGGTCGGCACAACCACGAACGCCAGACAGATAACAACGCCCGAGCTTTTTCGCGGGCACAAAAAAGGGTGGCCTAGGCCACCCTTTTTACATCCGTGAACCTGTTAGTGCAGGCCCTGGATGTAGGTCGATACCGCAGCGATATCCTTGTTGCTCAGCTTGGCGGCGATGGCGCGCATGATCATGCTGTCGCCGTCGTTGGTGCGGTTGCCTTCGCGGAAGTCGGTCAGCTGCTTGGCCACGTAGGTCGCGTGCTGGCCACCCAGGTGTGGGAAGCCGGCAGCGGCGTTGCCGGCACCGCTCGGCGCATGGCAACCGGTACAGGCCGGCATGCCTTGTTCGATCTTGCCACCGCGGAACAGCGCTTCACCGGCATCGACCAGTTTCGGGTCGGCAGCGCCAACGCTCATCTTCTGGCTGGCGAAGTAGGCGGCGATGTCGGCCAGATCCTGCTCACTGAGGTTGGTCAGCAGGCCGGTCATTTCCAGCACCTGGCGCTTGCCGCCCTTGATGTCGTGCAGCTGCTTGAGCAGGTAGCGCTCGCCCTGGCCGGCCAGTTTCGGGAAGTTCGGCGCGGCGCTATTGCCGTCCGGACCGTGACAGGCACCGCACACGGCGGTCTTGGCCTGGCCAGCCTTGGCATCGCCGACGATCGCGTCGGCGGCATGCGCGGCAGCGGAGACACCCAGGGTCAACAGCAGGCTCACGAGTAGTTTGTTCATCAGCTAATCCAATAACGGCTAGGGGTATAAAGAGTTTTTTACGGGACTACTCGCTCATCAACTTGATGACGGCCTGGTAGTCCTCGGCAGTGCAATCCATGCACAAGCCACGGGGTGGCATGGCATTCAAACCGTTGGTCGCGCTCTGTACCAGCGCGTCCATGCCCTTGGCCACACGTGGCTCCCAGGCTGCCTTGTCGCCACGTTTGGGCGCCATCGGCAATTGACCATTGTGGCAGGCCGAACAGGCCTTGGCATATACAGCTTCGGCATCTTGCGCCGCCTGTGCCGCACCGGAAAAGGCGCACAACACGACAGCCACAGCCAATACTTTTCTCATGGGCCAACCTCATCAGGGTCGGGAACGGCCTGCGTTCTATCGCGCAGCTTATTTGGCCACTCCCGCAACAACGGACGGGACAAAGCGCACACAAAATCTGCGGCATTATATACTGGCGTCGCTGAAACGGAAGCGACACCATGCCGCGCCTCACGCGGCGCCCGCCTCAACCGGAACCTCCCATGCAACCCAAGAATCCCATCATCGGTCTGTGCCAACAGGCTACGTTCATGATCAGTGCGGCCAAGGTCGACCAGTGCCCGCCGGACGAAGGCTATGAAGTGGCCTTCGCCGGGCGCTCCAACGCCGGCAAGTCCAGCGCGCTGAACACCCTGACCCATGCCAACCTGGCGCGCACCTCGAAGACCCCGGGGCGCACCCAACTGCTCAACTTCTTCACTCTGGACGAAGAGCGCCGCCTGGTCGACCTGCCCGGTTATGGCTACGCCAAGGTGCCGATCCCGCTCAAGCAGCACTGGCAGCGCCACCTGGAGGCCTACCTGAGCAGCCGCGAGAGCCTGGTCGGGCTGATCCTGATGATGGACATTCGCCATCCGCTGACCGAGTTCGACCGCATGATGCTCGACTGGTCGCAAGCCAGCGGCATGCGCCTGCACATCCTGCTGACCAAGGCCGACAAGCTGACCTTCGGCGCAGCCAAGAACGCCCTGCTCAAGGTGCGTCAGGATATCCAGAAGGGCTGGGGCACAGACGTCAGCATCCAGCTGTTCTCGGCGCCCAAGCGTCAGGGCATTGAGGAAGCGCAGGCCGTGCTGGCCGGCTGGATGGAGCTGATCAAGGAAGAAGAGGAAGACCAGGAGTCGGCCGAGTAAGGCCGGTTTACTGCGCCTGCATGAGCAAATCGCAGGCAAAAAAAACCCCGGGCTTCGTATGGGGAGGGAGAAGACCGGGGTTCAATTCTGAACCGCTAGGGCGGGGTTCAGAGATCTGCCAACACTAAACACACATAGGAGCATCGAAGGGCTTCGTGCCATTCATAAACTCTGACCGGTGTTCCTGGCAGATAGTTCAGATTTTTTTAAACCGCATTGCGATAAACAGCTAATTGCTAATGCGCAAACGCTTCTAAAAACGAGCCGACTGCGACCCTATGCCGCAGGCCGGCGGCCTGCGTAGGCTGGGTTGAGGAGCGCAGCGACGAAGCCCAACGGCTTGACCCGCGCCAGGATTGTTGGGCTTCGCTGCGCTCAACCACAACCTACGGGCTTTTAGCCTTGCGTTAGTGCGCCTCATCCCAGTTGGCGCCCACCCCAGCCTCGACCAGCAGCGGCACATCCAGCTCGGCGGCGCCGCTCATCAGCGGCAGCAGGCCGGCCTTGAGGGCGTCGATCTGGTCTTCGCGAACCTCCAGGACAAGCTCGTCGTGTACCTGCAGGATTACCTTGGCATCCAGGCCACAGGTGCACAGCCAGGCGTCCACGGCGACCATCGCCCGCTTCATGATGTCAGCCGCGGTGCCCTGCATCGGCGCGTTGATCGCGGTGCGCTCGGCGCCCTTGCGCAGCGACGGGTTCTTCGCGTGGATATCCGGCAGATACAGGCGGCGGCCGAACAGGGTTTCGACAAAGCCTTGCTGCGTGGCCTGCTCGCGGGTGCGTTCCATATAGGCCAGCACGCCGGGATAACGGGCGAAGTAGACGTCGATATAGGCCTGCGCCTGCTTGCGGTCGCAGCCGATCTGCTTGGCCAGGCCGAAGGCGCTCATACCGTAGATCAGGCCGAAGTTGATCGCTTTGGCGCTGCGGCGTTGGTCGGTGGTGACTTCATCCAGGGCCACGCCGAACACTTCGGCCGCGGTGGCGCGGTGCACGTCGCGACCATGGCGGAAAGCGTCCAGCAGGCTTTCGTCCTTGGCCAGGTGGGCCATGATGCGCAGCTCGATCTGCGAGTAGTCCGCCGCCATCAGCTTGTAGCCCTTGGGCGCGACGAACGCCTGGCGAATGCGCCGGCCTTCGGCGGTGCGGATCGGGATGTTCTGCAGGTTCGGGTCGGTCGAGGACAACCGCCCGGTGGCCGCCACCGCCTGGTGGTAGCTGGTGTGGATGCGCCCGGTACGCGGGTTGATCTGCTCCGGCAGGCGGTCGGTGTAGGTGCTCTTGAGCTTGCTCAGGCTGCGGTACTGCATCAGCACCTTGGGCAGTTCGTAGTCCTGCTCGGCCAGCTCGGCCAACACCGCTTCGGCAGTCGAGGCCTGGCCGGTGGCGGTCTTGCTGATCACCGGAAGACCGAGTTTCTCGTAGAGAATTGCACCGAGCTGCTTGGGCGAACCGAGGTTGAACTCCTCGCCGGCGATAGCGAAAGCCTGGCGCTCCAGCTCAACCAGGCGCTCGCCCAGTTCGACGCTGTGCTCGCCGAGCAGTTTGGCATCGACCAGCGCGCCCTGACGTTCGATCCGTGCCAGTACCGGCACCAGCGGCATCTCGATTTCGCGCAGCACCTTGGCCAGCGACGGCGTGGCTTCGAGCTTCTGCCACAGGCACTGGTGCAGGCGCAGGGTCACGTCGGCGTCTTCCGCCGCGTAAGGGCCGGCCTGCTCCAGGGCGATCTGGTCAAAGGTCAGCTGCTTGGCACCTTTGCCGGCGATGTCCTCGAAACGGATGGTGCTGTGATCGAGGTACTTCAGCGCCAGGCTGTCCATGTCGTGGCGCGTGGCGGTGGAATCCAGCACATAGGATTCGAGCATGGTGTCGAAGGCCACGCCCTGCACCATGATCGGCGTCGAGGCGTTGGCCAGCACGTTCATGTCGTACTTGGCGTGCTGGCCGACCTTGGCCTTGGCCGGGTCTTCGAGAATCGGCTTGAGCGCGCGCAGCACCGCATCGCGATCGAGCTGCGCCGGCACGCCCATATAGGAGTGCGCCAGCGGCACATAGGCGGCTTCACCCGCCGTCACTGCGAAGGACACGCCGACCACCTGCGCCTGTTGTGGGTCGAGGCTGGTGGTTTCGGTATCGAAGGCGATCAGCTCGGCCTGTTCCAGCTTCTTCAGCCAGGCATCGAACTGCGCCTGCTCCAGCACCGTTTCGTAGCGCGACTGGCTGGCGACCGGTTGCTCTGCGTCCGACTCGCCCGCTTCGGCCAACGCCGGCTCGGGCTGATCGAACAGGCCGCCGCTGGGTGCTGGCACCGTGGCCGGTCGGGCCTTGGGTTTCTCGCGCTGCAGCTCGTCCAGCCAGCCCTTGAATTCCAGTTCGGTATACAACTCGACCAGGGCCGCGCGGTTCGGCTCGCCGGGATGCAGGTCGTCGACTCCGACATCCAGTTCGACATCCAGCTTGATGGTCGCCAGCTCGTAGGACAGGTAGGCCATGTCCTTGTGCTCGGCGAGCTTGGCCGGCAGGGTCTTGGCGCCACGGATCGGCAGCTCAGGCACCTTGTCGAGGTTGGCGTAGAGCACATCGAGGCCGCCGCCGATACCCACCAGCAGGCCCAGCGCAGTCTTCTCGCCGACGCCCGGCACGCCGGGAATGTTGTCGACCTTGTCGCCCATCAGCGCCAGGTAATCGATGATCAGCTCCGGGCCGACGCCGAACTTTTCCTTCACCCCGGCGATGTCGTAGACGCTGCCGGTCATGGTGTTGACCAGGGTCACGTGCGGGCAGACCAGCTGGGCCATGTCCTTGTCGCCGGTGGAAATCACCACGTCGCGGCCCAGTGCGGCAGTCTGCCGGGCCAGGGTGCCGATCACGTCGTCGGCTTCCACGCCTTCGACGCACAGCAGCGGGTAGCCGAGGGCACGCACGCTGGCGTGCAGCGGTTCGACCTGGCCGCGCAGCTCGTCCGGCATCGGCGGGCGGTTGGCCTTGTAGTCGGCGAAGATGGCATCGCGGAAGGTCCCGCCCTTGGCATCGAACACC
Source organism: Pseudomonas sp. (assembly GCA_051646165.1). Taxonomy (GTDB): domain Bacteria; phylum Pseudomonadota; class Gammaproteobacteria; order Pseudomonadales; family Pseudomonadaceae; genus Aquipseudomonas. Next base: position 8,679 of record JBOFCR010000180.1, on the reverse strand, counting down.
ACGGCGAAGGGGCTGTCCGGATACTGCTTGCGCAGGCTTTTCAGCATGTTCAGCACGCCCTTCACCGCGCCGGTCTGCAGGCCCTTGGAATTGGCCAGCGGCGGCAGGGCGTGGAAGGCGCGGTAGAGGTAGGAGGAACCGTCGACCAGAACCAGAGGGGCGTTAGACATGCGCAGGATCAACCTTTTCCTGAGGGCCGGGGTTAAACTGAACCGACCATTGACGACAAAGGGACAAGGTTACCATGCGCGTACTCAACCGCCTGTTGCTCACCGGCCTGCTGGCCACCAGCCCGCTGTACGCCATCGCCGCCGACGATGCGCCGGATGCCGACCCCGAGGTAACCATCCGCCAGGATGGCGACAAGACCATCCAGGAATACCGGCAGAATGGCTTCCTCTACGCCATCAAAGTCACCCCGAAGAACGGCAAGCCGTACTTCCTGGTGCGCGCCGACGGCAGCGATGGCAACTTCGTGCGCTCCGACCAGCCGGATATGCTGATCCCGGCCTGGGAAATCTTTAAGTGGTAATGCGTTTGCGCTGAACAACCGAGGACACGTCCATGTCGGTCTTCACCCCGCTGGAACGCCACGAGCTGGAAGCCTTTCTCGCGCCCTACGGCCTGGGCCGGCTGAAGGATTTCCAGGGCATCAGCGCCGGCACCGAGAACAGCAACTTCTTCGTCAGCCTGGAAGGTGGCGAGTTCGTCCTCACCCTGGTCGAACGCGGCCCACGGGCCGACATGCCATTCTTCATCAGCCTGCTCGAACGCCTGCACCAGGCCGGCCTGCCGGTACCCTACGCGGTACCCACACAGGACGGCGAAGCGCTGCGCGAGCTGGCGGAGAGGCCGGCGATCCTGCAGCCGCGCCTGGCCGGCAAGCATGTCAGCCAGCCCAACGCCCATCACTGTGCGGAAATCGGCAGCTGGCTGGCGCGCCTGCACCTGGCGACCCGCGACGACATCCTCGAACGGCGCAGCGACCGTGGCCTCGACTGGATGCTCGAAGAAGGCCCGATGCTGGCCCTGGAGCTGCACGACGAGCAGCTGCCGCTGCTGCGCGACAGCCTGCATGAAGTGGCCGAGCTGAAGGCGCGCATCCTCGCCCTGCCGCGCGCCAACCTGCACGCCGATCTGTTCCGCGACAACGCGCTGTTCGACGGCAACCAGCTGGCCGGGGTGATCGACTTCTACAACGCCTGCTCCGGGCCGATGCTCTACGACCTGGCGATCACCCTCAACGACTGGTGCTCGCAGGCCGACGACAGCCTCGACCTGCCGCGCGCGCGCGCCCTGCTCGGTGCCTATGCCGCACAGCGCCCCTTCACCCTCGCCGAAGCCGAACTGTGGCCAGCCATGCTGCGCATCGCCTGCCTGCGTTTCTGGCTGTCACGGTTGATCGCCGCACGGCGCTTCCAGGGCCGTGATGTGCTGGTCAAGGATCCGGGCGAGTTCCAGCGCCGCCTGGCGCAGCGCCAGCAAGTCAGCCTGCCCCTACCGTTCGCCCTCTGAGGCTGGCTGCAGGTTGTACAGCCAGCGCTCGCCGCGCGGGTTGTCCTGTGGCTGCAGCTGGCTGAACTCGCTCTTGTCGATCAGCACTTCCACCTACGCCTGCGCGTTGTATTCGCAGAAGCGCGCACGCAATCGGGTGCCAGCCGGCAGATGGATACCACCGGTATCGCCCAGCGCCACCGCGCTGCGGTACTCGCGAAAGTCGCCGGGACAGAGAATATCCAGCGTGCCCACCTGCCAGCGTGCGGCCTGATAGCCCAAGCCCGCGCTCACTCCAGCCAGCAGCACCGCCGCCAATGTCAGCCATCCCTTGCCGCGCATTCATGACTCCTTGTCAGAGGGTTTCCAGGCAGGCCGCCATGCCAGTGGCCAAGCCATCCAGAAGCTGTTCGTAGCTCTGCGCCTGGGCGCCGAGGCCATCTAGCTCGGCCAGTTTCACTGGCAGACCGGCGGACAGGGTTTCGGCCAGGCGCGGGCGCAACGGCGGTTCGCTGAACACGCAGGACGGCCCGGCCGCTTGCAGACGTTCGCGCATGGCAGCGACGTGGCGCGCGCCGGGCTGCACTTCGCTGGCCACGCTGAACACCCCGACATGCTGCAGACCGTAGGCCGCCTCGAAGTAGTCGAAGGCTTCGTGGAAAACGAAGAACGGCTTGCCGGCCAGCGGCGCCAGGCGCGTTTTCAGCTGGGTATCCAAAGCATCCAGGCGCTGGCCGAAGGCCTGCAGGTTGGCCTGGTAACGCGCGGCATTGGCTGGGTCAGCAGCGGTCAGGTCGGCGGCCATCTTCGCCGCGATAACCCGCGCATTGGCTGGCAGCAGCCACAGGTGGGCGTCGAGGCTGCCGGGCTGGTGGGCGTGGTCATGCTCATCGTGATCGGCATCGCCACTCGCGTGCTCATGTTCATGCTCGTGCTCACCTTCACCAAAGTGACGCAGAGTCAGGCCCGGCAAGCCTTGCACGGCCACCGCCGGTGCCTGACGGCTGGCCAGCACGCGCGGCAGGAAGGTTTCCATGTCCGGGCCGATCCAGTACAGCAAGTCGGCACTCTGCACCCGGCGCACATCGGACGGGCGCAGGGCGAAGTTGTGCGGCGAGGCGCCCGGCGGCAGCAGCACGCCCGGCGTACCGACGCCTTCCTGCACGGCAGCGGCAATCAGCTGCAGCGGCTTGATGCTGGTCAGCACCTGCACTTCGGCGCGGGCGGTGAGGGAAAACAGGCACAGCAGGACAAGGGCGGACAGACGCGACACGACGGCAAGACTCGGCGGGAAAAGAGTTATAGAATAACGTCTCTTCACCCGGACGTCCTCGTCATGTTCAAGCCACTGACCCCCAACACCCCGCTGGCCTGCCTGCCGCACGACCATTCGCACTGCGTCAGCAGCGCGCTGGCCGAGGCCGAGCAACTCTGCGCCAAGCAGGGCACGCGCCTGACCGCCCTGCGCAAACGCGTGCTGGAGCTGGTCTGGCAGAGCCACAAGCCGCTGGGTGCCTACGACATTCTCGGCGTGCTCAGCGAGGAAGACGGCCGCCGTGCGGCGCCGCCAACCGTTTATCGGGCGCTGGATTTCCTCCTGGAAAACGGCCTGGTGCACCGCATCGCCTCGCTCAACGCCTTTATCGGCTGCATCCACCCCGGCGAGCTGCACCAGGGCCAGTTTCTGATCTGCAAGACCTGCCACACGGCCATCGAGCTGGAGCAGGCGGCGATCAGCGACGCCATCGTGCACAGCGCCCTGGCGGTCGGTTTCGTGGTGGAAAGCCAGACCGTGGAAATCGTCGGCCTGTGCGCCGGCTGCCGGGCGGCCGCATGAGCCAGGCACTGATCCAGCTCGACGGTGTAGGCGTCGACTTCGCCGGCCAGGCGGTGCTCAACGAAGTGCAGCTGGCCGTGCGTGCCGGCGAGATCGTCACCCTGATCGGCCCCAACGGCGCCGGCAAGACCACCCTGGTGCGCACCGTGCTCGGCCTGCTCAAGCCCGATCGCGGCAGCGTGCAGCGCCAGCCGCGCCTGCGCATCGGCTACATGCCGCAGAAGCTGCAGGTGGACGCCACCCTGCCGCTCTCGGTGCTGCGCTTCCTGCGCCTGGTACCCGGGGTCGACCGCGCCGCCGCCATGGCCGCATTGGCTGAAGTGGGTGCCGAACAGGTGCTCGACAGCCCGCTGCAAAGCATTTCCGGCGGCGAGCTGCAGCGCGTACTGCTGGCCCGTGCGCTGCTGCGCGAACCGCAGCTGCTGGTGCTCGACGAGCCGGTGCAGGGCGTCGACGTAGCCGGCCAGGCCGAGCTGTACCGCCTGATCACCCGTCTGCGCGACCGCCACCAGTGCGGCGTGCTGATGGTCTCCCACGACCTGCACCTGGTGATGAGCACCACCGACCAGGTGGTCTGCCTGAATCGCCACGTGTGCTGCTCCGGCCACCCGGAACAGGTCAGCAACGACCCGGCCTTCGTCGAACTGTTCGGCCAGGACGCCAAGAGCCTGGCCGTCTACCACCACCATCACGACCACAGCCACGACCTGCACGGCGCGGTGGTCGACCAGCCCGGCCTGACCATCCACGGTCCGGCCCATGTCCACGGCCCTGGTTGCAAACACTGATGCCCGAATTTCTCCTCAACGCACTGCTCGCCGGCCTGGCCCTGGCGCTGGTCGCCGGCCCGCTGGGCTCCTTCGTGGTCTGGCGGCGCATGGCCTACTTCGGCGACACTCTGTCGCACGCCGCGCTGCTCGGCGTGGCCCTGGGCTTTCTCCTCGACATCAGCCCGACCCTGGCGGTAACCGCCGGCTGCCTGCTGCTCGCCGTGCTGCTGGTGACCCTGCAACAGCGCCAGCCGCTGGCCTCGGACACCCTGCTCGGCATCCTCGCGCCGACCACCCTGTCGTTAGGGCTCGTCGTCCTGAGCTTTATGGACAATGTGCGCATCGACCTGATGGGCTACCTGTTTGGCGACCTGTTGGCGGTCAGCCACAACGACCTGGCCTGGATCCTCGGCGGCAGCGCCCTGGTGCTGACCCTGCTGCTGCCGCTGTGGCGCCAGTTGCTGGCGATCACCGTGCATGAAGAACTGGCGCGGGTCGAAGGCCTGCCGGTGGCGGCCCTGCGCCTGGCGCTGATGCTGCTGATCGCGGTGGTGATTGCGGTGGCGATGAAGATAGTCGGGGTGCTGCTGATCACCTCGCTGCTGATCATTCCGGCCGCCGCCGCTCAGCGCCATGCGCGCACGCCGGAACAGATGGCAATCGGCGCCAGTTTCCTCGGCATGCTCGCGGTAACCGCAGGCTTGAGCCTTTCCTGGTACCAGGACACGCCCGCCGGGCCTTCTATCGTGGTATCAGCCGCAGCAATTTTCCTCGTAGGCTTTGCCCTGCCCCGCCGGGCCCGCTAGGATTGGGCGTTTTTTGCCCAAACAGAAACGACACAAAACCAGCGGGTCACAAAATGAATTTCAGCAAGAAGCAAGCTCTCGCCACAGTCGCCCTGAGCTTGCTGCTGGGCCAGGCCCATGCCGAGTACTGGAGCACCGATGAGCTGGTCAAAGGCTTCAACGGGGTTTCCGCGCAGATCGATCGCGGCGAACTGCAGGCCGCCGAGCAGGCCCTGAGCAGCCTGCAACGCAATGTCGACAAGAGCGACGTGCGCATCGAGCAGTACCAGCGCGAGCTGGCCGGCGCCTACCTGAAGCAGGGCCAGCAGCAACTGGCCGCCCAGGACACCACTGCTGCCGCCGCGTCGCTGACCAAGGCCCAGCCTTACATGAGCAAGGCCCCGGGCCTGAAAGACCAATACCAGCAGAGCCTTGCCGCCGTGGCACAAAAGGCTGCTCCGGCTGCCCCGATAACGCCGCCGGCACCGGCCAAAGCGGCGCCAAGCGCCGCCGAGCTGGCCGCCAAGGCCAAGCAGGATGCCGAACGCGCCCAACAGCAGAAACTCGCCGCACAAAAGGCCGCCGCCGACCGCGAAACCGCCGCCCAGGTTGCCCGCCAGGCTGCTGAGGACAAGGCCGCAGCACTGGCCGCAGCCGCCCAGCCGCGCGCCCAGCTGATCGATCCCAAGGCCGCCAGCAGCAGCGTGCCGCTGCCGATGCTCGATGCCCAGGACCGTGAGGCCCTGCGCAAGCTGCTCGACGTGGTGGCCGCCGACGTGGTCGCCTTCGACTGCGCGGTGCGCCTGGAAGTGCGCGAGGCCAAGGACTATCCCTTCGTCGCCGCCCTGCTGTCGGCGCGGATCAAGAAGCTCGAACCCGGCTTCACCCCGCAGTTCTCCCCGGTGCTCAAGCCGGACCAGGAGCCGCGCCTCGTATTAAGCCCACAAAGCAACGGCTAAACCGCATCTGCGCCTGATGTAGGTTGCGGTTGAGCGCAGCGAAGCCCAACGGCGGACGGACAAGCCACGACACGGCCTGAACCTTCGCTCGTTGGGCTTCTGCGCTGCGCGCCTCAACCCAACCTACGTGCTTATGCCTGCACCTAAGCAACTCCGACCAAGAAAGACTAAGAACGCATAAACAAACCGGCTAAAATGCGCGGCTTTCGGCTAACCGCCTAGGCTAGAAGGAGTCGCCGCGCCCATCGGATTGCGGCTTTCGCTCCCCCGTACCCACAAGGTTCGTTCTGTGATCGAGTTTCACCACGTCAACAAGACCTACAAGGTTGCCGGGCGCGATGTGCCCGCCTTGCAGCCCACCAGCCTGCGCATCGACGCCGGCCAGGTGTTCGGCCTGATCGGCCATTCCGGCGCTGGTAAAAGCACCCTGCTGCGCCTGATCAACCGCCTGGAAGAACCCAGCGGCGGCCGTATCACGGTCGACGGCGAGGACGTCACCGCCCTTGACGCCAATGGCCTGCGCCGTTTCCGCCGCCAGGTCGGGATGATCTTCCAGCACTTCAACCTGCTGTCGTCGAAGACCGTCGCCGCCAACGTGGCCATGCCGCTGGAACTGAGCGGCGAGCTGTCGCGCAGCCAGATCGAGCAACGCGTCGCCGAGCTGCTGGCCCGCGTCGGCCTCAGTGAGCATGCCGACAAGTACCCGGCGCAGCTCTCCGGCGGCCAGAAGCAGCGTGTCGGCATCGCCCGCGCCCTGGCCACCCAGCCGAAAATTCTGCTCTGCGACGAAGCCACCAGCGCCCTCGACCCGCAGACCACCGCCTCGGTCTTGCAGCTGCTGGCCGAAATCAACCGCGAGCTGAAGCTGACCATCGTCCTGATCACCCACGAGATGGACGTGATCCGCCGGGTCTGCGACCAGGTGGCGGTGATGGATGCCGGCAGCATCGTCGAGCAGGGCCCGGTGGCCCAGGTGTTCCTCCATCCGCAGCACCCCACCACCAAGCGTTTCGTGCAGGAAGACGAGCACATCGACGAAAACGAGCAGCGCGACGACTTCGCCCACGTGCAGGGCCGCATCCTGCGCCTGACCTTCCAGGGCGAGGCCACCTACGCGCCGCTGCTGGGCACCGTGGCGCGCGAGACCGGGGTGGATTACAGCATCCTGGCCGGACGCATCGACCGCATCAAGGACAACCCCTACGGCCAGCTGACCCTGGCCCTCACCGGCGGTGATATCGACGCCGCGCTGGCGCGCTTCCAGGCCGCCGACGTGCACCTGGAGGTGCTGCGATGATCGAATCCCTGCTGGCCTCCTGGCTGCCCAATGTCGACTGGCCGGAGATCGGCTACGCCAGCCTCGACACCCTCAGCATGCTCGGCGGCGCCACCCTGTTCACCGTGCTGCTCGGCCTGCCGCTGGGCGTGCTGCTGTTCCTCACCGGGCCGCGGCAGATGTTCGAGCAGCGCGCGCTGTACGGCGTGCTGTCGCTGCTGGTCAACGTGCTGCGCTCGGTGCCGTTCGTGATCCTGCTGATCCTGATGATCCCGCTGACCGTGCTGATCACCGGCACCTCGCTGGGCGTCGCCGGGGCCATCCCGCCGCTGGTAGTGGGTGCTACCCCATTCTTCGCCCGGTTGGTGGAAACCGCCCTGCGCGAGGTCGATCGCGGCATCATCGAGGCGACCCAGGCGATGGGCGCGAGCACCCTGCAGATCATCTTCCGCGCCCTGCTGCCGGAAGCGCTGCCGGGGCTGATCGCCGCGGCCACCGTGACCGCCATCACCCTGGTGTCCTACACCGCCATGAGCGGCCTGATCGGCGGCGGCGGCCTCGGCGACCTGGCCGTGCGCTACGGCTACCAGCGCTACCAGCCGGACGTGATGGCCGTCACCGTGATCCTCCTGCTGATCCTGGTGCAGGTGCTGCAGACCATCGGCGACAAGCTGGTGGTGCACTTTTCTAGGAAATAAAAAGCTCGCGCAAGTAACTAACTGAATTCGCCCTACCCCATAGAACAGCGGGCGACCCGTTACCCACGGGACCCCGCGCCAACATCCCACAAGGAGCTGAACCATGAAAAAACTGCTGACTGCCCTGGCCACCGCGGCCGCCCTGACCAGCGCCGCCGCCCAGGCCGCCGACACCATCAGCGTCGCCGCCACCGCCGTGCCGCACGCCGAGATCCTCGAAGTCATCAAACCGGCCCTGGCCAAAGAAGGCGTCGAGCTGAAGATCAAGGTCTTCACCGACTACGTGCAGCCCAACGTGCAGGTTGCCGAAGGCCGCCTGGATGCCAACTTCTTCCAGCACCAGCCGTACCTGAACGAGTTCAACGCCGCGCGCGGCACCCAGCTGGTGAGCATCGCCGGCGTGCACGTCGAGCCCTTCGGCGCCTACTCCAGCAAGATCAAGAACCTGGCCGACCTGCCGCAAGGCGCCAACGTGGTTATCCCCAACGACGCCACCAACGGCGGCCGCGCCCTGCTGCTGCTGCAGAAGGCTGGCGTGATCAAGCTGAAAGCCGACGCCGGCATCACCGCCACCGTCAAGGACATCGCCGAGAACCCGAAAGGCATCAAGGTACGTGAGCTGGAAGCAGCCACCCTGCCGCGCGTGCTGCCGCAAGTCGACCTGGCGCTGATCAACACCAACTACGCCCTGGAAGCCGGCCTCAACCCGACCAAGGACGCCCTGGCCATCGAAGGCAGCGACTCGCCCTACGTCAACATCCTGGTGGTACGCGCCGACCGCAAGGACGACGCCGCCCTGCAGAAACTGGCCAAGGCCCTCAACAGCGCCGAGGTGAAGACCTTCATCACCGAGAAGTACC